>JALXBH010000050.1 GCA_026991535.1 Calditrichia bacterium | reverse complement strand
GCGGAGGGACAGGCGGCCACGCAAATACCGCACTCATAACAACCGTAGAGCGTGGTATGCCAGCGCATGTCGGCTTTCACTTCCTGAAACAGCCGCTCTTTTTCCTCAACGGGTACATCCTGATATTTCGCATCTGCATAAATAGAGCCCATTATAATTGCCTCTTGTTATATTAACGTTTTAAATATGATTTAAAGGCCGCCAACTGCTCCCTGGACGGCGAACCGACAATCCTTTCCAGCTCTTTTTCTCCGGAGGAGAGGATTATGGTCGGTATGGTTTTGATGCCTTCTCTGTAAGCCTCCTGTAAACCGTCTTTGTTTTCAAGTTTTACCGTTCGCAGGGAAAAGACCTCTTTTTCCTGTTCCACCATTTCCCAAACCATGCGCAGGGCCGGGCCGCAACCGGAACAGGCGGGGTGTGTAAACACACGGATCAACAGCTTATCAGCCATCAAATCCTTCGCAATGGATACATTCACCCAATTCTTTTTCGGCCATGTAGGCTTCAAAGCCGGGGATGGCGTCCGCTCCCTTGGCCAGATTGGCTAAATCGCCTTCCAGATTGTCGGGACGCACCTTGACAATCCACCCCTCTTTATAGGGACTTTTATTAAGGATTGTAGCGTCTTGCGCAAGCTGCTCGTTAACAGCGACGATCTCGCCGGAAAAGGGACACTTTACCGGACCGACCCATTTACCGGATTCCACGGTAGCTATACTTTTATTGGCTTTAACTTTTTTGCCGGCCGCCTTGGGCTTACAGTGGATTACCGACCCGGCCAGGGTTTGCGCTATATCCGTCATTCCCAGGGAAATAGTGCCGTCACCCAGGTCACGCACCCACACATTGTTTTCCACGCTGTAATAAAGGTCATCGGGAAGGAGACAATTCTTTATTTCTGCCATAACACACCTCTTTAGTAATTAAGTACTACATCCGCGCTGAGCGCTTCATCCATCATCCAGGCCGCGCCAACGACGTCGTCTATTTCATCGATCAGATCATCCTTGGTCATGTTATGCAGGTCCAGGGCCGCGGAACAGCAATAAAGCTCCACGCCCGCTTCCTTGGCGTCACGTAAAAAGTCGATAATCAGCTTACCGCCTTCCAGGGCTTTTAAGTTTTCGGCAACCCCTTTTTTGGCCAGCAATACGCCATCGATTTGAAACACAATTTTCACTTCATTATCCATAACAGCGGCGATATTAGCCATGTAAAAGGGCGTGGCGCACCTTTGGGGCGTATCGGGTCCCGATGTCATAAATATAAATACACTTCCATCTTCATCCATTATCCATCTCCTTAACTTACTGGGTCACTTGTTCAAATAGTTGTTTAAAGTCATTCTCATCCACGCCGGCCATGTCGATATTCAGCTCGGTCAGGGCCCGGCGCAACCGTTTTTCCAGCTCTTCCCTGTCCAGGCGGGCTCCCTGAAAGGTATGCGCAAACTCCTTAAGGCAATTTTGCGGGCTCATGGGAAAATCACCCGAAATACAGACGTCATCGACAATATCATCCACCACACGCAGGGTACCGCGGATCAACCCGCCGCGGGCCTTGTGGGCTGCCTGCAGAATTTTTACGTTTGAGGAAATCTTAACATGCTTCAGGTCTTTTTCGGCCAGTTGAATATCGTTCATCCAGGAGTCGCTGCGCAGCCTTTCATCCCATTCATAAATCTTATCCATCTCTTCCAAAGTGGGCATGGAAGGCACCAGAGTGATGTTGAATATTTCCTCGAAGGAGCTGAGCAGGGCCTCGGCCACATCCTCCAGCTTTGGCAACACATCCAGCTCTTTCTTCATGGTGGTCATGTAGTCATTAAGACCGGCCCTGACCTTGTCCCGCATTTTTTCATCGGGCAGGCGCAGTACCCGGGCCATAAGCTCGGTGTCAAAATCGAACATCATGCTACCGGCGAAAACAATACCCTCTTCGATTTCACCGACGCCGGTGCCGCCGATTTTTTTGCCGTTGACATGTATATCGTTGATGGGCCGGAATGAGGCGTTAATGCCAAGCTTATTATAGGCCAGTATGGCGGGCTTGGCCAGCTTTTCAAAGCGCTCTTCCAGAGCACGGGGCAAACCAAATTCCGCCGCCCGGGCCGAGGGCAGCATCAGGTGAAAAAAAAGCTGATTGGCATCCAAAAGAACCGCCCCGCCGCCCACATGCCGGCGAATAACCGGAATCCGGTTTTCGCGGCAGTACTCGGTATCCACCTCCTTGTTTACTTCCTGAAAATAGCCGGTGGACACATAAGCCGCCTCCGGGCGCATAATGGAAATCGCCGGCTCGCTGTCGGCGGTCATGCTCTCCGTTATACCGTGATAAATGCTTTGTGAGCGCAAAACACTTACCATTCCCATATCCAGCAATCTTACGTGCATCCGGCCCTCTTTTTATACAAACAGTTGAATATCCGCTTCGGCGGCAAACTCCAGAAATGTGGCCGCGCCACCCAGCTCCACGCCATCGATAAATTCATCTTTGGTAAAACCAAAAACATCCATGGTCATCTGGCAACCCACCAGCTTCACTCCGCTTTCCACGCAAATATCGCGCAGTTGCTCTACCGTGGCCACACCCTTGCTCTTAAAGGTTTTCTTCATCAATGTGGTAGCCACATCATTAAAACCGGGCAGGTTGGATGAAATCAGGTTGGGAATAGGCCACTCGATATTTTTAAAGGATTTCGGCCCGAAAGGCATTTTCATGGGCATGGAGGGATTGGAGTGCGGAGCCACCTTGGCGTCCAGCTTTTTCTTTAACAAGGTCAAACCGTAAAAGGTGAAAAATATCTGCACTTCCATATCCATGGCCACGGCGGTGGAGGCCAGAATAAAGGGCGGATAAGCCCAATCCAGAGTACCACGCGAGGCTATCAAAGCCATTTTTTTTGTATCCGACATATAAAAACTCCCCTCTACTTTTTACGAATGAAAAATACGTACTCGTCGCCAGACTCTTCATGAGAAAGCAACTCGTTACCCGTGCGCTTTGTCCAGGCGGTCATGTCATTTATGGAGCCGGGATCGGTCGCCACCATTTTAAGCACATCGCCCGTATTCAGGGTCTCGATGGCTTTTTTGGTTTTGAGAATCGGCAACGGACAGTTTAGCCCGCGGCAATCCAGTTCCATATTGGCTTGTACATCGCTCATTTAAAATCCTCCGGTATATGGTTAAAAAAGCGTACACTATTGTACATGAGGGAGTTAGTCAGGCGGGGAGATATGTATCAAGATTCATGCCAGAAGAAACCCGCCCTGCTTATAAAATTACTAAACAGGCGTAAAACAACCCGCATATCACTAATAGCAAGGAACGGGCTCTTCAATAAAATTAAAGCGGGAATAGGATCAAAAAGAAAAGAAAGGAAAATATTATGGTATTATTGCCATACCTGTGGCAAAAGAACCTTAGTTTTGGCGTATAAAATCCCATTTGGTGATTTCGTACTTCTTCATCTTATCACAGAAATTTTTATAATGGATGCCGGCATGCCTGGCCGCCCGGGAGATATTACCGTCATATCTTTTTAAAATGCGCGAAATATATTCACGCTCAAATTTGGAAATCAATTCCGATTTAAGCTCATTAAAAGACAACTCCTCATTAATAAAATACTGGTAGCTGTGGGCCTTGGGCAAACTGATACAGGTGGAAAGGGTGTCGCGCGTCAGGCAGCCGCCTTTTTCCTTGATGACGGCCCGCTCGATCACATTCTCCAGTTGACGGATATTGCCCGGCCAGCTTTGGGCCATTAACAATTGCACGGCGCGGGCATCGATCTCCTCTATATTTTTTTTAAATTTTTTGGCATAGCGGTTCATAAAGTGCACCGCCAGCAGGGGGATGTCGTCTACACGCTCGCGCAGGGGCGGCAGCTCTATGGGAATCACATTGAGGCGGTAATACAAATCCTGGCGAAACTCCTTACGGGCCACATCCTGCTCCAGCTTGCGGTTTGTGGCGGCAATAACCCGCACATCGATCTGCCGGGTTTCATTGCTGCCCACCCTTTCAAACTCCCGTTCCTGCAATACGCGCAACAGCTTGGATTGCGTGGAAGAAGAAATATCCCCCACCTCATCCAGAAAAATCGTTCCCTTATCGGCCTGTTCAAAACGACCGATCCTTGTAGTCAGCGCTCCGGTAAAGGCTCCTTTTTCATGTCCGAACAGTTCGCTTTCCAAAAGCGTTTCGGCCAGGGCGGCACAATTTACCCTCACAAAGGACTCATTGCCCCGGTAGCTGTTATAATGAATAGCCTTGGCAATTAACTCCTTACCCGTGCCTGTTTCACCATGGATCAGCACCGTGGCATCGGTATCGGCCACATCGGTAATCAGGTCAAAAATAGCCCGCATCCGTTCATTCTGCCCTATGATATTGCTAAAGTTGTAGCGCGAATCCACTTCCCGGCGCAGGCGCTTTACCTCTTTTTTCAATGCCTGTTGCCGCACGGCATTGCGCACCACGGTGACCAGTTCATCATAATTTATCGGCTTGGTAAGATAGTTAAGCGCCCCCTTTTGCATGGCGTCCACCGCCTGTTCGATGGAACCGTGGGCGGTAACAATGATAATGGGGATGTCGATCTGCTTCAACTGCATCTCTTCCAGCACCTGCATACCGGTCATTCTGGGCATCTGATAATCGGCAATAACCGTATCAAACTCATCATTTTTTATTTTCTCAAAACCAATAAGTCCGTTTTCGGCCACATGCACCTCATAGCCTTCCCGCTTAAGGTTGGCTTTCATTACCGTTAAAATGGACGGCTCATCATCAATTACCAGAATTCTGGGTTTGTTACTCATACCGTTCCCCCGCCTATGGGCAGCCTTATAACAGCCACGGCCCCCTTTTGTCCTGTCCGTGATTTAAGCGTAAATTGTCCGTGATGATTATCGACGATTCTTTTCACAATGGTCAGCCCTAATCCCGTTCCCTTGGCCTTGGTGGTAAAAAAGGGTTTCAGAATGTCATCATAGGTAATTTCCTTTAAACCCGTGCCGTTATCTTCTATGACTATTTCCACATTGGGTCTTTCCGCCTCTTCGTTTATAAGATAGCGGATGCGGAGCTCGGGTTGGCCGGTTCCATCCATGGCCTCCACGGCATTCAGGATTATGTTAATCACCGCCTGTTCCAACTGTCCTTCGTTTATAAGAAGATTGGGCGTTGATTTAGGTGGTTTATACACCACATTGGCCTTAAGGGCCATCAGTTGCGGACGCGTAACCTGCAGGGCGCGCTCCACCACCTCTATAATGCTGCCCGGCTGTAATACCGGCGTCATCGGCTTGGAAAGTGAAAGGAGTTGTGTGGTCACCCCGTTAACCCGCTCCACCTGTTCCTGTATAAGGTTGAGATAATTACGGGCCTCCTCGTTATCCAGCTCGCCCTTTAAGTAGTGAGCCGCGCCCTGGATAGCATTCAACGGATTACGCACCTCGTGGGCCACCTTGCCGGCCATGGTACCAATATCCGCCAGCCTTTGGGCATGTTCCAGATTGCTGCGCATGCGCGTGGCGTCCGTAACATCTTTTACGTACTCCACAATTTGACGGACTTCTCCGTTTTTATCATACAGGGGAAAATTGTGGACCTCAAACACCTTTTCTTCGCAGCTTTCACGGTCATCCTTGGTGCAATAGGTGAATATGGGCTGGCCGCTGTCAAAAACACGACCGGCATTGCAAAAACCGCACTTATCCTGCGTTCCCGTACACATCTGGAAGCATTGCTCTCCCACAAGCCTGTCTTTGGAAAAACCCAGAATATTTTTCATCTTTTTGTTGTGGGCTACAATTTTATACTCTTTATCGATAATCATAATGCCGTCGGAAATACCGTTAAAGATAGCTTCCAGTCTGCTTTTACTTTTTTCCAGTTCACGGGAAAACCCTTCAGCCTGTTCCTTGGCCCGGCTTAATTGTAAAAAATTATCCTTAAGAGAGGCCACCATATGGGCAAACCCGCTATACAACATGTCCATCTCATCGATAAACTGACCATCCTCGGCCACGCGGATATCCACATCCATCTCTCCCCGACGTACGCGATCCACCTTTTCCGTAAGGTGTATCACCGGCTTAATCATAATATGGGAAAAAAGTATAAGAGCACCGATGCCACTGACTATAAAAAAGAGGGCCAATGCCATTAAAAGATACTCCCGCTGAGCGGGAAAACGCTCCAACAACATATTAAAGGCCAGCAGACCCGCCACAACAACGGCCACAACCAAAAGAGTACCGAAAATTAAAAACTTATACTTTAATCCTGTCTGCTTCATCTGTTTTACTTTCACGGATTATCACCCGCCCGGGTTTGAGCTGTCATAGGCCCCATTGCCCAGGCAGAGCACATAAATAGCGTTTTACCTTTTTAATTCCCCGCGGGCGGCGCCGGCGAAGATGATGAAGAATGTACTATAAAATTTCCTGAGGTCAAAATGGGGTTTTGCCTTCTTAGGACTATGGGACGGGAAAAGCACGTTTCGAAATATGGGTCTTTATCGTTCCGAGCGATGACATCCTTTTCAAACAAAAAGCGCCCCCGCCCATTATATATAAGTGACCAACATGAGACGTAATCAAAAAAGTTTTGCAAAACGCAAAATTACCGTATCATTAAAACGCGGCGGGCTCATCTGTATCGGCCGTGCGCTTATCATTTTTCAGGGAAGGAAAAAAAGCGGCATTATTTTCCGTTCTTAACCTGAATGGTCTCCTTTGTGCTGGTGGCCAGCAACTCCTGCAGATGATCCGAGGTGGCTTTTTGCATGGAAACCACCGTATCCGAAACATCAATATTATTACGCATACCAAACAGGGTGATATCCAGAATGATGTGGTTGGTGGCAATGTCAACGATCGCTTTATTGTGGGTCCAGGCTGTTTTTTTGGGCAACTTACGGTCGGCCTCGCCCATCAACAGTTCGTTTTGATCCACAACCAGTATGATCTTATGATCCCAAAAGGCTTCCATGTCATCCTGATTAATGCCGTAGGTATAGATGCATTCCGTGGGCAGGTCTATGGTGGTAAAGGAAAAAGCGATGATCTTTACTCCGCGCTTTATAGCCGCGCCCAGTTCCTTTTTCAACATATCCGCTTCCTGTTGCCACACGGAAATATAGATGGACTTTTCGGCGCGCTCGATCATCTCTCGGGCTTTATGTATCATGTTTTCGTAACCGACAATATTCCACAGATGGCCCGGTTCCAGGGCTATTTCAAAATGCTTCATGGCCTGTCGCACTTCCGAAACGCGTTGCTTAAACTGCCGTTCCAGCAAATCAAACAGCTGATCCGGCGGCAGGGGCATATATTTTTGCGGCTCGGTATAGGTGCCGTTGACAGCGCCCATGTTTTCCAGCTTGCGGATAACGTCGTAAATAGCGGAACGGGGCACGCCGGATTGCTTGCTCAATTCGTAACGCGTGGCCGGGTTGTGCTGCAACAGCGAAACATAGGCCTTGGACTCATACAGAGTAAATCCCAGTTTTTTCATGCGTTGTGCTATTTCATCATATACCATATTACTTCTCCCCGGAGGATAACAGAAAGCGCAGGGCGCTGCCCAGGGTGCCGCTCCAGTTTCCCCAGTTATGCCCGTCGGCCACGGCCTGAACCTTTAGCCGGGCCTGTTGTTCTTTTAAAAAATTTACCGTCTTTTTTTGATTTTCGTCCTGAGACTCATAAAGTCCATAGGACACATAGATTTTTTTTCCTTTGATCGCCGCTTTGTCCAGCGCCTTAACAATACGCAAACTGTCAACCCAAAAGGAGCCGGACTGGGAAAAGAGCCCCTCCAGCATGGTTCCATGATCCCTTAGAGCATACAATGAGGTCAAGCCTCCCAGCGAGGCGCCTCCCATATATATATGAGAAGGCCTTAAAGCATATTGCTTTAAACAGGCCGGCACAATCTCCCGTAACAGACGCTTTAAATAATCATCATCAAAGCGCAACTCACGCATGCGATCCAGAGGATCGACAAAAAGAGCATTCAGAGCGGGCAGGCGTCCCTCGCGGATAAGGTTATCCATTATTACCGTTGCCTGACCAAAACGTATATAATCGCCGCCGTCATTGAATACTATAAACGGGTCTTGTTCCGCGGCTTCGGGATGCCGGTATACATAGCCCCTGTACTCCCCTCCACCCGCCTTAAAGCTTACGGTGTCCAGTTTCGTGTAGGCCTTGTTTCGCAAACGTAATATTTCCCGGGGAAAACGGTATTCCGGCATAAACAAAACAGAATTGCTGCCAAACCCTCCGCTGGCAACATTGTGGTTCAATGAATCCAACAGCCATTTTTTGCCGGCAATAATTTTATATTCCACTCGGGCGTCCGGTCTAAACGAATGTCTTCTGTAATAGATATCCGTGCCGATAATTTTCAAAAAGGGTTCCGCCTTGTCAGACCAGCCGTTAAAATCACCCGTCAAAAAAACAGGTATATCGCGGCGGTTCCTGTAAATAAAAACAACCGTACTGTCCTCTACCAGGGGAAAAGCATTCTGCCTCTCCAGCCAGCGTTCCGCCGCGATTTGCCTGCCCTCTTCGGGCAAATCAACCATCAAATCCAGCACATCATCCCAATTTTTTTCTTGTCCGCAGGCTAAAAAAAGAATGTTTGTTAGCATAAAAAGCAGTATGTAAAACATACCATTTTTGCTTGTTGATAAATTGTGGATAACTTTTTTCATGAAATACGATCGTACACCTATTTGCCGTTTACCCATTGAAATAAACACGATAAACTACTGATATTAAAATACTTACAGCGCTTTTCCCTACAAGAGACACCGCAGGTATGGTGAAATTTCGCCATACCCCCGGCAGTTTATTATGTGGAAAACTCCACGGTTATCAACAATCTAATCCGTCACTTTAACTTCCGTGGAAAGATGCCGGAACCAGAAGAAATACAAGCCCGTGGAGAGGGCCAGCAGGATCACACCCAGCCAGGCAAACTCATCCCAGCGCTTCATGATAACCGCCATTCCCGTCAGGAACAAGACCACCTGCCAGGGCACGGCAAAAAAGGTGGCAATAATATCCCGCCGGTTTTCCCTGTTGATTTTTTCCATCACTTCGCCCTTGATTTTCTTACGGATCGGCCCCCAAAAACCAAAGGGGCGGGTGCGTTTATAAAATTCCAGCAACACCTTTTCATCCGTGGCCGGCGCCAGATAGGTACCGATGATCATTCCGACAAGCGAAGCGGAAGTAGCGATCATAAATGAAAAGTATTCCGGAATATCGGGCAAAAACAGCCGCTGTAAAACGGCGGCCACCATTCCGGCCACGGTACCGGCGGCAAAACCGTAACCGTTCATGCGCCACCAATACCAGCGGGCCATGGTCGGCACCAGTAATCCCGCGCCCAGGCTGGAGGTTATCCAGCCCCATATTTCATTTATATTATTAATCAACAACATAAAACCGAGACCCAGTACCACCAGGATGATTGACGACCAGCGTCCGTGGGCCATCAGCGTTTTTTCACTGGCCTTGGGATTGATATAGGTTTGGTAAATATCCTTAACCCAATAAGCGGCTCCGGCATTTACCGTGGAGTCGAAGGTGGACATGGCCGCGGCCATCAGACCAGCCACCAGTATGCCCTTAATACCGATAGGCACCATCTGGTTGATAACGATGGGTAGAACCGCTTCCGGGTCCTCAATAACCCCACTTTGCGTACCAAAAACGATACCCAGAATGGCAATGGCAGCGATAAAGGGCCAGCGAAAAGCAAGCAACACCGTCCAGAACAGGGAGAGTAAACCCGACTCGCGGTCGCTGCGAGAGGCAAAAAAGCGCTGGATCATATATTGCGACGTCCCCCCGGCGCCCTCGATGGTTACCTTGACCAGATAAAAGAGAATGGCGATGCCAAATAAATTATAAATAGAATAGGCCGATTCCGCGGGCAGGTTCAGTTCCCAACTGGGCCAGACACTGGTCCAGGCCTCGCGGGTAGTGTTTAGCGCCATAAAACCGCCATCGCGCAGGGGTACGGATACCTGAAAGGTTTCCGGCAGGTTAAAACTGAAAAAGGCCAGACTGCAAATAAAAATAATGGTTCCAAAAATAAGGATACCCTGAAAAACATCCGTCCAGACCACGCCGTATAAACCGCTGGCCACGGTGTATATCATGGCCAGGCCGATCATAAGCGTGGCCGCCCAAAACTGTGATGGCAACCCCAGGTAGTCGGGTATACCCAAAAACTCACCCACAAACTTTCCGGAGCCGATGGCAAAATAGGTGATCATGGCGATAGTGACTATTATAATGGAGAAAGCGGCAATCAAACGGGCCACATCGCCCTGACGGCCTTTGCCAAAGCGAAAATGCATCCATTCGGCCAGGGTCATCACCAGGGCCCGGCGGTTCCATTTACCCTGAAAGATCATCAAAAAAGCCATGATAAGCGTAACGCCGCCGCGGATTTCTATAAAAAAACCCGAGGCGCCCAGGGCAAAAATAAAAGCCGTATTGATCATGGTACCGCTGACATCCAGGTTTGAGGACATGCCCGATGCGCCCAACGCCCACCACGGCATATCGCGCTCGCCCAAAAAGTAGGAACTGATGCCCTTGGAGGCCTTGCGCTGAAAATAGAGACCGATGCCAACCATGCCTATCAGATAGACGACAACAATAGAATAATCGAGTATACTCATGCTTTCCCCGTTATAAGTAAATGATTGTAAGGCAGGATATTTTTCTTTTTGCTTTCGCCAAAGCAAAGGGAAAAATACCATTGGTAATAAAAAAAGCCGGCCGCCGGAGCGGCCGGCCTGAATGTTTAGCTTACTTCATCAGGATCATTTTCTCGGTTGCCGAGAATTTCTCAGCGGTCAACTTGTAAAAGTAGACACCGGAAGCAACCTGATTTCCGGCGTTGTCCTTGCCGTTCCATACACGTGTATGGGAACCGGCGGTCACATTGCCGTTAATCAGCGTAGCAATCTTCTGGCCCGCAACATTGTAAACCGTCAGTGTTACCTTACCGGCAACCGGTACGGTAAACCTGATGGTGGTTGAGGGGTTGAAGGGGTTCGGATAGTTCTGATCCAATTGATAAACGGTCGGAACATCCGGGGTATGACCGATGGAGGTCAACGACTTAAACGGATCGAATTCCTGCTGGTCGGACTTATCTTCCTGGTTGGTCCAGGTATCGGTCGGCATATCCCAGGGCAGCGTGGGGAAGCTGCGGGCGCCATCCTGGCCGATGTAGCGGATACGATAGGCAAAATCGCCAAAACCGGCCGGCTCGAAGGTCCAACTGCCATCCTGACTGCGCCAGGCGTAACGATACTCAAAGGTGTTGAAGGTCGGCGTTACCAGCGACAGAGTGGCTGAGAAAATATTATCGCCGTCGTCGTCGGTAAGTTTGAGAACGCGCATTTCATCAACATCTTCCCATCCCTGCGTATTGACAAAGGAAGGCATTTCACCGATCCAGTACAGGGTATCGGTGGCGGGATCAAAGGGTACGGCCTGCAGATCACCGTCCATGGCCGGGGCCATGTCCACGGAGAAGACCACGGAAACATCCTTGCCGCTCTCGATTACCCAATCGGGATGAACGTCGTCATAATAGGTGGTCTCTTCGCTGGCGTCCTGATTTTCCACACCGGCAAATTCAACATCGCGGTTACCGCCGCCCTGAGAAGCGGGACGTTCCCAGCCATCGACCCAGGTTGTACTTTCATCCGCTTTAACAACATAGTACTTATAGGACTGGTTATCGCCCACGCCCTGCTGTACAAAAGGCACATTCAGGAACCACTCCAACGGGTCCGTGGTTTTGCTGGACATTTTGGAACGCGTGGGATCGCTATCGCCCCAGCCGTTAAAACCGCCGCGCACCTGCAGGGAGTCCTTGGCCGGATCAAAAATCAGCACCTCGGCCATAACATCCATGCGCACGTTAAAGTTGATGCTGCCGTCTTTGATGTCCGTAACCACATCATCGTCATTATAAAATACCGGAGCGATGGTGGTATCATTGGCACCGAGTTCAATGGCGCGGTTATTATCCTCGTTGTTGCCCCAGTCCGTACCGATGATGAATTTGTATTCCTGCCTGCTGTTGGCCGGCATCTTGTAAGTGCCTACATAAACGCTGTCACCGTCGCCGTCTTCCATATTGGGCGCGGCAGACGGGCTCCAACCCTGATAACTACCGGCAGCGCGTACCACATCGGAAGAAGGATCAAAGAAGCCTTCCAGTATCTTCACGCTCATATCCACCTGCAGGGTTACCATTATGGAGTCACCCGCCACAGGCTCTACATACGGATCATCGTCGAAATATACAGGTGCGGCAGCCGTATCATTGGCACCCACGGTAAACTCACGGTTGGGGTCAGACTCGTTGTTGCCCCAATCCGTACCGATGACAAACTTATAGGCATAGGTCTGGTTCGGTTTTACTTCATAGGTCACCACATAAGTAGCGTTACCGTCGGGATCGGACATATCGGGCGCGTTTGCGGGACTCCAGTCCTGAAAAGAACCGGCAGCACGAACAACATCCGTCTCGGGATCAAAATTGGCAATCTGAATCTGACGGGTCATGTTGACAGCCAGATGCAGGATAACCGTGCTGTCCGAAGATGCGGGAAAGGTCAACGCCGCTTCATCGTTATAAAATACGGGAGCGATGGTGGTATCCTTATCCCCAATGGTGATGGAACGGTTCGGGTCGCCTTCATTGTTGCCCCAATCCGTACCGATTACATATTTATACTGGTGATCCCCGCTGGACATGGTATAAGTGACTTCAAAAATACCATCGCCGTCCGGGTCTTCCATGTCGGGCGCCAGTGAAGGGCTCCAGTCCTGCATGGAACCGGCCAGGCGCACCACCTGAGTGCCGGGGTCAAAATTGCCCTTAAGCATCTGAACGTTCATGTCTACCTGAAAAGTGACATTCACTTCAGCAGCCTGCAGGCCGGTAAAACCGAGCAGAAACAGGCCAAGGGTGAAAAGTATCGAAAGTTTTCTCATTGAGAAACCTCCTGTTTGGTTAGTGGAACATGTAAAGTTTTTATATACGTTTGCTAAGATTAAGCACCTCCTTTTTTAAAATCCGACTTTTATGCCAAATGTGTGAACATCGCCCAAAAACTTAAAGCTTTGAAAAGCATAGTCTATGGCAAAGGACATATAGCCCACGCTGTTGTAACGCACGGCGGCGCCCAGGGTCAGTCCCTCCTCGCGGTCACGCATAAACAGCGTTTTAAAACCGCCGCGCAGAAAAACCATTTTATTCAAAAACGACCACTCCGCCCCGAGATTCATGTATTGCGTGTTATCGCTGGGCAAGCCGGCATCCATGGCCAAAACAAGGTTTTGGCCCTCGCTGATTTCAAAATCGCGGGAGAGTCCCAGTTGCAAACGCAGGGGCAGGTCAAAGGCGTCGGTTTCGTAATTGGAATTCAACCGGTTCACCGTGCCCGATTGCTCGGGATTGGGCGTGTTTTGAAACAGCAGATCATCGCCGTTGATACGCATCTTGGTGCCAAAATTGGTAATCGACGTGGAGAAACGGATACCGCTGAAAGGGGTGGTAAATACCGTACCGATATCCAGGGCAATTCCCTGCGCCGACGAGGCGGCAATATTTTCCCTAACATATTTCAAAGTAGCGCCAATTACAAAATTTTCCGTCAAGGGCCGGGCATAGGTCAGGCCGATGGCATACATGCCCGCGGCAAAGGTATTGCCGGTGCCTTCCGGCTGAAACTCGGTTGTCTCCAGCATATCGGGCATGGTAACCGCCGTTACCGAGGCGCTGAAAACACCGGCGTCCCCCGTGGGCATGGCCATAGTGATAAAATTCAGATTCACATCGGCAATCCAGCTGGTTTGGCTGAAAAGCCCCATGGGTCTGCTGATGCGCCCGATACCGGCCGGATTCCAGTATACCGCCCCCGGATCATCCGTGGAGAAGGAGTAGGCCCCGCCCATGGCCACCGTACGCGGCCCCATGCCGATATTTAAAAATTTGCCGGCCGTGGTACCCGTTTTGGAAACATCCGCCCATAGTGTCGCGGCAAACATCAGTATAATCAAAATAAGTGTTTTTGTTTTCATTGCATATTCTCCCGCGGGCTATTTTATAACCGCAAATTTACCGACTTTTTCACCGATACCGTCGGCTTGTATATGATAGATATAGACACCGTAACTGATGGCCAGTTTATCCTTGGTCAGCATATCCCAGCGCGCCGTGCCGTTGGCGATATCCGATTCATGCTCGATCACCTTTACCAGTTCGCCGTTTATGGTATAAATACGAATGGTGCAACGCGCGGGCAGATGCGTGAACTGCAACATACGGGGCGCCCGGCCCTGCGTGTAAATATTTCTGCCCTCAAAGGCGGCATAGCCCCGATAGGGGTTGGGCACCACCTTGATGTCGCTCAATCCGGCTTTTGCCGTATCCCTGTCCACATAGGCGCCCCGGGCGGCAAAGCGGTAAAGGTCGCCCGACAGGAAGGGTTTTTTAAGTAACAGTTTGGCCGTATCACCCGCGGCGGGGATACGCTGGCCCAGGGAATCCACCGGAGCGTCCTTTAGCTTAAACTGCCAGGTAAACTCTTCATCGCCGTTTTGATTTTCCTCAAGAAAGGCGATCAGATCGTTGCGCTTTATAAAAACGACGCCAAACAGGGTATCCACCGAAGCCGAAAAGATACCGTCGCGGCCGTTTTTTGTATCCACATCCACAAAGCCGAAGTTGATAAATTTACCGGTGCTTTTATTATACACTTTAAAATTCACATCCCGCGCGGGCCAGGTTTCGCCCTCAAACTGGATCTCCGTGGACTGGCCAAAGCCGCGATCACCAAAGATGATTTCATAATCAAAGGGAGCCTGGCGGCCGTTATTCCCGTTGGGCTGGGTGAGCTTGGCAAATTCAAAATCGGGGATATCGGGACTGCTCCAGCCCGAAAGAGCCGTGTTCAGCTCCACCTGTTCCTCGTTTTGAAAAATAAGGCGGAAACCGTCGGTCAGCGGCTGTTCGGTGCCGGCCGCCAGATTGCGGTTGTCGGCCACCAGCGTGTCGCCCGAGGTGGAATCCACCAGGGTGTAGGAAAGGGTGGTCAGCGTATCGGACTCGGCGCCGATCCCCGGTCGTAACGTGTCACGAAAAGTTATATGATAGACATGACCGTCGCGCACCTTGTTGGGGTCTATGATATCATACCCAATCTTACCGGATGAGGTACCCGCCGCATGCCGGACATTACCCAGGGTGGCTTCCACATAGCCGGCCGCGGGCGGCGCGGGCGAAACCCGGGCCACGTTTTTGCTAAGCTGTATGGTGCCGTCGCCGCGCACATTGATGCGGAAGGGTGATTCGGTCGGCAGAATATTGCCCTCGGGATAGCCGAAGTCGTAGGAAGTAAGCACATAATAGTAGGTAAAACCGTTTTTGGCACTTTCATCCACAAAAGTATGTTTAATACCGGTATTACTGCCCAGGTTAAAATGCACACCGTCGATACCCACCGAGTCAAAACCATAATAATTGTCTATCAGATCGAACTGAACCAGCGGGGATCTGAAGATCAACTCACCATAGCCGTTGGTAATATTGGTAACATCCTGCAGGGCGGGGTCGGTACTGCGGTAGATGCGATAGCCTTCAAAGTCGTTGCCGTTACCGCCGATATTGGCGATATATTGATCAAAACTCTTTTCGGCGGCATCATCCCAATAAAGGGTAACCTTGTTATCGCCGGGCACGGCCGTAAGGGTGGGCGTGGCAGGGGCATTGGCAAACTGATAGTCGTTATTATACGTTTCCTGGGCGCGCACCCGTTTTTTCAGTACGGCCTGCTTGCGTATTTCGCCGTTGGGATCGGGAACCGGTCCGTTGGCCAGTATAACGGCCATGGAGATCGGCTCGGACTGACCGGCCTTTAAGGGGAAGTAGGCGGCGCTGACCAGCACGTCGAATTCACCGGAAACGACGCTTTGCGGATCGTAGAATTTTCCGGGAATCATATAATTGAACCAGAGCACGGCGTCGCTGCTTAAATCCAGCGCTCCGGCGCTGAGCCGCTGGGCATTGGTAATGCCGATCTGATCGGTTTCGGAAACATCGGTTACGTCAATGTTGGGCTCTCCGGGAAAGTTGGTGCCGGCACCCGAGGTGGGCACGCCGTCATTTTCACCTTCATCACCCGTATCGGGCACGCCGTCCAGCCCCACATCGTCGAGCAACGGATTCCAGTCGCCGTCATTATCGACGAAATCGTTGCGCCTTTCCTCAATCATCTCGTCAATACCTTCGTCGATGCCTTCGTCAACGGCACCGTTGCCGTCGTTATCCACGCCGTCGGCATAGGCCTTGCCCAGGTCTTCGGCCTTTACATCGTATAGAATAATATCGGTACCCGGAACCTTATAGCGAAAATAAGGGCTGTCACCGGAGGCCTGATCGATCATCTTCTGTGTGATGACGGGACTGCCGGCCTCGCCGTTATCATCATTGTCAATAAAATCAGCAAAGGCCGCGCCCACATCGTCGGACTCCACCATCAGCAGATGAACCGCGCCGTTTTGCAGGTCATCGGCTTCGGGATTGGGCGGCCATCGTTTCCAGGTATCGGAAGCCACCAGATCGGCCATGGCCTGGGTGACCAGCGGACTGTTGGCCTCGGCGTTACCGTCGTTGTCTATGCGGTCGGCATAACCCACCCCTTTTTGATCGCCAAAGGGCACATGGGTTTCATTCTCATCGATCAGACCGTTGCCATTATCATCCAAAAGGTTGGTGGGGTCTTCGCCCACCAGCATCTCCTCGCTGACGATGGGACTGTTCAACTCGCCGTCACCATCGTTATCCACACGGTCGATGGCAATACCCGGCGTCTCCAAGAGGGACACACCGACGATACCCACGGGATCATTACCGAAGGTAGGCGCTTTATGGTCGCTGTCCCGGCTCCAGATGATATCTTCCAGCAGATCAAACTCTGAAATATCATCCTGAGAATCGCCGTCGCCACCCACGAAATCGGCATCCCAAATGGTTACGGCAAATTTTTCAATATCCTTGGTGCCGTCGTTTTTAAAGGTGTGAAGCAGATAAACCACATCGCTGACCAGAATTTGCGACCAGGCCATGTTGCGTACATCCAGAATGATGCCCATGCCCTTGCGGGTCAGGTCGGTGGTATCGGGAAAATAGTTATAACGGTCGTAAAGGTCGTCCGAGGCGCGGTAGTAAATTTCCTGATCGGCGTTAAATATGTTTTTGCCGAAATAGCCGTTCCAGCTTCCGGCCCAACCGGGGTCATTTGCATCACCCTCTTTATCCGGCCAAAAGGGCGGCCACGATTCCGGATCGACCGAATTGGCGATGGTCTGCTCGCTGGAAGGACGGGCCGTGTTAAAATAGCCCGGCACCGGCTCCATGTTCCAGGTATCGCGGGTGGTGGGATTTTCGCGGTAATTCATTACATCGACGATGCGCAGCTTATTGCCATCCTCATCAATCACCTCACCGCCGACAAAAAGCCCGGTCAGAGCCAGATAGACCTTGCCGGTATTTTTGGGCCACTCATAGGGTGTTTCCACCGAAATGGGCACGGCGCCCTGGCGTCCTGTTTGTCCCCAGTTAAAAATCGTGGTACGCACATTATTGCCCTCAAGCTGTGCCTTGCGCCTGTAGTCGGGGTTGCCGCGCTCCTTACCGGGTGTATATTGCGCGGAAAGGGTCATGGTCATGCCAAGCACCAAAACCACAAGCCGGTAAAAATTTATTTTCATTCCGTTCATCAAAAGTATCTCCTGCTAAAGCGGTTACAGAGCCATTTCCAGACCGAATTGCACCCTTCTTGGCGGGGCATAGTGCCATGGAAAGCGGGTATATTCCTGAACAGTATTTGGTCCGTTGGTTGTTACATTGATATAGTTAGTAGTAAAATCCGCCTTACCCGTGTCGCCAAAAACATTAACAACCACACGGTTGTCCAGCAGGTTAAACACGCGTAAAAAGGCAGTCATGCGGGCCGAGGCCAGTTCAAAGGCATAATGCAGGCGCAGATCAATAGTAAACTGACCCGGCCTTTCCCGGCTGTTGCGTTGCAGGCCGGCGCTGATGCCGCGATCGGAAGTGACCTGGGTGATGCTGGGCGTGTAAGGCAGGCCGGAGCCGAAACGGGCAATAATACTGCTGCCCCAGTTTTCCATGCCATAGTAAAAGGAGAGATTTAGCAAATGACGCTGATCCCAGTCCAGCGGTAAAATAAAGATGGTCGGCGCCGCGCCGGAGTTGATGGCGTTAAACTCATCCTCGGGGGACGAGTTGCTGCCTTCGGCAATTTGAAAGGTATAGCTCATATCAAAGGAATAGTTGTTACTATACCGCTTGTTAAAGCTCAGGGTTAGGCCTTTGATATTCGAATAATCCTTGTTGATATATTTAATATAGGTGCCGTTGTTCAGGGTGCGGATGGGGGCGCTGGTACTGATCCAATCGCGCACATCGCGGTAAAAGCCGGTTACATCCAACCGGTAATCCCTGGCAAAGCCCTGTTGCAGGCCCAGCTCATACATAATGGTACGCTGGGCGTCCAGGTCGGCATTGCCGAAAACCCCCTCGTTATTGGGGTTGTCGGGCAGACGGTAATCGCTGCGGTTATAGAGGTATTCAAAGGAAGGTACCTGCAAAAAGTGGCCATAGGAAAAGTGAATGGTACCCTCGCTGTTGATGGGATAGGAAATACCCAGACGGGGACTGATCTGCCACTTGGCCGTGGCGTCCCTCAGATAAACACTTTCTCTTTCGGCATAGGAAACGGAATCATAGGCGGCATTGATCGGGTCATTGATATCGGGATCGCTTTGGATGGCCGGCACCTTGGCATTGGGATCAAAATAATCGAGACGCACACCCACATTGATGGTCAGATCCTGATATTCGATTTTATCCTGAATATAGCCGGCAAATTCGACGGGCTTACGTACATAGTTGGAGCGCTGAGCGCTGTTTTTATCCGGGACGGTGGGCAGAAAAAGGTCTTTATCATTGATCGCGCCGTCCTGCACGCTGTAGTCATCCAGGCTCAGGCGATGGATACGCGTCTCCAAACCCATCTTTACCAGATGGTTTTTATTTAACTGTGAAACGATATCGGCGCGTACCTGAAAGGTACGGGTCTCCCGTGAAAAACGGCTGTTGTTGGTACCGCCGGTGGCAAAAGCATTGCCGTCCGCGCGCCAGGGAACAACATTTTCGCCAACCACGCGTCCGGAGGGGTCCAGGTAACGGGGATCCGTGGGGCTTTCGTAAAGATACTGCTTAAATTGCTTAACAAGATAAGCCGTTTTTACCTCATAAAAAGTGGTGGCCGAAAGGGTATGCGTCATGGAAAACCAGCCGTTATAGCTATCCAGAAACTTATTTAAATTTCCATCGGGTGCATATTTCAGATTATGGTCATAGTCCTGAAAATTACGACGGGAAAACAGGAACTCGGAAGTAAGCTTGAGCGTCCCCGTCGGTGTAAAGGTAAGCTTGCCCTGCCCCGTCCAGTTTTTACTCCAGTTCATGGGCACAATAGCCCCGTTTTCAAAAGTGCCGTCCGGACGTTGGGCCACCAAGGTATCCCCGTTAACCGAAAACTTGCGCGTGCCATACAGATAGCCGTCGGTATAATTATAACGGGTGGTCATAAAAAAGGTCAGGTTACGAAAAATGGGTCCGCTGAGGGAGCCGCGCAGACTGTAGTCCTGAGCGGGATTGAAATTATCTATATTGAAAAAATAATCGGTAAAGTTGCTAAGATAGTCGCCGCTGAAAACCTGAACATTACCTTCAAAGGTTTGGGAGCCCTCCTTGGTTACGGCGTTCACCACGCCGGACATGGCGTTACCGTATTCGGCGGGGAAGGTACCGGAAATAACCTCGATCTCCTGAATACTGTTGTTGTCTATATCCACGGCCTGGCTGCCGTCATAGGCATCGCTGATGGAAACCCCGTTTACCTGATAGGCAATCTCGGAACTGCGACCGCCGCGAATGTGAAACTCACCGTTGGCCCCGCGGCTTACGCCCGGCTGTAGCTGTAATATGTCACTCATCTCCACCACCGGCAGGGATTCGATCTGCTCGGAGGAAACCACAGCCTTGCTGGAAGTAAGGTCTTTCTGGATCAGATCGCGTTGCGCCTGTACCACAATGGCCGACTCCAGTTCCATCGTCTCCTCGGACAGCGTAAAGTCCAATGTTGTGGTACGGTCGATGCTGATGCGCACCCCTTCCATTTTAACCTCATGATAGCCGATGTACTGGGCAATAACCGTGTACTTACCCGGCGGAATGTTGAGGATAACATAATCACCATTAACATCGGTGGTGGCGCCCAACACGGTATTTTCAAGGTATATATTGACCCCGATCAAGGGTTCGCCACTGTTCTTGTCCTGAACATGACCGGCTATCTTACCCGTCGTTCCGGCCATCAGCCCCTGAACGCAAGCCAATAAAAACAGTGTAAAGAACTTTTGTCTCATTTAGTGCTCCTTACTGATCCCATCGATTGTTTCATCCAAAACAAAGGATTTTATCAGGTCATTGTTATAGCTGATCTTTGTTTTTTTATAAAGATTATTCAAATAGATAAACATTATCTTCCATTCATACTCTTTTTTATATCTTTGAATAAGTTCCTCTTTTACGGCTTTGTAACTTTGCGGCCCGGGCTTTATGCGGCGGGTTACCTTAAACAGACCAAACAGACCTCGCGCCTGCCAGGGCCCCACAACTTTGTTCAGGGGCGCCTTCCATAGTTTTCCGCGCAACAGACCGAAGCGGCCCCAATCCGAAAGCCCCATCCGCCCGCCCCGCTCCGCGGACCAGCGGCGCAGGGAATGCTCCCGGGCCAGCTTTCCAAAATCTTCCCCGGCCATCAAACGGGCTTTTAACTCCAGGGCCTTGTCCTCGCTGTCCACCAGAATTTCGGAGACTTCCAGCTTGCGGGGCGATTTAAATTCGTCCTTATGATCCAGATAGTAGGCCTTCAAGGCGCTATCGGGTACGGTAAAGGCCCGTAAAACCTGATTAAACTTAAATTTCAGAAAAAGATTATTGCGTGCCGTTTCCACCTTCTCCCGCACAAGGGGCGCTTCGTCATATCCTTTTTCCCGGGCTTCATCCAGCAAGGCCTTCTGTATAAGCAAACCCTTAATCGCCGCCTTTAGCGAAGGGATATCGACAATGGCGGCCTGTACGCTTTGCGGGACACGCTCCAGCTCCTTCCTGATATCAGCCAGGGTAAATACCCGTTCGCCATAGGCGGCCACCGTATCATACGCCTCCCGCCGTTCTTCGTCGCGGGCGGAGAGCCTCCCTACCAGACGACTGAGACCTTCATCGTAAAAATTTAATTTTTCTTCATCAAAACGCTGCTTTAAAAAAGCCTGCTCCGCCGGACGTTTTTTATTGATACGCAAAATGCGCTCTATGCCGCGCCGGGCGTTTAGATATTGTGTTTCCGTCAACAGGGGCGCGGGCTTGCGGTCCTCCACTTTTATAATGCTGTAACCCTGCGCCGTTTTTACGGGACGGGATATTTCCCCAGGTCGCAGACTGTAGGCGCTGTCCTCAAAGGCGGGGTCCATGTCCCCCCAGCTAAAATATCCCAGGTAACCGCCATTGCTTTTCAGGATGGAATCGGTAAAGGTTTTCCGGGCCAGCTCCTCAAAGGAGGCGCCCTGCTTTAAGGCCGTGTATAAACGCTCTGCTTCTTCACGGGTAGGGGCGTACAGGTGCCGGGCGGCTATCTTTTCCTTGCTGCGGGCAAAGGCCCGGCGCACCTCCCGCTCATCCGCGGTTATGCGGGCGTATACTTCCTGATCCTTCAGATAACCGAGGATCATTTGATTTTTGGCCCACTCCAGCTCCTTTTTATATTCGGGATCGTTTTCCAGGGCGCTATTGTCATCATAATACTTAAGCAACAGTTCATGCGCCATGTTTTGCGCCACCTGCCTGCGGGTTACCAGGTTATCCTTCATGGCCGATGTAAACAGATACTCACGGTAGCGCTTCAGGTAGCTGTCAAAGTCGACCGTGTAGTCTCCCACAGTCGCCACCGTTTGTACCGGTTGCTGACGGCAGGAGGCCAGCAAGAGCACAGCCATTGCCATAAAAAAAAGCCTACGCATCTTCACTTACCTTTTTAAGGATAAAGGCGCTTTTGCCCGCCATGCGTACGCCTTCCCGGTTGATATAAACAAAAGGCTTACCCAGGATAAGGTTCTGCCACCTGGAATCATACTCGGGGAGAAAGACCGTCTGCTCCGAGGAAGAGTTGTTGATCAATACCAAAATTTCATCCATCCCCAGAATACGCTTGTAGGCCAGGATATCCTTTTCCCGATCGGAAAAGACAAACTTCATGCTGCCCCGGGTCAACGCGGGCTGCGACAATCGTAAATGGATGAGTCGGGAGTAAAAGTTATAAAGGGTGCTGTCAAAAAGGACGGGGTCCGCGGGGCGCGGGGTAAGGCTGATATTGGCGGTTTCGGTTTCGTAGGTCATTTCCGGCCAGACCATGGGCTTGCGCTCATCGGGGTCGTCGGCGCCCCACATACCGGCCTCGGTGCCGTAGTAGATCATCGGAGGGCCGGGAAAGGTCATTTGCACCATGGCAATAAGACGCAGCTTCCGCCACTCCCCATCATTGGGACGCCGCACGTTGTAACGCGGATTGTCGTTCAGCCCCACCATTTTATCATAAAAAAGATCGGGGTTTACAATATTGGACGCCAGCCGGTCCGTATCGTGACTGTCCATCAGGTTAAGCAGTTGGTAACGTGTTTCCGGGGCATAACTACGGTCGAGGCGCATAATCTCCCGGGCAAACTCATCGGCGTTGTAGCGGGTGCTGTCATCAATAAAAAAGCGGGTCATGGCCGCCGCCCAGCGATAGTTCATCACTCCGTCAAACTGATCGCCTTGCAGCCAGGGTCCTGGATCCATTAATTTGTTATTGGCCCAGTCCTCCCAAAAAATTTCGCAGGTAATATAGGCCTGGGGGTTTAAGGACTTAACCTCTTCCCTGAACTTTTTCCAAAAGGGATGTTGCACCATTTCGGCCACATCCAGGCGCCAACCGTCTATGCCGTCGGAGGGATCACCATCTCCGTTGGGGTCCATCCAACGTCGGACGACGGCAAATATGTGTTCCGCCACCGGCGCAATTAAACCGTTTTCATCTTCCTTCAGTTCGGGCAGTTCGCGCACATTCATCCACCCCTGGTAATCAAACTCATCGCGGGAGGTAGAAGGATCGTCAAAGCGTTTTATGGTATACCACGAAGCAAAAGGCGAGTCCGCGCCCTTTTCCCGCACATCACGGAAGGCCCAAAAATTTATACCGGTGTGGTTAAAAACGCCGTCGATGATAACACGCATGCCCCTGCCGTGCGCCTGCTCCAACAGCTTTAGAAAAAGCTTGTCGGCGCTGCTCCATTGCCAGGTTGCGGGATCGGCGGGGTTTTCCTTTTCAAACAGCTTTAAATCGGCCCGGGGATCGGGACCAAAATAGGGATCGATATGATGATATGCGGCGGCATCGTATTTATGCAGGGAGGGAGAATAGAAAACGGGGTTGAGATAGATGGCGTTGATACCCAGCTTTTGCAGGTAGTCCAGACGGTTGATTATCCCCTGCAGATCGCCTCCGTATCGCCTTCGTTGAGCATTATAGGCAAAGCCCTTGCCATTGGCCTTTTCCCAGGGTTGCAGCTTATACCAGTCGGACGTCCAGGGACTGATATGCCAGGCGTTGGTCGTGTCATGGGGATAGCTGCCGGCCAGGCTGGCCCGTGTAGGATCGTTGGTGCTGTCCCCGTTGGCAAAACGCTCCGGGAAAATTTGATAAAACACGGACGACGGCACCCACTCCGGGCCGGAAACCACGGGATGCTGCTTACAGGAAAGCAGAAGCACGGTCAGCAAAAAAAAGAGTCGATACATAGATAAAAATGGTTTGAGTGAGACGTCGCCGATCCATTAGTAACACTAAATATAGTTACTAAAAAATGTGAATCAAATAGTTTCGGTAAATATTTCTGACAATTGACTTATATTTTTCTAATATTTTGGCAAAATCAGGGGGCAGACAGTCAAAAGCATAGTTAGGCCGGAAAACAAACTTTGAACCCATACGCGGACTGTTTTTTTTGTCCTTTCATATCCGGTCGATTTTCCGGACACATAACAGACCATCCCCCAAAGAGGACAGGTTTCCGCAGAGTCTTAAAAGTTAGATTTTTATGGTAAATCACGGTATATTTAGCTACTTAGACGGAGACAAAACCATGCTACGGCTGTACGGCATCCCCAACTGCGATACCATTCGCAAAACCAAAAAACTTCTGGATCGGCACGGCATCCCGTTTCAGTTTATTGATGTGCGCGCAACGCCGCTTTCCCCCGGCAAATTAAAGGAAATCAGCGACAGGCTGGGTTTAATGAAGCTAATAAACACGCGGGGCCGGACATACCGCGACCTGGGCATTAAAGAAAAGTCTTTGAGCGACGATCAACTTCTGGATATACTTCAACAAAATCAGGCGATGATTAAGCGGCCTTTACTTGAAAACAACAATAACTATTTTATCGGTTACGACGAGCAGGGCCTATTGGATTTTGCCCGCCTCGTTTGACCCGGGGGTGATATGAACAATATGACAGCCGTCATTTTAGGCGGCGGACGGGGCTCGCGACTGGACCCGTTGACGCAGGTACGTTCCAAGCCCGCCGTACCCATCGGCGGCAAATTCCGTTTGATCGATATTCCCATGAGCAATTGTCTTCATGCCGGCGTCCGTGATATTTTTATCCTGACCCAATTCAATACGGAGTCCCTGCACCGGCATATATACGACTCTTACCGCTTTGATAATTTTTCCCGGGGGTCGATCCGCATTCTGGCCGCGCAACAGACAACCGAAAATAATGACTGGTATCAGGGCACGGCCGACGCGGTGCGCAAAAACATCTCCTTTTTTAAAAGCGCCCACGAACATATCATCATCCTCTCCGGAGATCACCTGTACCGCATGGATTATCGCTCCTTTCTGCGCTACCATATTGAAAAGGACGCCGATATCACCATTGCCGTCAAACCGGTTCACGAAAAGGATGCGGCCGGATTTGGCATCCTCAAGGCCAATAAAAAGGGACGCATAACTGAGTTCGTGGAAAAACCCCGGGAAAAGGAGGTCCTCGACACTCTGCATATTGAGGAAACCCTTTTCCATGAATTCCACATTGACCCGGGCGAACGGCGTCATATTGCCTCCATGGGTATTTACATCTTTAAAAAAGAGGTGCTGTTTAAGCTTTTGGAGAACAACCAAAAGGAGGACTTCGGTAAGGAAATCATACCGGACAGTTTAACAGAGAAAAAAGTTTTTGCCTACTTCTTTGACGGCTATTGGGAAGATATCGGAACCATCCGTGCCTTTTTTGAGGCGCATATGGATTTTACAACCCCCATACCCAAGTTCAATTTTTATGATGAAAAATATCCTTTTTTCACACATCCGCGGTACCTGCCGGCCTCAAAGATAAACCAGTGCCAGATAAACCATTCGGTGATCTCCGAGGGCTCCATATTGCTGGGCTCGATTATTGAGCATGCCGTTATCGGTATCCGTTCCTTTATCGACGAAGGCACACTGATTCAACGTTCCATCATCATGGGTAACGCCCGCTATGAACACATTGTGGAGCGCGACAGGAATCAGGATAGCAACATGCCTAATCTGGGTATTGGCAAAAACTGCATCATACGCAACTCCATTGTGGACATGGATTGCCGCATCGGCAACAATGTTCAGCTCATAAACAAGGACAACCAAAGGGAAGTACGGGAAAAGCTTTACACCATTCGGGACGGTATCATCATAATCGCCAAGGGTACCGTCATACCCGACAACACCATCATCTGATATGCGAAACAAGTACCTCTATTTTAAACTTTTGGATTTACAGCAACCGGTGGAGGAAGTACGCCGTTTTTCCGAAATGGAGATTAGCGCCCTGCTGGGGCCGGTTTTACCGATTGACAATATCTTTCAGCTCTCGCAACAGCCGGAGATCAAAAGGATCATCGAAAAGGATTTGCCCCTGCAAAACGCCCTGACCGACGGCCTGCCCGGCCGTGGACGCCACGGCTATCTTTGGAGCGGCGACGCGCCCCCCAATGTTATCCCCCTGTTAAAACGCCTGGCCTACATTAAAGAGATTTTCCTGTTTCAACAGGCCCTGGAGCCGGACCCCCAATGGCTGAGGGAGGAGCTCTCCAACATGCCTTACCGGGAATACAACGTCTATCTATGGCGCGTTTTCCGCATAAGTACCCGCTCTTTTTTATGGGATCGCCTGCTTTATATTGAACAGACCAGCCGCAATGAGAACGAGGCCGACACTCAGATTAAGAACCTTAAGGAGGAACTGCTTCTTTCACCCGAGGCCGAAAACGACCTGAATCCTTACGAGATGATCAGCTATGCCCGCCCTCCCAGGCCCGCTTCTTTTTTCTTCGACCTGAAAAAAAGAAGCCAACGCCTGCCGGACCGCCGCTGGATTCAGGCTTCGCTCAACGCCCTGGCCCCCCACCCGGAAAGCAGCCTGCAAGCCCTGTTTGATACCGAAGAGGAGATATACACCCGGGCGATCTGTCTGGGCCTGGATGTAACAACCGTGGAGCTTAACCCCATTAAGGCCGCCATCCAGCAGGCTAACGCTGCCCTGCCGCATATCCGGCTTTCCGAACTGAGCTCGCTGATAAACGAGTTACAGTCTAAAATAAACATGCTGATGAGCGCCACTGCCGCCGCCCAGACCGACCTGTTTATGTACAGCGCCGAAGGTCAGTTTATTTCGTACTGGCAGGATGAAAGACGGAGGTTAAAAACTCACGGTTTCAGCCTGCCCGAACCTTTTTTAAAATATGCCGCCTGCACCCGTTTTCTGATTGAGACCGGTGCGCTGAGCAAGGATAGCGGACTCAATACCATCGTTCTGGCCGCCCTGATCATGACCCTGCAGGGGGCTCTGAGAAAAAAGGAATTGCCTTCATTTGTAAGCAGCCTGATCGATTATCTGCGGCGCTTTTACCTAAAGCGCTACCTGCTGGGCAAGTTTGACGCCTGGCTGCCCATGACTTACGGCCGCCTGAACTGCTTTAACGACGATGTATTTAAAACGACGGAGGTTCGGGACAGCACGATTCTCTTTTTACCCAACCGCCTGGGTAAAAGCGGCTTTAGCAGGGAAGACCGCAACATTATCGAAATGCTTAAGCTTTTGCCTGTTGTTCAAAAGGCGGAACGGCAATTATTGGGCCACAGGGATATCCCCGACGCGCTTTTGGAGGAATACCGGGAGGAGATGTCCGAAAAGGGAGGACTGGCCCGCTGGCTGCCCCGGCAAATGGATGAGTTCTTTACCCGCCTGGAGCTTATGAGCAGGCAAGAGGAGATTCTCCGGTATTACCATTTATTAAAACAGTATAACCGACTGTTCGAACACCTTGGCCAAACCACCCGTAACCAGGTGGTGATTTACGTGCGCCAGACCCGGATAAAGAGTAATGAACACAGCATCGATGTTCCCTGGACGGAGACTGTAAAGAAAATCATCCTGAAAAACAAAAAGATGAGCCACTGGCATCTGAAAGAGGAAAGCAGGCATATTATCCCCGGTAACAGCCCGCAATTTAATCGAGTCTATCACATATTGAGTTATAAGATCATTCCGGAATAAGCCGCGCGCGGAAAGCCGCTACGATAAAATGGGATTTACCACGGGGAAAAAAGAGCCACCGAGCGGATTTGAACCGCTGACCTACTGATTACGAATCAGTTGCTCTACCAACTGAGCTACGGTGGCTTTGGAAAAGATGGCAAATTTAACGGATTCTTACAGCTAAAGCAATCCGTTATGGGTAAAATATTTCTTTTATCCCTGTTTGGGGCGGAAAAACAGTTTTTCGGGAAAAGATTAACCCGGATGCCTATATTGAATTACACGTCCATCCGAAACTCTGACCGAAACAACAGGAATGACCATGACTTATGTAGATGTGTTGACAAAAATGGAAACCGAATATGACGTCCCCGTTCGGTACTTCCTCAACATGGGCTCCACCCGGCTGGATATGAACGCGCTTGTGGGACATAACCTTGGGTTGACCTTTAAGGGATATCGTTGCCTGAACTGCGGTAGCGCCAAAAAAATTTTCCGCCAGGGCTACTGTTACGATTGCTTTTATAAGCAGGCCGATGTGGGCGATTGGGTTATGCGCCCGGAGCTCTCCACGGCCCATTTGGGAATTGAAGACCGGGATCTGGAATATGAAAAAGAGGTTCAGCTTAAGCCACATATCGTCTACCTGGCTCTTTCCAGTAACGCCAAGGTGGGGGTAACCCGTAAAACGCAGGTACCCACGCGCTGGATCGACCAGGGGGCTTCCGCCGCCCTGGAGATCGTGGAAACACCTAACCGTTATCTGGCGGGCATTACCGAGGTGGCCTTAAAAAAACATGTGTCTGACAAAACAAACTGGCGGCGCATGTTAAAAAATGAAATCGGCGACACCGATCTTTTTGAATTGCGTGAACAGCTTAAGGCCTATATTCCCGAAGAGGCCCGGCCCTACTTTCTGGAAAGTAATGTACATCTGACACGTATCGAATACCCGGTAACCTCATGGCCGCACAAGGTGGTCAGTCTGAATTTAAGCAAAACTCCGGAGTTCCGGGGCCGGTTAAACGGCATAAAAGGGCAATATCTGATTTTTGAAAACAATGTTGTTTTTAATGTACGCAGCAACGAGGGAACCGTGGTGGCACTTGATACGGATTAAAGACCGTCCGGGCCTTTCACATTTTCCTTTAGACGCGTTTTTTTTATATTAGCATCGCTCAGAAAGTGAATCTCCGATAACACGAGGCATCACATGTATTATTTTCGAGTAGTCATCCTTTCCGCGCTCTTTTTATCCCTGTCCTGCTCCCGGGAGCGTTTTACCATCACGGACGATTTTGATACGATCCGCCTGACGGCCGGCGTAACGGATACGCTGGTCCTCTCCGATATGTTTTACGCACCGGATCATACCATCGAACTGGGACGCAGCCCGTCGCTGGCGGTACAATATCTCCCGGAAAAGAATGCCGTTGTCCTGACGGCGGACAGCTCCTTTCAGGGGGCAACCTATTTTAACTTCAGATATCAGAAAAAGGGATACTTTATTCCTGTTAATGTGCGCAAGAAAAGCCGCGTCTTTTTTTTCTATCCCTCGCGTAAGGCAAATCTTGACGTTCGTCTTTTCGGCTCATTTAACGACTGGAACCGCAACAGCCCGCCGATGACCTACAACGCCGCGAAAAAACGCTATGAAACACAACAGGCCATGAATCCCGGGCGCTATGAGTACCGTTTTTTGGTAAACGGCCGGGAAGTTATTGACCCGGGCAACACTAAAAAGGCCCGCAACCCCTTTGGCGAGTTCAATTCCGTTCTGTCCGTCAGCTCCGCCGGCGCCGATTACACCCTGTATTATAAAAGCCACGCCAAAAAACAAAAGAATGTCATCACCACTTTCCGCCTCCGTCAAAAAGGCCCGGTAAAGCGCACTCCGCGCCAGGTATACGTCATCTTCAACAAACAGCTGCTGGATACCAGCAACTACACCCTTTCCGGCAGCGACCTGCAGGTTTCGCTTAAACAAAAACGGTTCAGCCCCCGCAGCAACCTATGGGTGGCCGTGCAGTTTCGTGATGGCGGCTCCTCCTACAAAAAAGTGCACTTTGTCAATGGTGAAGTCGCCGGCCTGAAGAAACATCCCTTCGACTGGCAGGACGCGGTCATCTATTCTCTTTTTGTCGATCGTTTTGCCGATGGCGACCCCTCTAACAATAAAAAGGTGGCGCATAAGGATCTGGCCGACAAAGTCAATTATATGGGCGGCGACCTGCAGGGTCTGTTGGGTAAAATTGAGGACGGCTATTTTAATGATCTGGGGGTAAATGTCTTATGGATTTCTCCATTAAATCAAAATCCGGAAGATGCCTGGCAGGAATATCTGAAGCCCCACCGTTGGTATAGCGGCTATCACGGCTACTGGCCCATTCTGCCCCGCACCGTGGATGAACGCTTTGGCGACATGGCTCTGTTGCAAAAGGTAACCGCCGCCGCCCATAAACGCGGATTAAAGGTTATTCTGGATTTCGTCTCCAACCATGTTCACAAAAATCACCCCTATTATGTGGAGCACCCGGAATGGTTTGGCAAGCTCAAGCTGACCGACGGCACGCTTAACCTGCGCCAATGGGACCGCCACCGCCTGACCACCTGGTTCGAGCCCTTCCTGCCCTCCTTTGACTATGTCAACTCGGCCCGGGCTCTGGAGCAGATGACCGATGATGCCATCTGGTGGCTTAAAACCGCCGACCTTGACGGTTTCCGTCAGGACGCGGTTAAACACGTGCCCAATGCTTTCTGGCGTACCCTGACCCGTAAAATAAAGGAACAGATCAACCCCGGAAGGGAAACGCCCCTGTTCCAGATCGGCGAAACCTTCGGCTCCTACAAGCTGATCCGCTCCTATGTAAACAACGGTCAACTGGACGCCCAATTCAACTTTCCGCTTTATGATGTGGCCATACCCACCTTTACCGAAAAGGAAGGAGACTTCCGTGATTTAAACCTGGAACTGCTTAAAGGGCTGGATATGTTTGGCGTCGATCATAAAATGGGCAACCTGATGGACAGCCATGACAAGGTACGCTTTATGGCCCTGGCCGAACACGATATCCCCAGGGGGGCGGATGCCGCGGAAATCGGCTGGAAAAATCCGCCGAAGGTGGACAGGGAACAAACATACCGCACGGCACAGCTTTATATGATGTATATGATGAGCATTCCCGGCACACCCGTGCTTTATTACGGAGATGAAATCGGCATGACCGGCGCCGCCGACCCCGATAACCGACGCATGATGCGTTTTCAGGAAAAACTGACAAAGGCCGAACGCGAACAATTGAAAAGTATCAGCAGGCTGGTAAAAATGCGTCGCGATCACTCCGCCCTGCGCTATGGCGATTTCAGACCGCTATATGTGGATAAGGATGTTTATGCCTTTTTACGCACGGACTTACGGGAACGCCTGTTGGTGATCCTGAACAAAAGCGATAAGCCAAAACGATTAGCATTGAATTTCCCGGAGGACATTGTGATTAACAGTGTCATTGCCCTGTACAATGCCAAAAAGTATGCCTTGCTGCCTCCGGTTCTGGAGATCAGCCTGGAACCGCTGCAGGGGCAGGTGTTTCTGTTAAAATAGCCCGGGGAACCGCCTGGATGATTTAAAAACACAAGGGGGCGTTCTCCTTGTCCAACTTGCTTGTTCAGTGGGCGTTTTGGAGAATTAAACCCACCCGTTAATAAATCCGGGCGGGCGGAGATATATAGCGGTTCCGGACCAAAGAGAAGCGTCTACTTAAAACGGTCGGGTTTAAAATCCAGTTTGTCGATAAATCGTTTATCGCGGTTGGGATACCCCAGGGAGGCCACGCGGTCAAAACCGGGATCATCCCTGGAGATATAGAACTTAACATCCTCGTTGGAGCATGCCCCGCAGGAAGCGTCATCATGTCCATAATCCTTCAGGTGGTCGCCGGAGGCGCAGGAACTGTTAAGTTCTTTACCGCCGATAAATTTACCGATGCCCAATAAAAAGATGGCGGCGCCAAACAAAATGGGTACTAATAAAAATTCCATGATCTTGCCTTTCCGTGCTTTTAAGCAATCTCGTTGTATTTTGTTTCGTCACGGTCATCAAAAAGTAAACTTAGCTTTCTTTTTTGATAAACCTTTCGGTGGTAAATTACACATTTTCTCAAGAGTTCCCTAAAAAATATGAGCCGTTTTTTTTCTATACGATTTTTTCCGGGATGGATGCTGTTGTTTTTATTGCTGGTTTTCCTTTTCCCTTTTTGGGGCAGCCAGAAAATCAGCCTGACGGAAGCCCTGGATAACCCCGAAGGCCTGGATCGCCTCATCCTTGTGCATATTCGTTTGCCGCGGGTTATATTTGCCTGGGCCGTGGGGGCGGGGCTGGCCCTGGTGGGCGCTGTCTATCAGGTGGTTCTGCGCAATGCCCTGGCCTCCCCCTACACACTGGGGGTCTCCTCCGGAGGGGCCCTGGGCGCGGTACTGGCCATTAAGTTGGGACTGGCCGTCTCTTTCGGTTTTTTATCCACGGTGGCTCTTTTTTCCATTCTCGGCAGTCTGCTGGCCATCGGCCTGATATTTTACCTTACCCGCTTTTGGAAACAGGCCTCCGTCTATAACATCATTTTGCTTGGGGTAGCCTTTAGTTTCTTCTTCTCGGCGCTGAATATGTTGTTGCACTATCTGGCCGACTTTACCGAAACCTTTAAAATGATCCGCTGGGTAATGGGGGCCCTGGATGTGGCCGGCTGGGCCTATCCGCTAACCGCCCTCGGACTGACCCTTGCCGGCGCCCTTTACTTTTTGTGGCATTACCGCCATTTTAACGTGTTGCTCACGGGCGAGGAACTGGCCAAAAGCAAGGGGGTTGATGTGGACCGGTTGCAAAAACATTCCCTTATTTTCGGGGCGGTGCTGGCCGGTTTTTACGTGGCCCTGGCCGGACCCATCGGCTTTGTGGGGCTGGTCATTCCCCATATGATCCGCATGATGTTCGGCGCCAACCACAAGTATCTTTTTTGGGGCGCCCTGATGCTGGGCGGCCTCTTTTTAACCCTCAGCGATACCATCGCCCGCATGCTCATCTCCCCGGCGGAAATACCGGTGGGTATTGTTACCGCCTTTCTGGGCGGCCCTTTTTTTGTCTATCTCCTGATTCGCCAAAACCATTAGCATCCGGGCGTGCAATAAAAATTTTGCAAATTCCGGAATCACGCTTATATTGGGCGCGCTATGAAAAAGATTCAATTTCACCACCATCATCATGCCGTAATAGTTTATCCGGTCGTTTATACGAGTTGGCAATGATGTTGTGTGTCTGAAAATAAAAATCATTAATAAAACCCGTCTGAATGACCCTCGGACGGGTTTTTTTTTGCCCAAAAATTATACAGTGAAAGGATGAGAGATGCGACTGAAGATAGCCATACAAAAAAAGGGGCGGCTAAGCGAGCAAAGCCTGAGCCTGCTCAGGGAATGCGGCATCCGCATAAGCAACGGCGGTAAGCTGAAGGCCGAGGCCAGTAACTTTCCCGTGGATGTTCTTTATTTGCGGGATGATGATATCCCCCAATATGTGGCCGACGGCGTGGCCGACGTGGGTATTTTGGGAGAGAACGTGGTGCTGGAAAAGGAGAAGCAGGTACGTGTGGAGGAAAAGCTGGGTTTTGGTAAATGCCGCCTTTCCCTGGCTGTGCGACGCGAGGAAAGCTATAATGGCCCGTCCTGGTTTAACGGCAAAAAAATTGCCAGCACCTACCCTGTTATTTTGAATAACTACCTGCGCGGGCAGGGCATCAACGCCGCCATAGAAGAGATCAGCGGCAGCGTGGAAATAGCCCCGGGCATCGGCCTGGCCGACGGTGTGTGCGATATTGTAAGCACGGGCAGCACCTTGCTGATGAATGGCCTGCGTGAGGTGGAAACTATTCTGCACAGCGAGGCCGTGCTGATCAGCAACCCCGGCCTGCGGGGCGAAAAACAAACGATACTCAGCCGCTTACGTTTCCGCATTCAGGCGGTACAAAATGCCCGTCAAAACAAGTATATTTTGCTTAACGCGCCGGACGAGGCCCTGGACACGATCTGCGCCCTGTTACCGGGAATGAAAAGCCCGACCATCCTGCCCCTGGCGGAAAAGGGCTGGAGCAGCGTGCACAGCGTGGTTAAGGAAGATACCTTCTGGGAGGTGATCGACGGTCTGCGCCGGGCGGGCGCGCAAGGAATTCTGGTATGTCCCATTGAAAAGATGTTTTTATAATGAAGATAATTACCTATCCCGATCGAAAGGAGTGGCCCGGTCTTTGCGCCCGGCCTTTTGCCTCGGACAAGGATATTCGCTCCGGGGTGGCGGATATTTTAAACCAGGTTCGTCAACAGGGAGACGCGGCCCTTTTTGAGCTGACCCGCCGGTTTGACGGCGCGCGCCTCTCTTCCCTGTCGAGGGAAGTTCCCGAAACAACGGAGCTTGCCCCCCCGCTGCGGGCGGCCATCGATATGGCCCGGAGTAATATAGAACAATTTCACCGGGCCCAGAAAAGGACGGAAAAAGCCGTGGAAACCCAGCCGGGCGTGCTCTGCTGGCGGCGGGCCGTACCGGTGGAGCGCGTGGGTTTGTACATCCCCGGCGGCAGCGCGCCCCTCTTTTCCACCCTGTTGATGCTGGCCGTGCCCGCCCGTTTGGCCGGTTGCCGCGAGATTGTGGTCTGTACGCCACCCAACGCCGATGGGCACATTGCTCCGGCCATTCTTTACACGGCGCGCATCCTGGGCATAAAACGGCTGTTTACCATCGGTGGTGCGCAGGCCGTGGCCGCCATGTGTTACGGCACGGAAAGCGTACCGCGCGTGGACAAGATATTCGGCCCCGGCAACCGCTATGTGACCCTGGCCAAGCAAATGGCGCAAAGCGCCGGCACGGCCATCGATATGCCGGCGGGTCCCAGCGAGGTGCTGATCATCAGCGACGGGGAAGGCAACCCCGCCTTTATCGCGGCGGACTTATTAAGCCAGGCCGAGCATGGAACTGATTCCCAGGTGATATTTTTATGCACCTCTGCCTCGTTGATAAACGCGGTGGAACGGGAGATAGAGAAACAGCTTACCCTCCTGCCGCGCCGGGAAACAGCCGCAAGCGCCCTGGCCCACAGCAAAATGATCCTGCTGCATGATTTGCGGGAAGCGCTGGAGCTGAGCAACCTCTATGCGCCGGAACATTTGATTCTGGCCACGGACAGCGCCGGGGAACTGGCGGAGGATGTTGTAAATGCGGGCAGCGTTTTTATTGGTTCCCATAGCTGCGAAAGCGCGGGAGACTATGCCAGCGGCACCAACCACACCCTGCCCACCAACGGCCATGCCGCCGCATACAGCGGGGTTTCGCTGGACAGCTTTGTAAAAATGATTACCTTTCAAAAAATCAGCGCCCGGGGTCTGAAAAAAATCGGCCCGGCCATCGAACTGATGGCGGAAGCCGAGCAGCTTCTGGCGCACAGGAATGCCGTAACACTACGTCTGCGGGAGATTAAAGATGTTTGATCCGGAAAAACTGACCCGGGAAAATATACGCCGGCTAAAGCCCTACCGCTCGGCGCGGGATGAATTTAAGGGCGAAGCCAGCGTTTGGCTGGACGCCAATGAGAGCCCCTATGAAAGCGGGCTAAACCGCTACCCCGACCCCATGCAACGGGCGCTGAAAAAAAAGATCGCCGCCATAAAAAATGTGGAGCCGCAAAATATCTTTTTAGGCAACGGCAGCGATGAAGCCATAGACCTGCTGCTGCGCGCCTTTTGCGTTCCGGGCCGGGAAAGCGTCATGATCTTTCCCCCAACCTATGGCATGTATACGGTCAGCGCGGCCATAAACGACGTTGCCGTAATCGAATCGCCTTTGGATGACAATTTTCACATCGATACCGAATCCCTCCTGCCCCGGCTGAAGGATAAGCGACTGAAAATGCTTTTTATATGCTCACCCAACAATCCTACGGGCAACCTGATACCCGAAGGCCAAATCATTACCCTGGCCCAAAGCTTCCACGGCCTGGTGGTGGTGGACGAAGCCTACATCGACTTTGCCGATACACAGGGCATGTTAGGGCGTCTGGAGGAGATACCCAACATGGTGGTTTTACAGACCTTCAGCAAGGCCTGGGGCATGGCTGGCATACGTCTGGGCATGGCCTTTGCCCACAGCGGGGTCATTAACATTCTGAACAGGATAAAACCGCCCTACAACGTAAACGGGCTAACGCAAAAGGCGGCCCTGTCCAAACTGGATCGCCTTAGCGGCAGGGCCCGGGAAATCCGGGAACTTATCCGGGAACGCCACAACCTTCGGCGGGAACTTCACAAACTGCCCTGCGTGGTTAACGTTTTTCCTTCTGACGCCAATTTTTTGCTGGTGCGCGTTACCGACGCGGAACGGATATACAGGGAGCTGGCCCGGCAAGGGGTGGTGGTGCGGAACCGTTCATCCATGGTGCCCGGATGCCTGCGTATCTCCGTGGGCACGGCCCGCGAAAACGAACAATTGTTAAACGCCTTAAGGAACCTACAATGAAAAAAGTGCTTTTTATAGACCGCGACGGCACCATCATTGCCGAACCGCGGGATGAACAGATAGACAGCTATGAAAAACTCTCCTTTTTGCCCGGCGCCATCAGTGCCCTGGCGCGCATCGCCCGCGAACTGGACTATGAACTGGTCATGGTCACCAATCAGGACGGCCTGGGCAGCGCCTCCTTCCCCGAGGAGACCTTTTGGCCCGCCCACAATAAGATGCTTGAAATTTTACGCGGCGAGGGGGTTGTTTTCCGGGAAATCCTCATTGACCGCAGCCTTCCCGGAGACAAGGCCCCGGGCCGAAAACCGGGAACCGCCATGCTGACCCATTATATGAAGGGCGATTACGACCTGGCCGCGTCCTACGTTATCGGCGACCGGGAAAGCGACGTACAGCTGGCACGCAACCTGGGCGCCCGGGCCATCCGCATTACCCGGGATCAGGAGGGACAGGCCGAGCTGTGCAGCGTCTCCTGGGATGAAATATACCGCTATCTTAAGCAGCGGCCGCGGCGGGCCGAAGTCCGGCGGACAACGCGTGAAACGGATATCGCCCTGTCACTTAACCTTGACGGCACGGGCGAGGCGCGCATTGCCACCGGACTGGGATTTTTTGACCATATGCTGGATCAACTGGCCCGGCACGGCGGCTTTGACCTGGAAATAACGGTTAAGGGCGATCTGCGGGTAGACGAGCATCATACCATTGAAGATACCGGCCTGGCCCTGGGTGAGGCCTTTGACAAGGCGCTGGGCTCGCGAAAGGGCGTGCGGCGCTATGGCTTTCTGCTGCCCATGGACGAAAGCCTGGCGCAGGTGGCGGTGGACTTTGGCGGACGCCCCTGGTTGGTATGGCAGGCGGAATTCAGGCGGGAAAAGATCGGCGAAATGCCCACGGAAATGTTCAGCCACTTTTTCAAATCCTTTTGTGACACGGCGCGTTGCACCCTCAATATCAGCGTGGAGGGTGAAAATGAGCATCACAAGATCGAGGCGGTCTTCAAGGCCTGGGCCCGTGCCCTGAGCCAGGCCGCAACCCGCACCCACGACGGACGGGTGCCCAGCACCAAGGGCCGCTTATGATTGCCCTGATTAAATACAACGCCGGCAACACCCGCTCGGTAATGAACGCGCTGAACCGCCTGGGCGCGGAATATATCCTGAGCGATGAACCCCGCGTTATCCATGAGGCGGACAAAGTGATCTTTCCCGGCGTGGGCGAAGCTTCCGGCGCCATGGCCTACCTTAGGGAAAGAGGACTGGATGAAACCATCACCGCGCTGAAACAGCCCTTTTTGGGCATATGTCTGGGCATGCAGTTGATGTGCGCTTTTTCCGAGGAGAACGATACTCCCTGCCTGGGTATTTTTCCCGAAAAAGTCCGCCGCTTTCCGCCGGATGGCAACGTGCCCCACATGGGTTGGAATAATCTGCAACAGCCGCGCGGTGAACTGTTCCGCGGTATAGGCGAAACGGAAAACATGTACTTTGTTCACAGTTACTATGTGGAAAGCGGTCCGCACACAGCGGCCCTTTGCGAATATCTGCTGCCATTTAGCGCCGCCCTGCAAAAGGACAACTTTTACGGCGTGCAGTTCCACCCCGAGAAATCGGCCGGTGGCGGACAAAAACTTTTAAGGAATTTTTTAGAACTATGAGAATCATTCCCGCCATAGACATTATTGACGGAAAGTGCGTGCGCCTGACCCAGGGCGACTACAAGCGGAAAAAAATTTACAACGAAGACCCCCTTGACGCGGCCCGTCTTTTTGAAGACGCCGGCCTTAAATATCTGCATGTGGTGGATCTGGACGGCGCTAAAAGCAATCATATCGTCAATTGGCCGGTGCTGGAACGGCTGGCTGCCCGCAGCAGCCTGCGCATAGACTTTGGCGGCGGCGTAAAAAGCGAAAAGGACGTCCGTATCGCCTTTGAATGCGGCGCGTGCCAGGTTACCGCCGGCAGCGTGGCCGCAAGGAACCCGCAACTTTTTCTGGAATGGCTGCAACGCTATTCGGCGGAGAAAATTATCCTGGGCGCCGACGCCCGCCAGGGACGCATTATGACCGACGGCTGGCGGGAAAGCGCCGGACTGGATGTGGAGAGCTTTATCGACAGCCTGGCCGGCCGGGGCGCGCGCTATGTGATTTGCACCGATGTCGGCCGGGACGGCATGTTGGAGGGCCCGGCCTTTGATCTCTATAAAAGGATTCTACAAAACTCTCCGCAACTAAAGTTGATCGCCAGCGGTGGCATCAGCACCCTGGGGGAACTGCGACGCTTACGCGACATGGGGCTGGAGGGAGCCATTATCGGCAAGGCCCTGTATGAAAACCGCATACGCCTGGATGAATTACGGGAATTTTAAGTTTAAAGCGCGGCGGATAAACGCCGCCCGAACAATAAGGTGAAGCATGTTAAAAAAACGTATTATCCCCTGCCTGGATATCCGGGACGGACGGACGGTTAAGGGTGTTAACTTTGTGGATATCCGCGATGCGGGCGATCCGGTGGAACTGGCCCGTCTTTACGCGGAACAGGGGGCCGATGAGCTTGTTTTTTTGGATATAACGGCTACCATAGAGAAGCGCAAAACCCTGGCCCGCCTGGTGGAACGCATCTCGCGGGCCATTGACATCCCCTTTATGGTTGGCGGCGGCATTGCCACCACCGCAGACGTGGAACTGCTGCTACAGGCCGGAGCCGACAAGGTTAGCGTAAACTCGGCTGCGGTAAAAAACCCGGCGCTTATTTCTCAATTGGCCGAAGCTTTTGGCAGTCAATGTGTCGTGCTGGCTATCGATACGGATGTTGTCGATGGCCGCTGGAAGGTGTTTACCCACGGCGGGCGCCAACCCACAGCGCTGGATACCCTGGCCTGGGCCCGGGAGGCCTGGCAACGGGGCGCGGGGGAAATCATGCTGACGGCCATCCCCAACGACGGCACCCGGGACGGTTTTGCCGTGGAGCTGACCGCCCGCGTGGTGGACACGGTGGGTATTCCGGTTATCGCATCCGGCGGGGCGGGCACGATACACCATTTTTATGACGTCTTTAAAAAGGGACGGGCCGACGCCGCCCTGGCGGCCAGTATTTTTCACTTTGGCGAAATTGCCATCCCCGAACTAAAAAAATATTTACAAACCAAAAAGGTGGCCATACGATGCGTATAGATTTTGACAAAGGCAATGGTCTGGTTCCGGCCATAATTCAGGATGCCCTCAACGGGCGCGTGCTGATGCTGGGTTATATGAACCGGGAGGCTTTAAGTAAAACCGAACGGGAAGGACGGGTTACCTTTTATTCGCGTTCGAAAAAACGGCTATGGACCAAGGGAGAAACCTCCGGTAACTTTTTAACCGTCCGTGAAATCGTGGCCGACTGCGACGGGGATACCCTGTTGATAAAGGCCCGGCCCGCCGGACCGGTATGCCACACGGGTAATGATACCTGCTTTAATGAACATTCGGCAAAGGGTTTTTTATATAAATTGCAGGATATAATCGCCGACAGGAAAAAAAACCCATCCGCACAATCCTATACCAGCGCGCTGTTTGAAAAGGGCGTTAACAAAATTGCCCAAAAGGTGGGCGAGGAGGCCACGGAACTGATTATCGAGGCCATGGACAACAACGACGCGCTGTTCAAAAACGAAACAGCCGATCTTCTTTTTCACCTTTTGGTTTTGCTGCAACAGCGCGGCGTCCAACTGGAAGAGATCGAGGAGATACTGGCCCAACGCCATGCCGGAAGCGCGCAAAAAAAATAATGCCGCTTTTTTACGGTCCTTTTTGAATTTATCGGGCAAATCCGATAGCTTAGGGCTTTGTAGTGTCGCTCACTTCCAGGGCCGGGAACAAGGAGAAGCCATATGAGTCGCTATCGGGCGGTTTATGACTGCGTAAAAAACATTCCCCGGGGACGGATCTCCACCTACGGCGCCATCGCGGCCGCGCTGCCCGGCATTACCCCGCGCATGGTGGGCTATGCCCTGCATGCCTGCCCGCGCGCGGAAGACATCCCCTGGTGGCGGGTTGTAAATTCCCGGGGAAGCATAAGCCTGCCGCCCCATGCCGGAGGAGAGGTGCAAAGCGCCCTGTTACGGAGCGAGGGCGTAACCTTTGCCGCCAACGGTCGTATTGACCTGAAACATTATCTTTGGCACCCCGCCACGGACGACTAAAGCGAGGAAAACCCCATGCGTTATATTCTTTTTCTGTTGATACTGACAATGTCCTTCTCCACCCTTCGGGCCGTTGAATTGATTGAAGGCACCGAACTGGTTTTTGCCGATTCGGCCACCGCCGCCGCCCTGGTCATCAAAGACGATGATTACATGCAACGGGTCTCCGCCTACGACCGCTCCGCTTCCATGCGCACGGACCGGGAGGTAAGCGTGGCGGAATACAAGCAGCATTTGGCCCGGAACGTCCGTAACTGGCCGGACAGCCTGAAAACCATGTTTGAACAATTCGCCCGCAATCACCATGCGCAGCTGCAGGCCCTGCAACTCAACCTGCCCGGAAAAATCATCCTCATCCGCACCACCGGCGACGAGGTGGGCGGCGTGGGAGTGGCCTACACGCGCATGAATACCATTGTCTATACCGACCTCATGCTGAAGTCGGCGGCACGGGGCGCCCTGGAAGAGACCTTTATTCATGAAATATTTCACGTCTATTCCCGGCACAATCGCGCCATGCGGGCCCGTTTTTACAAAATCATCGGTTTTGAAACCGGCCCGGAATTGACCTTGCCGGAAGCCTGGTTTGAGCGCCACATCACTAATCCCGACGCGCCGGAAATGAACAGCTATGCCAACCTGCCTTCCGAAGAAGGCGTGTTGCGCGTGGCGCCCTTTATCTATGCCACCCAGCCCGTGTATGACGTCAGCAAAACGGGAGGGATTTTTCAAAGCCTGAGTTTTGTGCTGTTGCGGGTGGAAGAGAAGGACGGATACACTGTGCCCGTAATGGAGGAGGACAAGCCGCTGATGATCAACGCCTATCAAACTCCCGCTTTCTGGGAAATGATTGGCAGAAACACCAACTATGTTATTCATCCCGAGGAGATCATGGCCAGCAACTTCACCTTTCTGGTTATGGGAAAAAAAGGTCTGCCCAATCCGGAGATCCTCAAAAAAATGAAAAACCTTTTTCTGGAGAAAAAATAGGGATCGCGGGACTATGCCTGTCTGTATAACTCCTTGCGGTAAACAGACATTAGACCCGTTCCCGCATAAGGAGCGCCCATGAAAACCGGTGACGAAACCGTCTTTTACAGCCCCGCGGAGGAAAGGATCAATGTACTTTCCCATGCCTTTGGCCTGGCCTTAAGCATTGTGGCCCTGATATGCCTGGTGATCAAAGCCTCACTGTACGGAACGGCCTGGCACATCGCCGGCGCGGCCATTTACGGCGCCAGTATGATCGTGCTGTATAGCGCCTCCACCTTTTATCACAAAGCGCAAAGTCCTGTGATCCGCAAGCGGCTGCGTATTTTTGACCACGCCTCCATCTATGTGCTGATTGCCGGAACCTATACGCCGTTTACGCTGGTCACCCTGCATGGGACTACCGGTTGGATAATTTTCGGTCTCTCCTGGGGCATGGCCCTGACCGGCATCATTTTAAAAATCTTCTTCACCGGCCGCTACAACCTCCTCTCCACGCTGATGTATGTTTTTATGGGCTGGCTGATCGTGTTTGTTATTTCACCGCTGATGGATCGCCTGGCCTCGGACGGACTGCGCTGGCTTTTTGCCGGCGGCGCGGCCTATACCCTGGGCGCCGTTATCTACAGCATCAAAAAAATAAAGCTCAATCACGCCATCTTTCATCTGTTTGTTTTGCTGGGAAGCTTTTGCCACTTTATGGCCGTTTACTTTTATGTGCTACCCCCGGCGGCATAACGAAACAAGGGGGAAAACAACGCCTTGAAAAAGGCCTTGTTAAAACATACATTTACCCAAGCTTTAAAAAGTTTGGCGAGCCCGCCGTTTTCCCCTATACGCAAAAGGAGGTTCCCATGCGAACCACGGCCTTTTTTCTGTTTATCGCTCTTTCCTTTTTATCCGCGCAAACAGGATGGTACAAAGTTTCCCCCGGCAGCGGCGGGAAAATTACCTCTTTTGCCGAGGATAGCGATCAAAATCTTTATCTTCTTTCAGCGGACCGTATCTATAAATCGGACAGTACGGGCATGAACTGGGCTGAATTCCGGCAACTCCCGGACTCCTTCTTTGTTTATTTTACCATCAACGGGAATAACACCTTTTTTGCCAGCACCTGGTGGGTGACTTATCGCTCCACAGATTTCGGCGGCCAATGGGATTCTGTTTTTCGGTATGCCCGGGAGATCGTCTCCAAGGGGGATACCTGTTATTCGACGGACGGTTTATCCTATATTTATCACTCCTACGATGACGGACAAAGCTGGGACACGCCGGATGTTACCACCGGCGCCAGTCAGGTGGAGATCATCGCTATGGCGTTGGGACCTTCGGGGGAAATCTATGTATCGGATGTCTTTATATCCATGGGGATTGGGGTGGATCTGTCCCTGTCCACCGACGGCGGGAGGAGTTTCCATTTTTTACGTGATATTGGGGATCTTCAGAACCATGATATTATCGTCAATTCCAGGGGCGAACTCTTTGTGGATACCCTGGTGTCCCGCGACCGCGGCCAAAGCTGGGAGGCTTACACCCGGAAGACTATTTCGGGAAAGTTTGACGTCAACCATCAGGATATCCTGTACAAATCACAATATAGCGGCAGGGTCTATGAATTTTCGGGAAAAGACTCTACGTGGAAACGGATCCTCACCTTGCCGGAAGGGGAACGCATTACGGCCACCTTTATCGACAGCCGGGACTATTATTATGTCGGCACCGACAGCGGTTATGTTTATCGCACGGCCATTGCCACGGGTCTGGACAAGAACGAACCATTCCTTCCGCAACAGACAAGACTGTATGCCAACTACCCCAATCCCTTTAACCCGGAAACGCTTATCCCTTACCGTTTAATGAAAAGGGAAAAAGTGGAATTGTCGGTTTTTGACATTACCGGCCGTAAAATAGCAACCCTGCTTAATAAAGTTGAGGATGCCGGAGAACATACGGTGCGTTTTGACGCCTCCGGACTGGCCGGCGGAGTATATATTTACAGGCTGAAAAGCGCTTCCTTTGTCGATAGCCGGAAAATGGTGCTGTTACGTTAAAGGACGGCTATCCGACTTCCGCCCCGCTGTTATGATAGTCGCGTAATAAGGTTTCCAAAAACTGCCGGTTATCCGGCGAGGGGTTGGCAATATTCAGCTTTTGCGCATAAATCCGGGCGGTATTTTCCAACAGCTCCGCATAGGCTTCATCCGATTCCGGCCGGCTGTTCAACACCTGGCGTAGCAGGCTCGCTTCCCTGGGGCTCATGTGACGGGCCTGGGGCCATACGGGGGGCGCGTTCGGCTCGTTTTGCGCCAGAAAGGAGCCATCCACATCGGCCTTTTCTCCGGTAAGCACCACCGTGGTGCCCGCGGCGATATCGCCCAGGCGCTGCCCCCTGTTATTGATAAACAGGGTAATCAGCCCCACGCTTCCCAGGGTAAAGGTGACGTCCACAAAACGCAGCAACCAGCGGATGATAAATTGCCCTATGTTGGCTTCGCTGCCATCCGTACTCATAACCCGTATGCCGCGAATTTTCTTTCCGGGAGTCTGGCCGTTCATCAGGCTTTCAAACAACACCTCGTAAAGAAACAGGGGCAGGGTTAACAGCGACATAAGACCAAAACTTTCAATGCCCATCCCGAAGCCGCTTTGCAGAAAGGCCCCGACAATAAAAAGGGTGATAAGATATGCGGCCTGTATTATCCAGTCCAGAATCACGGCCAGCATGCGGTCGGCAATGCCCGCCAGCTTATAATTTATGGCCACATTCTGGGTGGTGGCGATATCAATATTTTCCATGGAGCCTTCTCTAAACGGGTTATTGTAATCAGGGGAAACAGCTGCTTAAAGGCCGGGATCGTTTGTCCCTCTCCGTAAGATACGCTTTTCTCACCACTCCGGGCAAGACAAACGGCTTTAAATTATATGCCGGGCCTTTATGGCCAGATAGCTGTTCAGCACCTCGATGGTCAGCCCGGACGGCGTGACAAACAGCGCCATGATACCATGATGCTTTAAAATGTGGCGAATGGCTTCCTTCTCATAAAGATACTGTTCGGCCATCACCTGAGTGTGCACGGCGGTCAAATCGGGAGCTTTGCCTTCCCGCAGTTTCTCCACCTGTTCATTTTTAAAATAGATCAGCATCAGCACATGCTTGCGGTTGATCTCTCTCAGAACCGGCAGAACGCGTTCCAGGGCCACCCGGGACTCAAAATTGGTATAGAGTATAATCAGGCTTCTTTGGGGAATATGTTTCTGAATGTAAACATACAGCCTTTCATAATCGGCCTCGCGGCGGTCCGTTTCCAGGCGGTAAAGATGATCCAGTATGCGCGTCATTTGCCGGTTGTGGGCCGAAGCAGCCAAAAAACGGGGCGGGCCTGCGCTAAAACTCAACAGACCGGGGCGATCTTTTCTTTGCAGCACAATATGCGAGGTCACCAGCGCGCTGTTGATGGAATGATCCAACAGACTTAAACCGTCGAATGGCATGTGCATCACCCGGCTGTTATTAATGATCATGTAAACGCTTTGGGCCTGTTCGTCCTGGTACTGATTCACCATCACCTGATGCTTGCGGGCCGTGGCCGCCCAGTTGATAAAGCGGAAATCATCGCCCGGTACATAAGCGCGGATCTGGTCAAACTCCATGGTGGTGCCTACGCGACGCACCCGCTTTAGATGTCCACCGGGCCCGCTCAGCGTCAGCGCGTTTAAATCGTAGGCTTTCAGCTTTTGGAATGAAGGATACACGTGAATGATGCCACCGGCCTCCTGCCGCTGAAAACGGCCGATAAAGCCGAGAACGCTTTGCAGCAGAATATTAATGCGCCCGAAGCGGAACATACCTCTTTGGCCCGGCGTCAGCACATAGCGCAGTTGGCGGCTTTCCCCGCCGCTCAGCTCTACGCGCCCCACGGAATGGCGGAACTGAAAAATATCCGGCACTTCATCATAAACCGTGGCCCTTAAGGGCAGTGACAAGCGGTTGCACAATTCCAACGTAACCGGATTGGGGTCTCCGTTGGAGAAGCGGGCGGCATGGCGGCGTTCGGCCGTTAGCGGACGCGGCCGGGCAAAAAGTACGATATAGTCGGCCAGGGTAACAAAGAGCGTCAGGATCAGCGTACCCCGGGCCACGCCGTACAGCGCCGGATACATATAGGCCAGGACAAACAGTACCGCCACCGCGCCCAGGGAGGCGTAAAAGCGCCTTAGCGGTATAAAATCAAAAAAACGCTTCACTAACGGGGCACCTCTATTCCGGAGACGATCTCCTCCAGCACCTGGCCCAGGCTCAGCCCCTCCAGTTCCTTTTCCGGGTTTAGAATCATGCGGTGTTCCAATACCGGGCCCAGCAGATACTTAATATCATCGGGAATAACATAGTCGCGCCCGTTCATGGCCGCCCACACCTTGGCCGCCTTAACCAGATAGAGGCCGGCGCGGGGCGAGGCGCCCAGGTAGATGGCCGGGTGCCGCCGGGTATCGCGAATGATTTTGGCGATGTATTCGGCAATGGAGCGGCGAACGGTCAGACGGTGCAGGGCCTGCTGTGTTTCCTTTAGTTGTTCGGCTGTTATTACATGGCCCGTGGCCTGCAAAACTTCCCTGTTGGAGACGCCGGAATAGCGTTCCAGAATATCCGTCTCCTCGCTTTCCGATGGATATTGGGGCTTCAACATAAACAAAAAACGATCCAACTGCGCCTCGGGCAGTCGGTAGGTCCCCTCCTGTTCGATGGGGTTTTGGGTGGCCATCACCATAAAGGGCGCCCGCAGGGGATAGGTTTGTCCGTCCACGGTAATTTGCCGCTCCTCCATGGCTTCAAACAGGGCCGATTGTGTTTTGGCCGGCGCGCGGTTTATTTCATCGATCAATATCAACTGACCGAAAAGCGGCCCGGCCTTAAATTCAAATTCACTCTTTTTCATATTAAACACCGAGGTGCCTATTACATCGGAGGGCATCAGATCCGGGGTGAACTGGATGCGGCTGTAACCGGCGTCCACCACCCGGGCCAGGGCCTTGGCCATCAATGTTTTTGCCATGCCCGGCGCGCTCTCAATCAGCACATGGCCGTCGGCAAACAGGGCCGTCAGCAGTAAATCCATAACTTCCCGCTGACCGACTATCACCGTTTCCAGATTGTGACGTAGCTGTTCCACATGTTTCTTAAATGCGTCTAAATTCATTACTACCTGCCTTTTCTATGTACGGGGTCTATAAATTTTCTGAATGATCGTGGCCATCTTTTTTAATTCATCCGGCTGGTAAAATCGTTTCTTCCCGGCCATGCTCATGGTCATCACCCATTGCCGGGCCTCTTTCTCCGTCAGAATATTCCGGCGCGCCAGTTCCGCGGCCACCTGTTTATCCAGGGCCCGCGCATCCAGGCCGTATTGCTGGCGCAACCAGGCCAGGGCCAGCTTCTTTTTAAGTTTTATCAGGCTTAGGGGACTGGTGCGACGCACGGAAAAACGCCCCAGGGTTTTTAGATAATTAACGCTCTCGTTTTTCGGCGCTTCAATAACCGGGATCGCCTTTTGCCTGCGTCTTCCGCCAAGCAGAAGAAACGAGGCGATCAGGGCCAGCAGGGTAAACCAGGCCGCTCTCAGGGCCGGTTGGTCAAGGATGTAGCGCATGGGCGTCTGTGCCGCCTGTTTTTTTAAGGATTTATGGTATTCATCCCAAATCACCGTCCGCGGGGGCAGTTGCAGCATGGCTTCTTCCACAAACCGCAGCGAGCTACGCATTAAAATATTATAGTTGGCAAAGGCAAAGGGACGTAAATTCAGATAAAAAAAGCCCCGGCCATGGGCCTGTTTTAAATAGATAGCCCGGCCCCGGGCATCCTTGCGCAAAACAAGCGCGCTGCCGGAATCAAAGGAAGAAAAATAGCGCTCTGCCAAACCGACGCCGCTCAGGTTCATGGTATCGGCGGGCGTGGTCTCCAGGGTGTCGCCGGTCAACGGTTCGATATCAATATCCAACCCAAGGCTGTCCCTCATGGCGCGATCAAAAACGCCGGCGGCGATAAAGACCATGCCGCCCCGGTTCACCCAGTCGAACAGAACCTCCCGCTCCCGGTTATCCATTTCCGGTTTTAAATCCAGCATGATCAGGTTTTTATCCCCGGGTTGATCCGCCAGGGCGGTATAAAAATTTTCCCGGTTGACCCGGATTTCCTGCCCGGGGAAGAGATAGGTCAGACTTTTATAAAACACATCGGCCCCATAAGGGATCTCATCAGAGCCGGAAAAGCTGGGCATCCAGTTGGGCGGCGGTGACATAAAAAACTGAGCGCCAAGCAGAAGAAGAAGGGCCAGCGCAAGAGGCAAAAAACCCTTTTGTTTAAACATGCGCCCTCTCCATGTGCTTTTCCAGCCATGCACACTCATCCCGAAACGCGCCAAAGCTTTCCCTGTCCAGGGGTCGCGCCCCATACCAAACCATCTCAAAACGGTGCGTTACGCCGCGGAAACGTTCCCTCAGGGGACCGGGGCCCAGCTCGCGGATATAGTCATGGTTGGTTTTAGAGGCCTGCCAGTTAATCAGGCTGTGCCGTATAAAAGCCTTAAGCAGGCGCAGATACAGGAAATGAGCGGCCAGGGGCCAGTTGCCCTGTTCCACGGCCTGTTGCAGCAGGGTCTCAATCCGTTCGGGATCGATGGTTTCCGGATTTTCGGCGGATAGCGGGGGCGCCCCGGCCATCCCCGGCTCATAGCGCAAGGGGGCGCGGAAACGGCCGCTGAGCGCCATATGCACCAGATAGAGCAAAAAAAGAATGGCAATCAGGTAACCCATTCCTTCCCAAAAGGCGCGGGTTGCTTTTTTAAAAATATGCCTGGAAAGCCATTCCATGCCCTCGGCCCAAATCCTTGAAAAAAGCTGTTCCAGGGGCGATTGGGGCTCGCGGTAGTCTGACTGCCGTTCCTGACGCAGGGAGTCGATAAAGGCTTTGTTTATATGCCGCTCTGCCCCGGCGAAAGCCGCTCGCGGGAAGATAATCAAGGCAAAAAGGGCGACTATAAGTATTCCCCTGGGCATGCTACTCCGTCACCGGGGATTCCAGTTCGGCAATTTGCCCGCTCAACCCACTGGCTTCCTTTTTCTCACGCTGGCTGTAAAAATGGACGGTTTCCACCAGAAAAATAAAGGCGTAGATCAGCATGCTAAGTTGGGCAAAGGCGACATAGATGCCGTACATATTCCCAAATTCTTCCATGGAAAACGGCGAACCGGCGGAAAATACCGCGCCAACGCCCAAAAGCATAAACGGCAGCTCTATTACGACATAGACAATATAGAGAATAATGATGGAAAGGAGCATCAGTCCCAGTGTAAACCACCAGTAATTTTTGATAAGGTGGATGCTGCGCTTTATGGCCGCGCCCAAACCCAGGTTTTCCTGAATAGCCGCCGGTATAAACAACACAAGGGCAATGGCCAAATAGATACCGGGCAACACAAAAAACATCATACCCAGCATCATCAGGAAAAAGATAACTATGTTGTACACCAAAAAGATCGGCGTCTTGTTCAGCACCAGTTGCCACATGCGGGCCACGCTGGTGGGGCCGGTGCCTTCAACATAGTCGAGTACATAAAAATTGACAATCAGAGCTATAACCGTGGTCACCAATACCTGTGTAAACATCAATAACAGATACTGGGGAGAAAACATAAGATTAAAGGTCGTGGCGGGATCGGAAGGATTGGATACCATGGCGCCAAAAATTTTACTGAAAAAGAAATAGTTGAGCAGCGCGGAAAGAATAATCAGCGGTCCGGCCACATATAAAAGGTTCTTGGCCAGGGGAATAAACTGTTCCCTTAAAAATGAGAATGCGGCGTTAAGCGTTTCGCTTATGTTACGCGCCTTTTGCAGTTGTGTTGTTTGTTCCATGGCTCCTCCTCGTTAGGTGTTTATGAACATATCCCGGATAATAATAAACATAATAAAAGATGAAAGCCGCCGAAAGGGCCAGAATGACCGCGTTCAGGGCCGGGGGCATTTCCGTATGACGGGTAACAAAACTTTCCAGAAAGCCGGCAATGATAAAAAAGGGAATCAGCCCGATGGTAATTTTCATACCGTCGCGCACGGCCCGTTTAAAGGAATGCAGGCGGGTATGGCTGCCGGGAAAAAGAAACCCCGAACCCAAAAGCAAGCCCGCTCCCCCGGCGATGATGATGGCGCTAATCTCTATAATGCCGTGTATCCAGATGGTGCGCAGGGCCGGCACCAGCATATCCGCGGCATAAAACAGGTAATGAAAGGCACCCAGCATGATGCCGTTGCTAAACAGAATATAGGCGCTGCCCACGCTGAAAAAAAGACCGAAAACAAAGGCAAATAACGAAACGCGGATATTATTGATGGTTATGCCCAGAAACATATCGGTTTCATTCATCTTTTTATAAACGGCCATGGGATCGTTGTTTTCGATGTTCTCCAGGGTCATGTTAACATAGGCGTCACCTAAAATCAGCCGAACAAAGCCGTCGTCATTGGCGGCGGAAAGCCAGCCGATGCCCGTGGCCAGGGCGGTAATCAACAGGGAAAGGGCAAAATAGGCGCGATAGCGAAAAAAAAGCAGGGGCACATCCCGTTTCCAAAAACGGATCAGGCGGGCGGTGTTGTGCTGGCGGCTGCGGTATAATTGCTGATGGGTCCTGCTTACCAGATTGTTCAGAAAGCCGCACAGAGTGCTTTCCGCATAGTAGGTGCGCGCCCAGGAGAGATCATCCGTAAGACGTATATAGAGGGTGCTCAGGGTCTCCACATCCATTTCCCGGTTGGAGTTAAGCATTTCTTCCGCCTCTTTCCAAAAGGAACGGTTACGTTTGATAAATGTGGCCTCCGTCATTATTGTCTGCCCTGCTCCTGTTGTCCGTTTTTCATTTTAAAAGCTGTGTCCTGCCATTTTTCCAAAAAACTTTTTTGATGAGAGCTGATCACCACCAGACGATCGGGATTTAAAAAATCATCGCGGATATGGCTTAGCAGCGCTTCCGTGCTTTCCTGATCCACACCGTTAAAGGCTTCGTCTAAAAACAGGCACCCCGCGCCGGAAATCAGGGCGGCGGCGATAAATAGTTTTTGACGCATGCCATGCGAATAGGTATGGCCCGGATCATCCGCCTTTTCCCTTAATCCGCTTAAGGTTAAAAGATACTCCAGATGCTCCTCTGCCGCCGGTTGGCCATAGAGGGCGCGGATCATCTGCAAAAACTCCCTGCCGCTCATATAGGGCAGGATATCCGCGTTCTCCGGTACATAATAGGTTTGTTGCCTTAGACTAAAAAGATTTTCACCGGCGGGGCGCTTCCTGAACAAAACCCGGCCTTCATAGCGGCGGATGATACCCGAACACACCTTGAGCAGTGTACTTTTGCCCGCGCCGTTTGCCCCGTGCAGCCCGACAAACCTGCCCGGGGGCCAGTGTAATGATAAGCCGTTCAACGCCTGAATATTATCGTAATAAACCGAAAGGTTTTCTATCGTGATCATCTGTTTATATATTTATAGTTTTTATAGCTAAAAAACAACATTAAAGCCAGGGCGATCAACGGCCCCACCAAACGATAGTTAAAAATCATGATGCCCAGCAGCAGCATGGTAAAATGAAAGGCATAACCGGCCATGCGTACATTGTCATAAAACATGATTTGAAAGTTAACCACGGCGGCGAAAAAAATGAGCCACAGAACAATCAGGGTAGCGGTATAGATATACAATAAGTCCACCGGAAGACCACCGGCCAGCCAGGCGCCGACAGCCAGGAGCAGTCCCCACAGGGCGTCGCCCCCTTCCACCCAAAGACGGGCCAGCCACCAATCGCGCAGGCGCAGGGGCGTCCCCTGTATCAGCCAGGGAAGTTCCGGGTCGCGGTACTTTTCATTAAACCCGGCGCCAAAATAAACCCACACATATAAAAGCGACAGGCCGAAGATAATCAGGTTTCTCTCGGCAAGCGCACTCAAAGCCAGGGCAAAAAAGCTTACCGCCGTCCATAAAAACATAATCCGCCGCCAAAGGCGAAAAGCACGATGCCGCTCCCGGGCCAGACGTTCCTTGAATATCCAGGACCGCAGGGGTCCCCGGGGAGCGGGACGCATTTTCATCTTTTGAGCCCGCGCATAACGTTGCGCGGCCTCCGGGATGCGCCGGACAGGGGTGGAAAAGGCCAGCATGTCTATTTCCGCGGAGCGGTGAAAATAAACATACAGGGCGGTAGCCAATAAAAAAAAAGCCAGGAAGAAGACCTCCCATTGTAAAAAATAGGCATAAAAACCGGCGGTCATAAGGATAAACGCCGTCAACCAGGGAATCCACCAGGGTGCGGGTTGCCATTGCAGATAGAGATATAAAACCGAACGCCAGGTCAGGGCGGCGCCTATGGTGGCCAACACCGCCAACAGCAGACCCCTGGCCGGGGCATGGGCCCAAAAGGCCGCCCATAGTGGGACGAAAAGCAAAATAAGGACCCATTGATATTTCAGACTAACAAAAAAAAGAATCTGCCGGGCCTGCCGGGGCGTGGCCGGCGCGGTTGCAGTAAGGGCAACCACTTTTTGCCGACCCGCCAAAAAATGAAAAACCGGCCATTGGCTGAACACCCACAGGGTGAGGAAACTCCACAAGATCAAAAAGAGCAGCCGGCCGCTGTCCATGCCCGCAGTCAGCCATTGACCGAAAAGGGCATGGGCGCGCGTGGCCGGCACGGCCAAAAGAACCAGGGCCAGGAACAAGGCTTCCAGTTTGTGTCGCGGACGCAGGGTTTGCCAAAGTCGACGGGGTTGGCGGTATAATATTCCCGGAATCATACGGTTTCCTATAATCAGGGTGGTGACAGCGGCAATCTACGTCATCAAAAGATTGCATTCAAAGGTGAGACGTATCATTTGTATTAAAAGCTCCGCTGCAATATCTTTCAGACTTTCATGCCAAAAAAGCCGCTTAAGGCAGGGCGGGTTATATGGCTTTAAACGATTTCCTGCCTTCGAGGCCGGAGGGAGTAAGGATGAGGATCATCAAAAAAATCAATGACGCCGTGGCCGGGCTGGAGGGAGCCTTGCTGCTGACCATCATTTTGCTGATGGTTTTCGGTGCTTTTCTGCAGGTTATCTTACGTTTTTTTGACAAAGGCATTTTATGGGGCGACATATTTTTGCGCCATCTGGTTTTATGGGTCGGTTTTATCGGCGCATCACTGGCCACCCGTGACGGTAAGCATATCAATGTAGACGTTTTTGCCCGCTACCTGAAAAAGCCGCTAAAAAATTACGTTATGGCCTTTATCGATCTTTTCTCAGCGGGAGTAAGCTGGTACCTTTTGCGGGCCGCCATCACCTTTGTGCTGGAAGAAAAGGAGTATAACTCCATTGTTTTTAACGATATACCCTCCTGGTATTTCCAGATCATCATCCCCATCGGGTTTGGCCTTATTCTTATCCGCTTTATCATCTCCGCCCTGACGCGCATTGTGGAGGCACGGCGGCCGGAAGGGACGGCGGCCTGATGGAAGTGTTATTGATCGCCCTGGCCCTGACCGTGCTGGCCCTGTTCGGCACACCCCTGTTTGTCATCATCTCGGCCATTGCCCTGATGGCCTTCTTCAGCGCCGATATCGACAGCTCGGCGGTCATCATCGAGCTATATCGCCTGGCCTCGCAACCGGTTCTGCTGGCTATCCCTTTGTTTACCTTTGCCGGTTATATGCTGGCCGAAAGCAAAACGCCGCAGCGTCTGGTCAACTTTTCCCGGGCGCTGATGGGCTGGATGCCGGGCAGCCTGGCCATCGTCACCCTGCTTTCCTGCGCGGTGTTTACCGCCTTTACCGGTGCCTCGGGGGTTACCATCGTGGCCCTGGGCGGTCTGTTGCTGCCGGCCCTGCTGGACGATAACTATTCGGAAAAATTCAGCCTGGGCATGCTCACCGCCTCGGGCAACCTCGGCCTGCTCTTTCCGCCCAGCCTGCCTATAATTTTATACGGACTGGTTTCTTCTACCAGTATCGATCAACTGTTTACCGCCGGTATCCTGCCCGGAATTCTTATGGTGGGTCTGCTTTCCGTGTACAGTGTATGGTCGGCGCGGCGGCAGGGCGTGGGTATGAAAAGCCTGGCCTTTGATAAAAAACGCCTGTGGCAAAGCACCCGCGAGGCTATCTGGGAAATTCCCCTGCCCTTTATCATTCTCGGCGGCATCTATGGCGGATTTTTTACCGCCACGGAAGCGGCGGCCGTTACCGCTTTTTATGTGCTGATCATCGAAGTCTTTATCTACCGGGACATCTCTCTAAAAAAAGACCTGTTGCGCGTGGCCCGGGAGAGCATGATTATGGTGGGCGGCATCCTGGTAATTCTGGCCGCGGCGCTCGGTCTGGCCAATTATCTGATAGACGCCGAAATTCCCTCGGCCATTCTGGAAGCCATGCGCGGCTATGTGGATTCCCCCTTCGAATTTTTAATCGTTCTCAATCTCTTTTTGCTGGTGGTTGGCGCCATGATGGATATCTTTTCGGCCATTATGGTGGTAGCCCCGCTGGTCATTCCCATCGCCGCCCAGTTTAATATAGACCCCGTGCATCTGGGCATCATCTTTCTGGCCAATCTGGGCATCGGATACTCCACCCCGCCCGTGGGTATGAATCTGTTTATCGCCTCCATGCGTTTTGAACAACCGGTGATGAAGCTGTACAAGGCCACCATCCCCTTTTTGATCATTCTGCTGGTCAGTCTGGTGATTATCACCTACTGGCCCGACCTGAGCCTGTGGCTGGTGCGGGTAATGGGCGTTTAGGCGCCGAACATATTTCAGGGCGTCGTATGCCGGCGTTTTATGACTTATAACGGAAAGGCCTTTTATTTGTTGAAAATTTCATTTCTGTAAATAAACGGTATATTTTGCCACATCGTGCCAGCTATCACGGAAATATCGCCCTTAACAACTAAATTGATGACTTTTTGCTACGAACACTTAATAAAAAAACGGAGAAAGTTATGCGCGTCTCTCTATTTGGTGTACTATTAATTTTTTTGGCTCTTTCCTGTTCGTCCCGGCAGACGGAAACAAAACCCGCCGCTTCCGCTCAATCTTCACCGGTTTCCATGGAAAAAAAAGAAACGGTAAAGGTAAAGGTGGAAGAAGTTAAAAGGCTTGCGGACAACCGCTTTAGCCTGCTGGTGCGCACCCTGGATGATACCAGCCGGCTGGTGGAGTGCTTCCCAAACTTTATACGACGGGAAGGCCAGGCGCTGGATATGGACATGCCGGCCAACAAAAAAATGCTCGGCCTTCGGGAAATGGCTCCCGGAACCGTGCTTGAGATGAACCTGTACTGGAAACAATTTAAAAAACCGGCCCGGGCGCTGATTATGGATTTTACCCCGGCACAATAGAGACAGCGAATTTATCCCCTAAAATAAAAACGGACATTTTAAAGGAGTGCGTCATGCGTCATTTAACCCTTTTTCTTTTACTGCTGGTATCTTTTTCTCCGGCGGTCAACCCACCCAACAAGGGTACCTTTCCCGCCAATTTCTGGAAATTGATGGAAAAAAATATCCTGCAGGACAAATACGGCGATCCGGCCTGGGCCCAACGCATGGCGGCCCGCAAGGAGGCCCGCCAATCCTTTAAAAAAGGGTTGAACAGTGATGTATTTAAACTGCCGGTGATCCTTTCCGACTTTAGCGACCTGGCGGGACAATTTTCCGCAAACACCTTTCAGGATCACCTGTTTGACAACAACCCCACCGGTACCATGACCGAGTATTACGATGAAATCTCCTACGGACAGTTTGACTTAAGCGGAACGGTTTACGGCTGGGTACACACGGGGCAGGATTTAAGCTATTACGCCGGAGACAACAACGGCTACGGCGGCACCTTTCCTCAAAATGTAACCGGCTTTGTTTATGAGTCGGTACAGGCGGCGGATGATTCCATCGATTACGCGCTGTATGATAACGACGGCCCCGACGGCATCCCCAATTCCGGGGACGATGACGGCTATGTGGACGCCGTGGCCGTGGTCTATGCCGGCGCGGGCGCCGACTGGTGGCCGGGTAACGACAGCTTTTGGCCGCACATGAGCAGCCTGGGAAGCAACGCGTACACTACCAATGACGTTGGCGCGGACGGTAATAACATAAAGGTGAGCGCCTACTTTATCTGCCCCGAGGAATCGGGCGGGGGCAACGGTAACGGCACTATCCGGGAAATCGGCGTTTATACCCACGAGTTCGGCCATGTGCTGGGTCTGCCCGATTTATACGACCGCACCGGCTCCGGCGACGGGCCGGATTATGAGGCTTCCGAGGGAATTGGCGAATGGGGGCTGATGGCCGGCGGTAGTTGGGGCGGCGATGGCAGCCATTCGGAAAAACCGGCACACATGATCGGCTGGAGCAAGTATCAGTTGGGCTGGGTTACGCCCACGGTGATCACCTCCCCCCAGAGCAATGTGCAGATTCTGCGGGCCGAAACCAATAAATCCCTTTACCTGATGTGGGAAGACGGCTATGAGTTTGACCGCTACTGGCTGATTGAAAACCGGCAGAAGACAGGGTTTGATCAATATCTGAACGGTAGCGGACTGCTTATTTTTCACATCGATGAAAGCAGAGGCTGGGGCAAGGACCGTTGGAGCGGTGGACCGGTGAATAACGATGAAACCCATAAAATGGTGGATCTGGAAGAGGCGGACGGCAACGCCGACCTCGATAACAGCGTCAATCGCGGTGACGACGGCGACCCCTACCCGGGAAGCAGCAACAACACGGTGTTTGATAACAACAGCACGCCCAACAGCAAGGACTACGACGGTAAGGCCACCAATATGGCGGTTAGCAATATCAGCGCTTCCGGCGCTATTATGACCGCCGACCTTACGCCGCGTCAGCTTTACGGTTACGCCATCAGCTATGATGAATTGGGCATCAACCGGGCCTATGGACCATCTTCTCCGGCGGATATTTGGGCTGGCGTTAAATTTACCGCTCCGGAAGCAGGCAAGCTGACCATTGTGGACGTCGGCTTTTGGGATAATAACGTTCCCTATGAAGTGTTGGTTTATGACAGTTTTGACGGTACCTCCCCCGGTACCCTGATTACCTCCGTGACCGATTCGGCGGCGCAAAACGGCTGGTATCATGTCGCCCTGCCGCAAACCATGAACGTCAGCGCCGGGCAGGACTTTTTCGTGGCCGTAAAGATCATCAATAAGGCCTATGGCATCTCCTTTGACTACAGCACCCCCACGGGCCGTTCCTATTCGTCCTCGGACGGCGTCAACTATGATAACGATATTTCCGCCTATGGCGACATCAACATCCGCGCCCGCATCCAGACCGGCACGCCAACGGCACTGGAAGAACTGCTGCTGACTCCGGAACAGTTTCGCCTGGCCCAAAACTACCCCAATCCTTTTAACCCGGCCACGGTGATCGAGTACAATTTGCCGCAAAAAAGTATGGTTAAGCTGGAGATTTTCAATACGCTGGGTAAAAGAGTGGCCGTTTTGCAAAACGGCGTGCAGCCCGCCGGCGCGCACAGCATCAACTTTGATGCCTCCGGTCTGGCCAGCGGCGTATATTACTACCGGATAGAAACGGATTTCGGACGCCAGGGCAAGCAGATGCTGCTGCTCAAATAAGTACGAAGATATCCCGAAACCCGTTTTCGTTAAGCGGCTTATAGCCTTGTAAAGTCAACTTATCATCACATCCCCTTTCCGCGCCGGCGGGCGGGGGATTTTTTTTGCCCTTCCGCCGCCCCTATACCGGCATTCTTTTTTCATAGTCCGTATATCTCTTTTTTGCTAAATTAGCGGCATGAAAACAATCGACGCCTATAAAACGGAAAATGCGGATCAGGCCGTGAAGCTGGCCGCCGTCCTGGCGGAACGCTTTAAACCCGGCGACGTCATCCTGCTGCAAGGGGATTTGGGCAGCGGAAAAACCTTTATGGTACAGCAGATTTGCCGCCATTGGCAGGTGGCCGAAGCGGTTACCAGCCCCACCTTTACCCTGATTCAGCATTATCAGGGTCGTTATCCCGTCATCCACATGGATCTTTACCGACTGGAAAGCGACGCCGAACTGGACGAACTGGGCTGGGAAGAGTTTATCAACGAACAGACTGTGGCCTTTATCGAATGGCCGGAACGTTTGATGCCCTGGCTGGCGACCTGCTATCTTTTACACATTGAACGCCGCAACAACGGGAACCGTGTTTATACCCTGAGCCGTAAGGAGCCGTCATGATTTTGGCCATTGAAACCAGCGACCGCTTATGCAGCGTGGCTTTTTACCACCAGGGCCGCACGCTGATGGAGTTCAACAACGAACTGCCCATGCAACACACCAGTCTGGTGGGGCGCTGGGTGGGCGAAGGGCTAAGCTTTATTGCCGGCCAACCGGCCCATGCCGGGCTAAAGGTGCATGCCGTGGCCGTGAACAACGGGCCCGGTTCCTTTACCGGTTTGCGCATCGGACTCAGTTACGGCCGTGGTTACGCCTACGGTAAAAACCTGCCCATGGTGGCCCTTTCCAACCACCAGGTGCTGGCCGTGCAGGCCCCGGTAACACAGCGCCCCCTGTTTACCCTTATCCACAGCCGAAAAGGTGAAGTCTATCTGGCGGAAATCGAATGGCGCGACGACTTCCCCCTGCTCCGGGAACACCGCACCTCGCTCCTGGAAAAGATCAGCGGGCACGTACCCGGCGACGCGGTATTGGCGCTCTCCCCCTACCTGAATCTGGATGCGGCATTAAAAAAAGAGTGGCGCGATACGGGCCTTTTGTTATTGGAGTCCACGCGCTACAACGCCTCGCTGACCGCCCGCCTTGGCCAGAGAAAACTGGAACTGTTCGGCCCGGATGAAGATAAGGCGCTGGACCCCATGTACATTCATCCTTTTGCCGGCAGTTTATGAGCGTTACCTTCCGCCGCATGGAGGCCGCAGACCTGGCCGGCGTGATGGAAATAGAACAGGCCGCTTTTCATGACGCCTGGACGCGGGAGATGATTTCCGCCGAGCTGGCCCCCGATTTTTTCCGCTGCCCGCTGGTAATGGAAACGGATGGCCGGCTGTGTGCCTTTGCTTTTTTATGGCTGTTTGAAGACGAAGCACATCTTAATAATTTTGCCGTTCACCCCCGTTTTCGCAGAAAAGGTTTGGGCTTGAAATTTTTACATTATATATTTGAACGCTTTCGGGAAAACAAAGAGCTCTTTCTGGAAGTGCGCGCCTCCAACAGCGCGGCTATAAATTTGTATCATACATGCGGTTTCCGGCAGATCGATCTGCGTAAAAAATACTACATGGACGGCGAGGATGCCCTGGTTATGAAAAAAGAGTTAAAGTGAGGTCAAAATGGATTGGTTTAAACGTAAGAAAAAGATAAGTTCCGCCGCCCCTAAAAAGGATGTGCCCGACGGCCTGTGGGTAAAATGCGACGGCTGCGGCGCCATCATCTATAAAAAAGAGCTGGAAAAAAAGTATTATGTCTGCGCCGATTGTGATCACCATTTCCGTATCGGCAGCGACGTCTATATCGATCTGCTTTTGGATGAGGGTACTTTTAAGGAGTTTAATGCCGGCATGGCCTCGGCCGACCCGCTGGAATTCGTGGATGTAAAAAGCTACAAGGATAAATACCTGGCCACGGTAAAGAAGACCGGCCTGAAGGAAGCGGTCATTACCGGCACGGGAAAAATCAACAAACAAAGCGTGGTGATCGCCTTTATGGATTTCCGCTTTATGGGCGGCAGCATGGGCTCCGTGGTGGGTGAAAAAATAGGCCGCGCCATCGACATGGCCTATAAAAAGAAACAACCGCTGATCATCCTCTCCGCTTCCGGCGGGGCGCGCATGCACGAAGGGGTGCTCAGCCTGATGCAGTTGGCCAAAACCAGCGCCAAGCTGGCCCGTTTGGCCAGCATCAACATACCCTACATCTCCCTGCTGACCAACCCCACCACCGGCGGTACCACGGCCAGCTACGCCATGCTGGGTGATATCAACATCGCCGAGCCGGGGGCCCTGATCGGTTTTGCCGGGCCGCGGGTGATAAAGCAAACCATCGGCCAGGATCTGCCCAAGGGCTTTCAGCGCAGCGAGTTTGTTCGCGACCACGGCTTTTTGGATATGATCGTACACCGCCATGAACTGAAACAACGCATCAGCGACGCCCTGAAATTTTTCAAACATAAAAATCCGGTTAAATAACCTTTTACGGAGAAAGGCGCGATGAGAAACACCCTGCTTACCTTCGCCCTGCTTGTGCCGGTCTTAATGAGTTGCACCGAGACACATCCCGTCGAGTTCTCCGATGATGAAATCCTGAAACTGGTCTACTCGGATTATAAATTCCCCGAGGGCTTTTATACGGAAGAGACCGACAGCGGCAGTTTTTATTATGAAAACACCGTCAGCATAAAAGCCCTGAATGAACGGGAAGCGGTCTGGATTGAGCTTTCCACCAACAGCCGGGATACGGCCCGTTACTGGTCGGAACAATCCGCGCTCAACAGCGCCTATTACCGCAGGCTGGTCAGCGAACGGGAGACGGAAAAGTATTTTGAATTCCGCCGCGTATGGGAACAGCACCCCGGTGACGTCATTCTTTCCCGCGTGCATAAGCGCGGCTATCTGGATCGCTCCATGTACGATTCCTTTAATAAGGGAGCGGTGGTCGGCCGCTATAATGTACGCCCGATGACGGTGGGCGGCGTCAGGGAGCTTATCGAATATCTTGTTTTTGTAAATGAATATAACAACGGCAGTTACAAAGTGCTTTCCTCCGGGTGCCGGGAAGAGGAGAGCTTCTTTCTGCATACCTTGACGGAATTGATCATCTCATATGGCGATTGGGGCCTGAATGACCGGATTACCGTGCGCAGGGCCTATTACCGCGTGGATAAGAGTAGCGGAGAGATTCACTATAGCACGGAAGAGATCCAGACACTGCAAGGCCGTGCCAACGGAGGCGGCTTAGTCCCCTGACCAAGACAGGCCCGGCAAAATAACCGCCCGGAGTATTATTTTTCACTAAGCCCTCCGCGCTAACAGACCGAAAAGGGTTATATCCCATGAACGTTTCCCAAAATACCATTTAAACAAGGAAAAAGCATGCCATCTATTTTGGTTGTCAATGACGACGGTATTTACGCCCCGGGCATCAAAGCATTGGCCGGGGCACTCAGGTCCGTGGGAGAGGTTACCGTGGTGGCGCCGCTGGCCGAACGCAGCGCCATCGGTCACGCCATCACCGTTTACGATCCCCTGCGGGTGGTGGAAATCGAGCGGGACAGTGTTTTCTTCGGCCATGCCGTCAGCGGCACGCCGGCCGACTGCGTAAAAATCGCCGTGAAGTGTCTGATGGAAGAGCCGCCCGACATCATCGTCAGCGGCATCAACCAGGGTTCCAACACGGCCACCAATGTCATCTATTCCGGCACGGTCTCCGCCGCGGCCGAGGGCGTTATCCTGGGCATACCGGCCATTGCCGTTTCCCTGGTCAGCTTTGAAAAAAAGAACTTTGGCTACGCGGCCAAGGTGGCCCGCCACCTGACGCGGCTGGTGCTGGAAAAGGGACTGCCGCCGCGCACCCTGCTTAACGTAAACGTGCCCCCGCTGGCGGAGGAAGAGATCGAGGACGTTCTGCCCGCGCGGCAGGGCGAAGGCCGCTATGAAGAACGCTTTGACAAACGCTTCGATCCGCAAAACCGCCCCTATTACTGGATGGCCGGTAAGCGGATGATTCTGGACAGCGCCGACGATGTGGACGACGTTATTGTGATGCACAACAAGGTATCTGTCACCCCCATTCAATATGATCTAACCCATCACGAATTCTTAAAGGAACTTGCCACGTGGAAACTAAAGCCCTAGGACATGAAACCATACTTATTCTGGATTTCGGATCGCAATATACCCAGCTTATTGCCCGCCGGGTGCGTGAAAGCGGCGTCTTTTGCGAAATTCATCCCTACAATTACAACTGGAAAGATAACCGCCCGCCCCTGCTAAAGGGTATCATCCTCTCCGGCAGCCCTTTTTCCGTTAACGACCCGCGGGCCCCGCTTATTTCCAGGGAAATTTATGACAGCGGTGTTCCCGTTTTGGGCATCTGTTACGGCCTGCAACTGACCACCCACCTGTTGGGCGGCAAGGTGGAAGCCTCTTCCAAAAAGGAATACGGTCGCGCCGAACTGTTTGTGAAAGAGGATTCTCCCCTTTTTAAAAACATACCGGAGGAAAGCACCGTCTGGATGAGCCATGGAGACAAGGTGCTGCAACTACCGGACGATTTTAAGGCCATCGCCACCACCGGCAACTCACCCTTTGCCGCCATACAACACCGGGAAAAAGCCATTTTCGGCCTGCAGTTTCATCCGGAGGTGGCCCACAGCGCTTTTGGCCGGAAAATGGTGGAGAACTTCCTTTTTGAGGTGTGCGGCTGCCGCGGAGACTGGTCGCCCGAATCCTTTATCGAAGAGAGTATCCGCCAGATCCGCGAAACCGTGGGCGACGCGCGGGTACTGCTGGGACTGAGCGGCGGGGTGGACTCCAGCGTGGCCGCCGTGCTCATTCACAGAGCCATCGGCGATCAGTTACATTGCATGTTCATCGATACCGGCCTGTTGCGCCTCGACGAAGCGGTGCAGGTGGAAAAGATGTTCCGTGACGCCTACAAAATAAAGCTGACCACGGTGGACAGCAGCGAACAGTTTTACAAAGCCCTGGAAGGCGTAAGCGACCCGGAGAAAAAACGCAAGATTATCGGCCATGAATTTATTAATGTCTTTGAGAAAGAGTCCCGAAGATTGGGAGACTTCACCTTTTTGGCCCAGGGCACCCTCTATCCCGACGTGATAGAGAGCGTCTCATTTAAGGGGCCGTCGGCCACCATAAAGTCGCACCATAATGTGGGCGGCCTGCCGGAAAAGATGGGTTTTAAGCTTTTGGAACCCCTGCGCGAGCTGTTTAAGGATGAAGTACGGGCCGTGGGCCGGGCCCTGGGTCTGCCGCAAAATCTTATCGGCCGGCATCCGTTTCCCGGGCCGGGACTGGCGGTGCGTATTTTGGGTGAAATTACAAAAGAACGCATTCACCTTTTGCAATTAGCGGACGATATTTATATGCAGGAACTGCATAACTTTGGATTGTATGATAAAATCTGGCAGGCCTTTGCCGTTTTCCTGCCGGTAAACACCGTGGGCGTGATGGGTGATGAGCGCACTTATGAGTCGGTTATCGGCCTGCGCGCGGTTACCAGCACCGACGGCATGACGGCGGATTGGTTTCCCATGCCTTACGAGGCTCTGGGTCGCATTTCCAACCGCATTATAAACGAAGTAAAAGGAATCAACCGCGTGGTATACGATGTGAGCTCCAAGCCGCCGGCTACCATTGAGTGGGAATAATTTTAAGGAGAATAATTTTATGTGTGGAATTGTAGGCTATCTCGGTAATAAGGATGCCGTGGATGTTCTTATAGGCGGATTGAAACGCCTGGAATACCGGGGCTATGACTCCGCCGGAATCGCCGTACAAAACGGCACCGGCGTCAATATGGTTAAGGAAGTGGGTAAAATACGTAACCTGGAAGCTGCTCTGGAAAACACGCCCCTTAAAGGCAATGTGGGTATCGGGCATACACGCTGGGCCACACACGGAGAGCCCAATCAAAACAACGCCCACCCTCATACGGACGGTAGCGGTAATATCGTTTTAATCCATAACGGCATCATCGAAAATTATGCCAGCCTGAAAAAAATGCTGGAAGACAAGGGACACACCTTTAAATCCGAAACCGACACCGAGATCCTGGTGCATTTAATCGAGGAGTTTTATACCGATGATTTCGAAGCGGCGGTACGCAAGGCCCTGCACGAAGTGGACGGCACCTATGGCATTGCCGTGGTCAGCACCTATATGCCCGATCATATCTTTGTGGCCCGCAAGGGCAGTCCCATCGTTATCGGCGTGGGTAAGGATGAATATTTTGTCGCCTCGGATGTGACCCCGTTGGTGCAGTACACGCGGGATGTCTTCTATCTGGATGACTATGAAATGGCGATTATCTCCAAAAAGGGCGTCACCACCAAGACCATCGAAAACAAAAAGATAAAGAAAAACGTTGAGCGGGTGACCATAGAGCTGGAATCCATAGAAAAAGGCGGCTTTGATCACTTTATGCTTAAGGAGATTTACGAACAGCCCAAGACGATCATGGACGCCATGCGCGGCCGTATCATCAAGGATGAGGGCATCGTAAAGTTGGGCGGGCTGGAAGCGGTGGCCGACCGCTTGATTAAGGCCAGGAAAATCATCATTACCGCCTCCGGCACCTCGTGGCATGCCGCCTTGTTGGGCGAGTATCTGATCGAGGAGTTTTGCCGCATTCCCGTGGAGGTGGAATATGCCTCCGAGTTTCGTTACCGCAATCCCATCGTTGGCGAAGACGATGTGATCATCGCCATCTCCCAGTCGGGGGAAACGGCGGATACCCTGGCCGCCCTGCGCGAGGGCAAACGCAAGGGGGCGCTGGTTTTGGGCGTGGTCAATGCCGTGGGCTCCACCATCGCCCGCGAGACAGACGCCGGCGTTTATATCCATGCCGGTCCGGAGATCGGCGTGGCCAGCACCAAGGCCTTTACCTCGCAGGTTACGGTGTTAACCCTGATCACGCTAATGATCGCCCGCAGGCTTAATATGAGTTCCGAAACGGGCAAGGCTATGGTGGATGAACTATTGCGCATCCCGGAAAAGGTACAAATAATCCTGCACCAAAATGACTATATCCGCGATTTTGCCCGCCGTTATACCGATGAGCGCAACTTTCTCTATCTGGGACGGGGCTTCAACTTCCCCGTGGCTCTGGAAGGGGCGCTGAAGCTGAAGGAGATATCCTACATCCATGCCGAGGGCTACCCGGCGGCGGAGATGAAGCACGGGCCCATCGCCCTGATCGACAAGGATATGCCGGTAGTTTTTCTGGCCACCAAGGACGCCATCTATGATAAGGTGATCAGCAATATCGAAGAGGTTAAGGCGCGCGGCGGACGCATCATCTGCATTGCCACCCAGGGGGATGACGTCATTCAGAAATATGCCGACCATGTGATTTATGTGCCGGAAACGCTAAAGGCGCTGACGCCGCTGCTTTCGGTGATTCCGCTGCAACTGCTCTCCTATCACGTGGCCGTTATGCGCGGCTGCGATGTGGATCAGCCCAGAAATCTGGCCAAGAGCGTTACCGTGGAATAAGATGATTTTTTTCATCCCCCGCCCAATCCGCGGGGGATTTTTATTTTACGCAAAAACAGTCTGTATAGTGGAGACAATCACCGGTTCTTCACATCCGTCAGAGTTGAAAATTATAATAATAACCTTTGTCCCGGTTTTCTATCTTCAGAATATTGTCTTTAAAACTGTAGTGACCGGCGTTCTTCAAGTTTCCTTCAAAAAACAGATAGGGCGGAGAAAAGGCAAAAGTCCAGTCGCCCTCTTTGTTCATGCCAAACAAGCCGTTTGCCTTATAGACATATTCCCCGGATTCCGTATTGACTTGCCTGCGTATGGTAAAAGTGCGGTTTTCATTAAGACGCAGTGTTGGATAAGACTGAATGGAATCATAGTAAGCCATTTGGGGGTCGTTGGATGAAACGAGGATCATCGTTTTATTCAAAACGGCCGTTTCCGGCAAGGGAGTATAAAATTTGGAGGTAAATATCAAGGTGGTGTCGTCATGGCTCATTTCCAGATTGCCGTTATGTATTGTTATTTTCGAGGTTTTCAACAGGGCATTGGTGTCAAAGAAATCATGGGACGGACATCCTATCAATGTGGAGCCGAAACCCCGCAGCTTCAAACTGTCCCCCTCAATGGTGAAGGGGCCGAAAAAAGTGTTGCAGCCGTTATGGGCAAACAGCAGTGTATCGGAACCAAAGTAAAGCGCAAAGGGCCGCATATCATCGAGGGAAACATTGGCCGGGGCCGGTTTTATCTCCGTCAGGTTCCAGGGCACATTGACAATCAGCTCCATATCCGGGGGAGCGTACAGATCCGGACCGGTACCGGACGTACATGACAGAAGAAAGAGAAACAGAGCTAAAGAGAATTTTTTTATTTTGGCCATCATATCACTCCAAAATTATAACGAAAAGAAAAGAACATTGAAAAAGCAAGATAATGCCTAAGACTGCCTTTTTCAAGGCATTTACCCCTCACATTAACGGTTTTATATTCTGATATATAATGGGGGACAAGGCTTTAACGGTCTGTGTTATATTTATCGAAGGAAAAAAGAACTAAGGCCTTAACGCAGCCACAGGCGGGGGTTGCTGGCCTTGTTGCCGGCGTAAATTTCAAAATGCAGCTTGGAACCGGCCAGGGAACCGGAGTCGCCGATCAGGGCGATGATCTGGTTACCATCCACCACATCTCCCTTTTGCACATAGATTTCACCCAGATGGGAGTAGACGGTGTAATAACCGTGACCGTGGTCGATGATGATGGTATTGCCGTAACCGGACATATAGGTGATCAGACTGACCACGCCGGTAAAGACGCATTTTACCGGCGTGCCGATGGCACTGCTTATTTCAATGCCGGAATTGGTGACATAGGTTTTGGTTTTAGGGTCGTAATCCTTGCCGTAATTGCTGACAACCTTGCCCCTTACCGGCCAGGGCAGCTTGCCCCGGCCCTTTTTAAAATCATCAAAATCAATCGGCGGCGGCTCGTTGGTTTCGCGGCGCTCCATGTCGCGGGCCTTACGCTTTTGTTCCAGGGCGGCAATCAGACCGGAGAGCCGCTTGCGCTCCTTCTCCTTGAGATCAATCTGTCTTTTGTAAAAACGGGAATCCTTTTCGATTTGGGCCAGCAGCGTGTTGCGCTCCCGTCGCTTTTGGGCGAATATCTGTTCCTCAAGGCGTTTTTGTTGCAGACTGCGCTGCTTCTCCTTGAGGTCCGCCGCCATCTGTTGTTGAAGTTTCTCAATGCGGCGCTGTTTTTTTTCGATGGATTGGATCGTCTTTTTGTCATAGTCAGCGATGCGGTTCAGATAACGCAGGCGCACAAAGGCCTGGTTCAGCGATTCGGATGTCAGCACCGCTTCCAGCTCCTTAATCCGTCCGTATTTGTACATATAGCGCATACGGTCGGCATAGAGCGTTTTCAGACGTTTCAAGGTCTTGCGCGTGTTTATCAGCTCTTCGCGATTTTGGCGGGCCCGTTTTTCCAGTAGCTGCTGTTGTTTGAGCAACAGACCTTTCGATTGGGCGATCAGTCCCATCTGTTTTTCTATTAGCTGCAATTGATCCTGCACGGAGTGGGCCTTTTTTTGCATATCCGCCAACTGGCCGCGCAATTGGCTTATCTCCCGGCGCAACTCGTTAAGCCGGCCGCGGTTTGAACTCAGTTCCCGATCGACAGTACCCTGGGCCGCCAAAAAAACAGGCAACAGCAACAAAAACAGATATTTAAAATTCATAGCGGATATCCACGGTATGACTGTAGTTAAGTTCGGGATGCACCTCCAGAGCGTAGCCCAGTCGAATATTATCCAGGCTCAACAAAAATCCGGCGGAGAAACTGTTGTTCAGGCTCTGCGTCCCGGTCATCAATCTCAGGTGATCGTTTAGGCGATAGCTGAGACCAAAAAAAGCATCCCACTCCTGTTCATAAAGGGCGTCGGCAAAAAGGGTCACCTGCTCAACCGGCCGCCAGAGCATCCCCGCCCTGCCGAAAACAGGCAGCGCTTCCCGGGCCCGGCCGATAACCGGCTCATTGACATTGGCAGCCACCACGGCCATCTCCAACCCTTCGCTTAGTTGATACCGCAGGGCCAGTTGCAGACCGAAAGCCACATCCCGGCCGTAGTTTTTAATTTCCAGCAGATAACTGTTCACCCCCACACCCAGCACAAGCGAGGGCGTTAAGCGCATGGCCGCCGCCGCGGAGAAGGTAGTTTCCGAATAGGTCGTGTTGCCCAGCCGCAGTACATCCAGGCCCAGGTCCAAACCGTAAAGGGGCGCCGAAACAGAGAGGGCTATCTGGTTGAGATCAGCCAGACCGAAAAAATTTTGATATAACAGGGATAGCGCCGGGCCGCCCTTCCCCGCCAGAAGGGCCGGATTGTTGTAGGCGGCAAAGCCGGAGTAAACCGAGGCCAATCCCGCGTTACCCAGGGCACGTTGCCAGGCGCCCAGGGGCTTGGGTTCAAAAGCAGCCTGAACATCCTGCCCCCACAGGCTTAACACAATAAAAAAAAGTGATATTTTTTTAAACTTCCGAAACATTTTAGGGAACATTTCCACTTATTTTTCGTGTTATGACAGCATACAGCTCAGGACCTCCTAATTGTATGCCTGAACGAAGCCCGGACTCCTCTTCCGGGCTTTTTTTATACTTCCCTTTGAATATAAGCCGAGTAATCCTTAATGCTCGGAGCATACTCCTTTTCCATCAGGGGCGATGTGATCATAAAATCGGCCGTGGCCCGGTTGCAGGCAATAGGTACGTTATATACGATGGCTATGCGCAACAGAGCCTTAACATCCACATCGTGCGGATGCGGGCTCATCGGGTCCCATAAAAAAAAGACCATATCCACCCGTCCCTCGGCAATGGCCGCCCCCAATTGCTGGTCTCCCCCGAGCGGCCCGGATTTAAGCAGAGTGATTTTCTCATCAAGCGGTCGTTTCAGCGTGTTCTCCAGAGTCTCCTTTACCAGGCGGCCGGTGGTGCCCGTGCAAATCAGGTTGTGCCGGGCCAGAATCTCGGCGTTCCAGCCCACATATTCCATCATATCCTCTTTGCGGTTATCGTGGGCCACCAGGGCGATATTTTTCCTTACCTGCATTTAGATTGAACCATTTCCGTTTTTTTTTGTAGTTTGAATTTTTCATTATGGTGCTTAAAATATAAGCGCCCGAAAGTTAAATCGCTATTAAAATTCCGTTAGCACACGATGATAAAAAAGAGAATCTATCTGGACAATGCCGCCAGCACGCCCGTGGATGCCGATGTAGCCCGCCACATGCTGGATAGCCTGACCAACACCCCCGGCAATCCCTCCAGCCCGCACCACGAGGGGCAGCAGGCCCGCATTCTTATCGAGGAAGCCCGGGACGCCGTGGCCGCCATGCTGGGCAGCGAAAGCCGCGATATCTTTTTTACCAGCGGCGGCACCGAGGCCAATAACAGCGCGCTGATGGGTCTGGCCCGGGCTATGCAAAATCACGGCCGGCACATCCTATCCACCCGGGTGGAGCATCCTTCGGTGCGGGCCGCGCTGGAAGCGCTGGAAAAAAAGGGTTTTTCTATCGATTATCTCAAACCGGGGGCGGACGGCAACATCTCCCCCGCCTCATTGAACGGTCTGCTGCGGGACGATACCATTCTGGTATCCGTAATGTATGTCAATAACGAAACGGGTATTATTCATCCGGTGCGGGAAATAGCCGGAGCGCTGACCGGCCACCAGGCGCTGTTTCATGTGGACGCCGTTCAGGCCTTTGGCAAGCTGGACTTTGATGTAAGCAGCCTGCCCTGCGACGCCCTTTCCTTTTCCGCCCATAAAATCCACGGGCCCAAAGGGATCGGCGGCCTGTTTCTCAGGCATGGTACCCCTTTCCGTCCGCGGGCCCTCGGCGGCGGGCAGGAAGCCAACCGGCGGGCGGGCACGGAAAACATATCCGGGATTGCCGGCCTGCACAAGGCCATTGAGCTTTGCCGGGAAAGGCCGGAGCACCGGCGGCAGGCGCGGCGGCTGCAAAAGCATTTTGAACAGGGTCTGCGGGAAATATATCCCGGGGCGCTGATCCTGGGCGAACAGACCCTTCGCTCGCCCTACATTTCGGCCATTGCCCTGCCGGGAATCGACAATCAAAGTCTGCTGCTCAATCTGGACTTGCAGGGCGTGGCTGTCAGCGTCGGTTCCGCGTGCAGCTCCGGCAGTATTAAGCCCTCGCATGTTATCCGGGCCATCAGCGAAGATGAGACAATTGTAAACAGCACGATCCGCATAAGTTATAACCGCTATCAAACCATTGAGGATATGGATGAGGCGCTTATGCGTTTTAAAACGGTATTAAACCGGTAGGAGCAGGATGCAATCTGACGATATTAGCGGAAAAGTATATGACACGCGACTGATAAAACGCATCGGTACATACACAAAAGGAACGCGCGGCATGGTCGCCCTGGCGGTCCTACTGATTATCACTGCCTCCTTTCTGCAGCTTCTGGCGCCGTGGTTCACCAAGCAGGCCATCGATATCTATGTCAACCAGTCCAACCTTGAGGGGCTTTATACGATCATATTCTGGTATATAGGCGTTATGCTGGCCATTTTTGTCGTGCAATACGCGCAATCGCTCACCACGCAGTATATCGGGCAAAAGCTGATGTACAACCTGCGCTCCGAAATCTTTATGCATCTGCAACGGCTTTCCCTCTCCTTTTTTGACAAAAATCCGGTGGGCCGGCTGATGACGCGCGTGGCCTCCGATGTGGAATCGCTGAACCAGATGTTTACGCAAGGGGTCGTTAATATTTTCGGCGATATCTTTTTACTGATCGGTATCATCACCGTTATGCTGAACATAAACATGGAACTGGCCCTGTGGACCTTTACCGTAATCCCGGCCCTGTTTATCATCACCATGATCTTTAAACGCAAGGTACGCGTCGCCTTCCGCGATATCCGTAAATGGCTGGCCCGTATCAACTCCTATTTACAGGAAAACATCACCGGCATGAATATTGTGCAGATATTTAACCGCCAGGAAAAAAATTACGAGGATTTTAAGGTTATAAACCGCAAGCACACCCAGGCTTATGTGAAAACCGTTTCCTATTATGCCATTTTTTACCCGGCCATAGAATTTGTCAGTGCCATCGCCCTGGCCATCGTATTGGTGCGCGGCGGCATGCTCAAGGCGGAAGGTTTTGCCACCTACGGCGCGCTGGTGGCTTTTATCCAATACGCGCAAATGTTCTTCAGGCCCATCAGCGACCTTTCCGATAAGTTCAATGTTTTACAGGGGGCCATCGCCTCGGCGGAAAGGGTGTTTAAACTGCTGGATACGCCTCCCAGAATCACCAGCCTGGACAGTCCGCAAAAGCTGCCCTCCCTGCGCGGGGCCATACGTTTTTCCGACGTCAGTTTTGCCTATAACGATGACAACTGGGTCTTAAGGGATGTCAGTTTTGAGGTGGCCCCTAAAAGCAGTATCGCCATTGTCGGTCATACCGGCGCGGGTAAAAGCACGCTGATAAATCTGCTGGGCCGGCAATATGATATTCAAAAAGGACGCATTGAGATTGACGGACAGGATATTCGAGATTATGACCTAAGGGACCTGCGCCGCTCCATGGCCCTGGTATTACAGGATGTCTTTCTTTTTTCCGGCAGCATTCTGGAAAATGTACGGCTGAGCAACGAGCAAATCAGCCGGGAACAGGTTATTGAGGCCTGTAAAAAGGTGAACGCCCATACCTTTATAGAACGGTTGCCTCAAGGTTATGACACGCGCCTGAATGAACGCGGCTCCAACCTTTCCATGGGCCAGCGCCAACTGCTCTCCTTTGCCCGGGCCGTGGTGGTGGAGCCGGATATTCTGATTCTCGATGAAGCCACCTCCAATATCGATACCGAAACGGAGATTCTTATCCAGAAGGCGCTGGACTTTATGATGCGCGACCGCACCTCCATCATCATAGCCCACCGTCTTTCCACCATCAAGCATGTGGATCGTATTTTGGTGTTTCATAAGGGCTGTTTAAAGGAAGAGGGCAGCCATGATGAACTGATGGCACACAAAGGGCTGTACTATCAATTGTATCAGTTGCAATATAAAGATCAGGAAAAGAAGACGGGGAACGCACAGGGCGTTAATGATATTTAGCCTGTAAACCAAGGTGTGGCGCCTTCCCTATGACAAGATCTGAAACAACGGAAATAAAAAAGGCGGGCTAAAAAACCCGCCTTTTATCCATCCTGCTCTATCGGCTGATTATTTGACTTTGATGTCAATCAGCTTCGGTTTTTCTTCTTCTGCTTTCGGCAGAACGACGGTCAGGATACCGTCCTTAAACTTAGCTTCAATCTTATCGGTTACGATAGAGCTGTTGATGGCAAAGGAACGGCTGAACCGGCCATAGCTACGCTCGATGTGGTGATAATTTTTCTTCTTGTCTTCTTTTTCGATTTTCTTCTCACCGCTGAGCGTCAGAATATTGTCACGGAAATTCAGCTCAATATCGTCCTTGGTTACGCCCGGCAGTTCGGCCGTCAGTATCCACTCGTTGTCGTTTTCTTCAACGTTTACCCGCGGACTGATTTCCATGGTGGTCGGCTCGAGCATCCGGGTACTCATGAACTCTTCAAACATCCGGTCAAGATCATCATTGATGTTTAAGAGACTGCGACGAGGATTCCATTTTACTAACATAGTAACACCTCCTTTTTTAGTGTTTTGTTTATTGTTTCAATTTGCCCATTATTAATACAAAGGACGTGCCAATTTTCTATAAATGGCATATTTACTTGAAAAACAAGGGTTTAGGCGCTTTTTTATCTAAAACGTTTTTTTATGACAAGATATGAAATTTTGATATAAGCGGAAGATATGGCATATAAACGCGACTATCTGTCGCAATGCCGGTTATTTTAAGAGCAATAGTTTTTGTTTGATCTTTTGCAGGGCGCTGGCAAAACCATTCATGCGCTTATTGGTTATGGAGCCGCCCAGCCCGTAGCTTTCCAGCAGCTTTTGTTCATCCAGAGCAAGGATTTCATCACGGCTGTGATGATTTACCGTGTCGCTTAACAGATAGAGCATGCCCTTAACGATCTGCGCTTCGGAGTCGCCCAGCACTTCCACATCATCGGGACTTCCCTGCACTTTTACCCAGGTTTCCGAGGCACAGCCGTCAACGCGGTTTTCATCATTTTTTTCTTCCGCCGGCAGGCCGGGTGACTTTTTAGCCAGATCCACCAGATATTCCATCTTATCCAGACCTTCCAGAAAGTCAAAGGTCTCGGCATATTCTTCAATTTTCTCTTCAATCGTCATTGGCAATAACTCCGGATAGATATACAACAGATATTATTTAAACAAGTCCCTGGCCGACTTTGGCCAACCTCTTATCATCAACAGAGCCAGCGGCGCCGCCCAGTTGGCGCCGCGCTCCACAAAATCCCACAGCGGCAACCCGGCCAGGGGCCGGATCAACGCCGTGGAAAACGTCCAGATCACCGCCCAGATCAGTACCAGCCGCACGGGGCGCAGCAACACCGCAAAGGCCACCAGAAAATCCAGGGCGCCGATCATGGGCATCAACAGGCGGGCCTGGTCAACGGAAAAGCCAACGGTGGTCAGATAGACCAACCACGAGGGGCGTACCTGCCAGGCAAAACTGCCGTGACCGATAAAGGTCAGAAAGATACCCGCCCGTAAAATCCATTCTACCTTTTTCATCGCAGTTGCAGTTCGTCTACTTTTTCAAGCGTGTCGGGATTCTTGACCACCATCTTGATGCGCCGGCCACGTACTTTAAAAATAACCAAGGCGTTCTGCGTGGAAAACCCGCTGACAAAGGCAGACCAGGGCAGCTTTTCCTGAGCATAGTAGGGGGCGCCTGCCGCTCCATTGTTTATCTGGTAGACGGTGCGCTTCAGGGTCAGTTTTTTATCGTTGGGCCAGTTCTCCGGGTAGATGGGCGTTTTGGGGCCGATCTCCAGCTTGTTATAATTGTGTTCATCGCCGGTCAGGATGGCCACCACTTTCTTGCTTTTGTTGACGATTAAATCCAAAAGCTGATCCCGGCGTTCTATTATGCCGTATTTCAGGGGCTGGCCCGCCACAAAGGGGCGGATATCATTATTGCCCCTGTACCACATATCATCTCCCGAATGTCCGCCGTTGGGGAAAAAAGGCGTATGCTCGGTTACAAAAATATGATCGATATCGGGGTTGGCTTCCAACTCAAACAGGGTCTTTTTAAACCAGGCCAACTGCTGATCCATGATATAGCCGTGGATACCGCCGCCCACATGGGGAATGGACTTGCGCGAGGGGGAATACCAGTAGTCCGAATTCATGACGATAACCGCCACGTTATCATATATATAAAAATAGGCATTCTCCTTATAGGAAGGAAAGTCCATGGTTTCGGGATCGGGATCATAGACCGCGCCATCTTCGCTGACCGGCCCGTTGTGCGGGTTAACGAAATGATCGGCAAAAACCTTTTCCGCGGATTCGCTGGCATAGGGAAAACGATCCACGGAGAGCCCGTAACGGGAGCCGTCATCAAAAACACGCACAAAAGCCTCATGATTGCCCATGGCCGGTATAACGGGAAAGTAATGGGCATAGGACTCAAAGGAGCGTTTCCAGTTGGCGTACTGTAAGTCCATTTCCCCGCGATTGCTCAGATAGCCGTTAATCATATCTCCCGTAAACTGGGCAAAGGCCACTCCTTCCTGGCTGTTGAGGGCCATCATTTTGCGCATCACATAAAAATTGGTGCCAAACAGATCGCGCTCTCCGCCACCCTGCCCCGACCTTGAATCGGAGGCATAGGAGAAGCTGAAAGCAGTACGGCTGCCGGGGCGGGGCGCCGTTTTAAAACGGTAGCTTTGCTCATTTTCTCCATAACGAATGGTATAGCGGTAGCTGGTATTGGGTTCCAGGCCGTCTATGGGCAACTCATGATGGGTTTGAGGCTTTGTACCGGATACCGTTTGTCCGTTCACCAGCACATGAGCCACGATGGGACGGTTGGTATCAAAGGAGATGGTGGCACCAAAAGGGCGCAGCAAATGCACAAAGGGGCCTTCGATGATGGTATCATCCACTTCAAAGGGTCCGTGGCCCTTAAAACCGATTTTACCGTCATACAAAATCCGGCCTTCGTGGTTTACCACCCGGTAACCCAGCACGCCCTTGCCGCTTTTCTCCCAGCCGACCATATCGTACCGGCCGTCCAGATTGCCTTTTATGGGAATATGGGCCCGACCCTTTTCTATGGCCGCGGTTCGGCGAAAATAAACCGGCGAGGGATGTTTGCTGTCGCCATAGTCTATCAGGCCATAATAAAGAGTGCCCTGCAATCCCTCGCCAAAATCAAAAGCCAGGCCGTCATCGGTACCGGACGGACGACCCCGCATCTGTTCCAGCGTGTAGCGCGGTGCGCGTTCCTTATGGTAAAAGCGCTCCCCATTGATCTCCATATACATACGTTCTCCCTCCACACCCATGTTGGCATGCACCCTGGGTATGGATATCTGAGCCATCAGGAAAGATGGAATCAGAAAGATGAGAAATCCTATGGCAATATACTTTTTCATGGCATAACTCCGGTAATGTTTAGGGCAGAAAGCTACAAAATCATTTAGTAAAATAAAACAAAAGCGCAGAGGTACCGCTATCGGAATTTTACTGGAAAATAAAGGGTCAATAGGGTTCTATCAGCGAGCGGCCGTTTATTTTCAGCATATGCGCGGGCAGGCTGCCGGTAATGGTCTGATGCAAAGTATCTATCAGCTTTTTCTTTAAAAAGGTGCGGTTTACCACCAGGCTTATTTCCCGAACCGGCGTCATATGGGCAAAGGGTTTAAGCATTTTCTTCTCGGACTCCTGCAAATCCCAACCGGCCATCTCCGGAATTACCGTTAAGCCCTTCTGTAGCTTGACGATACGTTTCAGGGATTCGATGGAGTCGCTCTCATAGGTAAAGTGGATATCTTCATTCTCCGTTTGTTCCCGGTTACAGATATTGACCACCTGATTGCGAAAACAGTTGCCCATGCTGAGCAGCCACAACTCATCCACCGTAAGCTCATCCGGTTCAATTTGTTTTTTAGCGGCATAGGGATGTTCCGGGGAAACAAAAACAAACATCTCTTCATAATACAGGGGCCGCCCGCTAACATTTTGATCCTCGACCGGCGTGGCAAAAATAGCGGCATCCAGGGTTCCGTTTTTCAGACCGGTTATCAGCTCTTCGGTCTGTCCTTCTTCCACATGCAGGTAGACCCGGGGATATTGGCTGATGAAGTCCTGCACAAAATGGGGCAAAAGATACTGGCCGATGGTTGGCAGCACACCAAGACGCAGAGCGCCGCTGACATCGCCCTCATATTCGTGAACGATATCCTTCAGCTTTTCCATTTCCTGTATTACCTGTCGGGCCTGCTCTATGAGCTTCACGCCTAAATCCGTGGGAATGAGCGGTTTTTTACTGCGATCAAAAATAATGGCCCCCAGCTCTTCCTCCAGCTTTTGGATTTGTACGGTTAGCGCCGGCTGGGTCACATAACAGCGTTCCGCCGCTTTAACAAAATTGCGCTCGATATCCAGAGCGATGATATAATGAAGCTGTTGTATTGTCATAATTTTAATTTATGGGTTTATAAATATTATCAATTTGAATTATAGACCTTTTTGTCTTAAAATCATAATGAATTTAAAAACAAGGAGAATAAAATGGAAACAAAACAATTAAATCCCATCGGTTTAGACTCGGCCTATAGCAGTAAAGTTTCGGAAAAGCTGAATCAGTTACTCTCATCCTCGTCCGTTTACTACCAAAACTTGCGGGGACTGCACTGGAATATCAGCGGACCGGCTTTTTTTCAGTTGCATGCCCAGTTTGAGCTGCTCTACACCCGTACCGCCGTTTCGGTGGATGATATCGCCGAGCGCATTCTGACCCTGAACGGCAAACCGCTGCATACCCTGGAAGACCTGCTGTCCAACAGCCGCATTGCCAGCAGTAAAAATGTAGCCGGGGACAAGGAAGCGGTAAAAGTAGTTTCGGACAACATCAGCACCCTGCTTATTTTGGAAAGAGAAATTCTGGCCATGGCCTCGGAGCAGAATGATGACGGTACCGCGGACCTGATGACCCGCCTGATCAACGAACAGGAAAAGGATCACTGGATGATGCGCGCCTATCTGGGCAACTAAACCTTGCGGATAAAAAAATCAAAAGGCCGCTGCAATTGTGTAGCGGCCTTTTTTATTGTACAATCCTTTACCGGAAGGGTATGCCAAAATAAAAACAAATTTCAACTCAAAAACTTTGTGGCACTGCAAAAGCCCGGTGCGGCCCGGATTGCCATCTAACTCCATTATTTCTTCTTAAAAACACCGCTGCTTTTAAAAGCGCTGTTGGCCCAGATAAATTCCGCGAGGGTCAGGCTGACCGGCCAGGTTTCCAACATCAGTTCATCGTCGCTTACGCTAAAACGGTACTCCCGCTCAAAATCATAGTCATCTGTTATAAAAGTGATGATATCTTCCCGGAGGGTATAACGGCCTTTGTAAACGGGCTTCAGCGGCAATACGGCCGGATTGGTCAGATAAGACATATAGACACTATCGGCAATTATATAGGCGTTGGTACTATCCTTAACCAGGGAATCCGGGAAATCGAAGCTATGAGCCAAAATGGAATCAAACGGGAAAAAACTTACGCTAAAACGGCCGTTATCCAACGCCAGTTCGGCAACAACCTCCGGGGTCGTCTCATCTTCAGGGAGCGGTATCAGGGAGCGATAGGTAAAGGACTCCTGCCAAACCCCTTCAACTTTAGCGGAGTCTTCCGCCTCCTGCCCCGCGCACCCCCACATGAGGAGCATGGCGGCCATAATCAAAATACGTATCATACCTCGCCTTTTTTTCTTTAAAAAACAGTATGTCTAACTATAATAAAATATATTCCACCAATCAAGTAATATAAAAGCCTCCGTCTTTTTGTATCCTTTTTTAATTCTTTACATAAAAACTATTGGCTATATTTATCACGTCCTTACAATAACGGGAACCTCGGCCTATGGCGGACACAATCATGACCAAAAAAAGCAGACGTCTCTTTTTAAAATCATTTTTAGGCTTTCTCTCCCTGCCCTTTCTCTATCTTGGCAAAAACGCCGCCGACACTGCCCGGCGTTGGAATGAAAACCGTATTCTTAACATCCCTTTAAAGGACATCCGGCCCGGGCAAAATGATTTTGACACGGTTATCATCCTGAAAGACAAGGAGCGGCTGACCGTCCTCTCCAGGGAGTGCACCCATCTGGGTTGCCGCATTCACGCTAAGGGTGACGGCTATGTCTGTCCCTGCCATGGTTCGGAATTCACCCGCGAAGGCAAGGTCAGCCGCGGGCCGGCCGCGCGCGACTTACGGGAGCTTGCCTTTAGTAAAACCGGCGACAGCGTGCGGATCAGGGTCTGATATGTTTAGTTCCGGAATTTACAGACGCTTCCTTAAACTATGGAAGCTGGATACCTTTGGCTATTTTGCCGTGGCCATGCTGCTCATCGCCGCCGCAAGCGGTATCGTGCTGGCACCCTCCTTTAATGTGCAACAGGCCCAACAGTCGCTTTCGCTGATTTTATTAAGCAACCCGGCCGCCTCCTTTTTACGGAATATGCACTACTGGAGCGCCCAGCTTTTCCTCGTATTCACCCTGCTTCATATCTGGGAACACTTTGTTAAAGGCACCGAGAAAAAAATACGCCGCGCCGTTTGGCTGCGCCTGTCAGCCGCTTTGTTTTTCATTTTTTATGTGATGATCAGCGGTTTTATTTTAAGGAGCGATGCCGACGCCCAACAGGCGGACCGAATCTTGCGCGCCCTGTTTTCCCGCATACCCCTGGCCGGCTCCTATATGTTGGATTTATTCATCGGCGATAACGGCAGCCTGCAGCTGCTCTATGTACATCACCTGGCCACGGCAACCCTTTTTATTTTTATCATCCTCTACGATCATTCAAAGATTATTTGGGGCAAGGCCAAAACCTTTTTATATGCGCTGGCGCTGGTTGTCCCGCTTAGCCTGTTTCTCACACCGCAATTAAAAACCGCCTTTGACCCCATCATCAGAGGCCCGTGGTATTTTCTTGCTTTCCAGGAAATCCTGCACCTCCTTTCGCAACCGCTTTGGGCTGTTGGCGGACTGTCTCTGTTGCTGCTTCTCTTTGGCCTGTTGCCGGAACTCAGGCCATCCGCGCGCCAAAGAATAAAAAGCACCCTGACCGTCTCCGTGCTTTTATATGGCCTGCTGACCCTGTTTGCCTTTTTTTTCCGGGGTGAAAACTGGCAACTGAAATCACCGGGAGAAATCGCCCCCAACAACGAATTTCACTGGGGCGCGGTGTATGCCGCCAATGACAGCCTGCCTCCACCCGTTGCCGTTCTGGGCCGCTTTGAAGGCTGCCTGAGCTGCCATGCGGATGTCAGCGGCTTTTCGCCGGCCCACTCTCCCCAGGCTCTGGGCTGCTACTCCTGCCACCGGGGCAATCCCTTTAGCATGAACAAAGACGCCGCGCACAGGGAGATGATTTTGGTGCCGGGCAATCTGAGCAGCGCCAGGCTTAGCTGTGGTACGGCAGCCTGCCATCCGGGCATCCATGAGCGGGTGGAAAACTCCCCCATGAACCGGCTAAGCGGCATGATCGCCGTAAACCGCTTTGTATTTAACGAAAGCGACAGCCCGGACGATTCGCTTATTTCGGTTCATCATCTGGGCTACTCTCCGGCGGACAAACACCTGCGTCAGCTTTGTGTGTCCTGCCATCTGGGGAAGGAAAAAAACCGGCCCGGCCCGGTAAACCTGCTTAGCCGTGGCGGCGGATGCACGGCCTGCCACCTGAATTATGATTCCGGGAATGACCAAAGCTTGCCTGACGCTCTCCCCGGCGGCGGGCATCCCTCGCTTGATCTCAACATCAGCGACGGGCATTGCCTGGGTTGCCACAGCCGTTCCGGGCGGATATCCCTCAACTACAAGGGTTTGCATGAAACAACCCTGGAGGCCGTTCCCCTTAACGACACACTGAAGCACACGGTTTTAGCCGATGGCAGAGTGGTCAGGCATGTCTCCGCCGACATCCACTTTGAAAAAGGCTTAAGCTGCATCGACTGCCACATCTCCTACGAGGTTATGGGCGACGGCAGACTGTATGCCCACAAGGAAGAACAAATCATCGTCCGTTGCGGGGATTGCCACGGCAACACGACGCGCACAAAAAACTATGCCGCGTTTGACGGAGAGGAGCGCCGGATTTTCGATCTGCGTGGTTTCCAAAAGCTGGGACGCACGGTGCTGGCTACCCAAAACGGCAACCGTGCCCTGCTGAATGCCTTTGCCGGCGAACAGGACACCTTTCTTCTTACCAAGCTCGGCGGCCGGCGCCTGCCGCTCAAAAAACCGGCCGGGGTTTGCACCCGGGGAGGGGCGCACGGTAATGTGGATTGCGCTTCCTGTCATTCCGCCTGGGCGCCGCAATGTGTCGGTTGCCACACCCGCTACCGGCCCGCCGGAAAAGCGCGGGATCATCTTAGCGGCGACTCCCTTCAGGGGCGCTGGCAGGAGTATGTGGGTGAATTTCTGGCCGAACCGCCCACCCTCGGCATCCGCGAAACGGAACAGGGCGCACGGGTTATTACCACAACGCCCGGCATGATTTTAACCATAGACAAGGATAAGGGTGAACAAACCCTTTTCAAGAGACTTTTTGCCCCCTCCGCGCCGCACACCGTTACCCGTGAAGCACGCGATTGCCTCTCCTGCCATTTTAATCCCCTGGCCCTGGGTTATGGACGCGGCCGTTTTGAAATCAAAAAAGAGGGACGGCGGGCCCGGCTGATCTTTAACGCGGAATATGAAAACCGTCCGGAAGACGGTTTGCCCGAGGACGCCTGGATCGGCTTTATGGAAAACAGTCCGGAAAACCGCGCCACGCGCTCCAATGTAAGACCCTTCAATCCCGGGGAACAAAAACGGATTTTGGAAGCGGGTCTTTGCCTTACCTGCCATGATAAGGACGCCGCCTTTAAAACCCGGATGCTAAACGGTTTTCAGGCCCTGAAAGCGTCCCGTTCCGATAGCTGCCTTACCCTAAAAGCACCATAAGCGGGAAAACGGTTCCCATATAAACAAAGCGCCTTTTTATACCACGGACCGGGGAGACCGCTAAACTATACCGGATTACTATAATTTCTTGATATTAAGAAGAATGAAGGCCATTTTCTTATTTCTGGGAAAAAGCGACCTCTTTCCGTGAAGGGAAAAGATGCGGGTTTTCACCTTTCCCTTTTAAAAAAAAAATTTTTCTCAGAATAACAGAGACGGTTTTAACGTTTAAAGAATAACAGGCGAATTATTAACCCTGTAAACTCTTTACATTCAAGGCCTTATATGTTTACATTACCAAACTATCCCTCCCCCGGAGAAAATCATTTTTTGTACCCGGGCCCGGATGATGTACCTAGGGAGAACACCTTCTGCTTTTTTTATAAAATAATACCCATATGGTATTATTTGGCATGATTTGTGCCCATAAGAGACGCGTTAACAGAAGTGAACCGAAACAGCAAAACAATAAATCATTTCAGA
>JALXBH010000049.1 GCA_026991535.1 Calditrichia bacterium | reverse complement strand
AGGCCGTATACCCAGCTTTTGGCTGGCAGGCGATTGTCCCTTTGGGCAACGGGGAACATCAGGCCCGGGCTGTTAAAGTAGCGGTAATATCCGCTGTAGCGCTTATAAACGGAACGTAAACCGGTGTTGTCGGAAAGCACCCGCGTTCCGGGATGACGTTCGCGCCAGTCCCGCCAACGGGTACGTTCCACGGGAAAGGTGGAGAGTTTCACCCCCCTGCCGGCCAGTATGCCGGTAACGGGAATACCTTTCATGGCCGACCAGAGGGAGTTGGTCTGGCGGTCGTACATCAGTTTGTTGCTGCGGTAAAGCAGCCCCGATGAGCCGAAGCTGTATACCGTGCCGTTGAACCGGGCAAAGTAGGCGATGGCCGCGCCGCACAGGGTGCAATAGCTTAGGGCCACGGGCTCGCCGCCGATGCGTACATTGGCCATTTCGTGCCAGTCCAAAATGCGCAACGGAAAAGCCATGGCCTCTCCGTTGATGTACACGCCGAAAACCGGCTCGCTGTCTTGCAGATAATCCGCTTCGGCGGCGCTTTCCATGGGCGGATTGTCCAGCGAACGGATGCCGTCTTTTTTCACGCCGCCCCAGGCGATTTCCTCCCAGCGAATTTCCGTGGGCAGGGACGGATTTAAAAAGGCGGAAAAAGCGGGGTCGATCTGGCTGAACAGCAGTTGTTTAAAACGGCGGTACTCCCTGCCGGCGGGTTGGGACTGTAGCGCGATCCATTCCATCCAGCGCGGCCAGTTACGGCCGTAGTCAACGGAGGCGGCACGATTCATCAACTCATGAGCTTCGGCGGGCAGGGCCCTAAAATAGAGCAGATCGACCAGCGCCGCCCAGCGGCTGGTGTCGTTGCCGTTGACGATGGTTTCCACCGCCGCCAGCTTTTTCTCTTCATCATCCCGCAACAGATCGAGAAACAGCTCAAAATCCGTTTGAGCTGACAGGGCCGTTGTATAAACCGTCAATAAAAAAAGAAAACGCATTGTATCTCCCGTTGCCGTTGACGGGCAACTTAAGCCGCCGGTTTGGCGAAATTACCACAAAAGCGTAACAATTTGTTTGGCATTATCAGGGCCTTTGGTTATTTTCGGTCGACCCAATAGAGGAATATATGCTTAAAGATATCTATAAAACGTCGCTCTCCCTCCTGACCGATTTTTACGAACTCAGCATGGCCTATGGTTTTTGGAAGTCCGGTAAAAAAGACCTGGAAAGCGTCTTCAGCCTCAACTTCCGCAGCAACCCCTTTAACGGCGGCTATACCATTGCCGCCGGTTTGCAGTATGTGATTGAGTATCTGCAGGACTTTACCTTTCATGCCGATGACCTGGAGTATCTTGCCGGGCTTAAGGATGAGCACGAGCGGCCCATTTTTGAAGAGGCTTTTTTACGCTACCTGGCCGATATCCGTTTTGAGTGTGATGTGGAGGCCATACCGGAAGGCACCATCGTTTTCCCCTACGAGCCTCTTGTTCGCGTTCGCGGACCGATTATCCAGTGCCAGCTTATAGAAACGCCCCTGCTGAACCTAATCAACTTTCAATCGCTGATCGCCACCAAATCCTCGCGCGTGGTACAGGCCGCCGGGGAGGAACCGGTTCTGGAGTTCGGGCTGAGGCGGGCCCACGGCATCGACGGTGGGCTGGCCGTCAGCCGGGCCGCGTACATTGGCGGCTGTTCGGCCACGTCCAACGTGCTGGCGGGGCGTCTGTTTGATATCCCCGTGCGAGGCACCCATGCCCACAGTTGGATTATGACCTTTGAAAGCGAGCAGGAGGCCTTTGACGTTTACGGCGACGTTTTGCCCGATAACAGTGTTTTTCTGGTGGATACCTACAACACCCTGGAGGGGGTAAAAAAGGCCATTAAAACGGGAAAGCGGTTGAGAAAGAAAGGCTTTAAGCTGATGGGCATCCGTCTTGATTCCGGAGACCTGGCCTATCTCAGCATACAGGCCCGGCACATGCTGGACGAAGCCGGTTTTACCGAAAGCCGCATCTACGCCAGCAACGATCTGGATGAAAATATCATTCAATCCCTTAAGGCGCAGGGGGCGCGCATTGCCGTGTGGGGCGTGGGCACCAAGCTGGCCACCGCCTACGATCAACCGGCCCTGGGCGGAGTATACAAGCTAAACGCCCTTAAGTCGGAAAAGGGTCAGTGGGAGTATAAAATCAAACTTTCCGAGCAAAACGTTAAAATATCCAACCCCGGTATGTTGCAGGTGCGGCGCTATAAAAAACATGACGAATATGCCGGAGACGCCATTTTTGACGAGATAAGGGGCATCGGGGAAACATCGGTTATTGTAGACCCCTTTGACATCACCCGCCGAAAAAAGTTTGACGCCTCCTTTGAGTATGAGGATCTGCTTAAACCGGTATTTCGCGCGGGGCGCTGTGTCTATCAGACGCCCGATATTCATAGCGTGCGCCAACACGCCCGGCAACAGCTGCGACATTTTCATAAAGGGATAAAACGCTTTGTCAATCCCCATCAATATCCCGTGGGGCTGGAAGAAGATTTACATAAGCTAAAAACGCGGCTGGTACTTAAGGCCCGCGGTTTTAACGATACAAAAAACGGAGGCTGACATGAGTCTGTTGGATGACATCTTTCAAAAGCAATATGAATTGAATAAACGTATCCTGCGCGAACGCCACGGGCAGGATTATGATGAACTGTGCGATCAGAAACGTCAGGATAAGGCGACCATAAAAAACCGCGTGGCCTGGCTGCTCAATTATAACCGGGCACAGATTCATGAATCGATAGAGCTGGAGCAGGAGCTGCCCTGGAAGTGGTGGAAGGATAAGGATAGCATCGACTGGGACCATGTGCGCATCGAGCTGATAGATGAATTGCATTTTTGGGTTAGTAAATGCCAGTTAGTGGGGCTCGATCCGCAAAAGCTGGCCGAACTGTATGCCAAGAAAAATGAGTTGAACCAGATACGTCAAAACAAGGGTTATGGCAGCAGCTACCATAAAACCGACGAACACGGCGTTGAAGACAATGACCGGATCGATGAGGTGTTGAAAAAGGAGCGATCTTAACAACAAATAGGGACTTTGTTTGAACGAAACAGGTTTATCACAGGCGATGATGGCGTTAAAAGAGCTTATTAAGCAGATGTTTCTTTTTATTTTATCCGGATCAATTTCCACCGCCCTGTTCTTTAGTATAGATATCTTAATGTTGAAAAACGGTGACATTGATAAATGGGGAGGCCTGAGCGAGGCTTTTTATATAGCCAATTTTTTCGGTCTTCTTTTGGTGCTGTCCAATTCCATAGGGTATCTTGCATTAAACATGCTTGTTAAGCTTAAAAACCGTAACGGTACTTTTAAATATCAAACGGCGATTCTGGCCGGGACAGCCTGTATAGTGCCCTTTGTCCTGACAGGTAATTTAATGTGGGCGGATTGGATTTTTAATAGCCCGGATGTGTTGGGGCTAGTCTTAAGCTGGGCCGTTCTCTCGTTTTTTATTTCAGGCCTGGTATACCTTATCCGTGAACACTCAGCCACAATAGTTCGGATAATCAACGCGGCGTCTGAATCTAAATAGATAAAAGAGCGTCAATTATAAAAAACCGGCCGCGTCTCCTTAAGAATTCCGCGAAAGCCGAAAGAAAGACTTATACGAAATCCATTTTGCAGCAGGGCCGGCCCGCCGCTTACTCTCTCCGTTCCCGGATCCGCGCTTAGCAAGGAAGGTGCGGTCAGGGTGAACACATTATAATGGTATGACAATTCAAAACTCAGGGGGATGCTGATGCGCGCCTCCTCGGACTCCCGGTGTAAAATATAATATTCCAGACGAAGACCCGCGGAAAGGGTTATGGCCGAGGCATAGACGGAAAAGGCGGTTTTTTTATTGTCGGCCAAATCACTCCAGCTTATTTCATTTAGTCCGTTTTCTTTAATATCCAGAATCACCTGTCGTACCCCCAGATTGATCCTTGGGATAAACGAAAAGCGTTCACGCCCGATAAGGGGATAGCCCAGACCAAGGGAAAAGTTAAGCATACGCATGCGCGTGGACAGCTCTTTGCCCTCTCTGTAATCATTGATCAAATATTGCATGTCAAAATCATAATACTGCACCGCCTTTCCCACGGACTGTACCAGTCCCAGCCCCCAACTGTACTGTTGTTGATTAACCCGGCCGGCATCGACCGTGCTTAAGGGGCCATTCAGCCCCTGAATATTTTGATAGTCATAGCGGTTGAAAGAAAAATCCAGACCGGCGAAGCGGGCGTTTTCCTCTCCGTTTTGTCCACAAACGGTGGTGGCTAACATTACCAGGCATAGGGCAATCTTTTTCATACAATTTCCCGTGATAAAGTGACGTGTCCGTAAATATATCCCATCATGATTACTATCGGCCACTATTGTGAAAAAATATACCGAATGGTACACTTTTGTGCGCTCCGGTTCACACATGGTTGTTGTTGTATTTTTTATAACCCTTGGTTTTTACTGGACTTATGTGGTTTGGCATTGTTTTTGAACGTTTCAATGGCGTACTTTCGAAAAGGAGAACATCATGAAGAAGCTCTCATTTTACATTGTGGCGCTGATTTTTTTAAGCGCGGCCTTTATGCCGGCCCGGGCGCAGATTGTGGTAAAAACAAAACCGCTGCGGCCCAGGGTGGTTGTGATTAAGCCGGCGCAGCCCGGTAGCAACTATGTATGGATTGCCGGACACTGGGTGGTAAAAAATCACCGTTATGTTTGGAAAAAAGGGCGCTGGGTTAAGGCCCGCCCGCATCAAAAGTGGCTCAACGGTCATTGGAAAAAAAACCGCCGCGGCTGGGTTTGGGTACCCGGACGCTGGATGAAAATCTGAAAATCCTCAAAGGCGGGCCCCTTCCCGCCTCCTCCTCAAAAAAAAAAAAGGCTGTCTCTCACGGGACAGCCTTTTTTGTATTAAGAGAGTTTTCCGCGGTCGCGGCCCTTATCCTTACCAGATACGCACCCGTTGATCCTCGGGAGTGAACAGCTTGTCCCCTTCCTTCACGTCATAGGTTTTATAAAACTCCGGCATGTTGGTAACAATGCCGTTGCAGCGGTACTGCGAAGGCGAATGGGGGTCGGTTTTTAAACGACGGCGCAGTTCATCCGGACGATATTTGCGCGCCCACACCTGGGCCCAGCCCAGGAAAAACCGCTGATCGCCGGTAAAACCGTCCAGCACCGGGGCTTCCTTGCCCTTCAAACTGTTTTGATAGGCATGGTAGGCGATGGTCAGTCCGCCGAGATCGGCGATATTTTCACCCAGGGTCATTTTTCCGTTCACATGCATGCCCTCGATGGGTGAAAACTTGTTGTACTCTTCCACCATCATTTCCGCTCTTTTTTCAAACTCTTTAGCATCCTCTTCGCTCCACCAATCGGTCAGGTTACCGTCGCCGTCGGACTTTCTGCCCTGATCGTCAAAACCGTGGGTCAGCTCATGACCGATCACCGCGCCGATACCACCGTAGTTGACGGCATCATCGGCATCCATGTTAAAAAAGGGCGGTTGCAGGATGGCGGCCGGAAATACGATTTCGTTCATACTGGGGTTATAGTAGGCATTAACTGTTTGCGGATACATATGCCATTCATCCCGGTCCACCGGCTTGCCCAGCTTGGCCACCTCTCTTCTGTGTTCAACCATGTTGGAGCGGCGGATGTTGCCGATCAGGTCATCGGCCTTGATCTCCAGGGCGGAATAGTCCTTCCACTTATCGGGATAACCGATCTTTGTACCGAACTTGGCCAGCTTTTCCTTGGCTTTTTCCTTGGTGGCCGGGCTCATCCAGTCCAGCTCTTCCAGCCGTTGACGGAAAGATTCCTTCAGGTTTTCCACCAGCTCCTTCATACGCTGTTTGGCTTCGGGTTTAAAATACCGGCTGACATAGATCTTGCCGATCACCTCGCCCAGGGCGCCCTCGGTAAGGCTAACGCCGCGTTTCCAGCGGGGACGGTTTTCCTTGATGCCCCGGAGAGTGGCGCTGTAAAAGGCAAAGCTTTCATCCACAAATTTTTTGCTCAGATAGGGCGCGGCGGAACGGATCAGCTTATAGGTATAATAGGTTTTCCAGTCATCCACACTGTGACCGTTGTAGATTTTATCAAAGGCCTGCATATAGTCCGGCTGGCCGACGATAAGTTCTTCGAGGTTTTGAATTTCGCTGGTGGCCAGATAACGATCCCAGTCAAAATGGGATACCAGCTTGAGCAGTTGGTTTTTGCCGTATTTGTTATAGGTTTTATTGCGGTCGCGGTTTTGTGTACGGGTCCAGTGCTTTTCGGCGATCTCTTTTTCGATGTTGTAAACCGTTTGCGCTTTTTGGGCGGCATCTTTGATACCGGCCAGGGTAAACATTTTTTCCAGGTGTTTCAAATAGGCTTCGCGGATGGCTTTAAAACGGTCGCCTTCGTTAAAATAGTAATCCTTATCCGGCAGACTGAGGCCCGATTGCCAGAGATAGGCAATGTATTGCGTGGAATTTTTTTGATCCTGGCCGATCCAAATACCGAAAGGCTGCTGTACGCCAACCATGGAGAGGTAACCCATCAGCTCCGCCAGTTCCTTGCGGTTTTTTACGGCGGCAATGCGTTCCAGCTCCGGCTTTATGGGCTCCATGCCCAACTCCTCAATCCTGGTGGAATCCATGAAGCTGAGATAAAGATCACCGACCTTTTGCCGTTCCGTACCCGGCTGCTTGTCGCGGGCATTTGCCGCCTCCTCGATTATGGCCCGCAGATTCTTTTGTGCTTCATCGGCCAGTTTGGAAAAGGAGCCGTAATTGGATTTGTCGGCGGGGATTTCAAACTCCTTCAGCCAGGTGCCGTTCATAAAACGGTACAGGTCGTCCTGTGGCCGCACCTTTTTATCCATGTGGGAAAGATCGATCCCGGAACTTTTTGGCGCTTGTTGACAGGCGGAAAAAAGTATCAGGGCCGAAAGTATAAAAATGACGGGTTTCATTGTACCTCCAAAAATGTGATAAGTATGGCCATTTGTATGCGTAAAAAGAAAGAGCGGGTTTCATCTTATGCAGAAAATAATATAATACATCCGGCGTATCGCCACAAAAAAATGACGGGCCGGGCTTATGGGGGAAAAGATCAGGGCGGGCAAGTCTGCCGCGCGCGCCATAAAAAAAAAGCCGCTTTCCCCAAAAGGAAAGCAGCCTCTGTTTCATTAAGGAGACAAGTCCCACATCTACTTCAGCAATAATATGCGCCGCATTCGTTGTGTCTGCTCCCCTTCCAGGCGCACAAAATAGACGCCGCTGCCCATCGCCTTTCCGCGGTCGTCCTTTCCGTACCAGCTCAGGCTGTAATTTCCGGGCGCGAAGCGGGCCGCGACCAGAGTACGGATCAGGCGGCCGTTTATATCGTAGATGCGCAGGCGGATGTTCTGCTCGCGGTCATTGCTAAAGGGTATTTCGGTTTTGGGGTTAAAGGGATTGGGGTAATTGGCCTTCAGTTCAAAAGAGCTTACCGCCGCCCCTTTTTCTTCCAGGCCGGTTGTGGAGAGCAAACCGTCGATGGTGCTGTTGATGGCCGAAATTTTATTGGTGCGGTCATAAAACTGAATCACACCCTGCTGATCGATGACGGTGCTTTTCTGATACTGCACGCCATAGTCGGAGGCCGTGGAGCCGCCATTGAGCAGACAATCGTACTTGATGCCGGTTTGATTGATAAAATTCTGCACGCTGTTAGCCGAACCGTCCCAGACGTCGATACCCAGGGCCACAAAGTTTTGATCCTTGTAGCGGTCGGCAATTTTTGTTTGCGTATCGTTGCCTTCCTGCAGGCAGGTGGGGCAGGTGTTGCCAAACCAGTTGATATAGATGACCTTGCCCGAATGATCGGACAGGGATACGGATTTACCGGCCACCGTATACAGCGTAAACGGCTTGGCCGTGCTGCCCACCACCTGGGCGGCGGAAAAGGTAAAAAGAGAAAGAAGTAAAATAAGGGTTCTCATGGTTTCCTCCTAAATACGGGTTGTGATCTGAAGTTCCAGACCGTTA
>JALXBH010000048.1 GCA_026991535.1 Calditrichia bacterium | reverse complement strand
CCATACCCAATATCCGCGACGCCATGCGATCGGGGTAGAAAGCTTCAATCGACTCGGCATTGGGCTTTTCGCCGATGCTCATAAACTTGATCGGCTTGCCGGTAACGGCACGGATGGAAAGCGCAGCTCCTCCGCGGGTATCACCATCCATCTTGGTTAACACCACGCCGTCGTAATTCAATTTTCCGGCGAATTCGCTTGCCGTGTTAACCGCGTCCTGACCGGTCATACCGTCGGCCACGAACAAAATTTCATGCGGGCGAACGCGATTTTTCACATTCACCAGCTCGCGCATCATTTCCTCATCCACATGTAAACGCCCGGCCGTATCCAAAATGACGGTATCGCACATTTGTTTACGGGCGGCGCTAACGGCATTCATCCCGATGCGTACGGGATCGCCAATGCCCTCGTCATACACCGGCACATTCAGGCTTTGCCCCAACACCCGGAGTTGTTGAATGGCGGCGGGCCGGTATATATCCAAAGCGGCCAGCAGGGGTTTGCGCCCGCGCTTTTGCAGCCAGGCGGCCAATTTTGCCGTAAAGGTTGTTTTACCGGAGCCTTGCAGCCCGGCAACCATGATGATGGTAGGCGGGATTCCCGCGCTCTTGATCTGCGTATTGCTGGTCCCCAACAGGGCCACCAGCTTGTCATTTACTATTTTGACGATCATCTGCCCGGGGGTCACGCTTTTCAGCACCTCTTCCCCGACAGCTTCCCTTTGCACCTCGTCAATAAAGTCCTTAACAACTTTATAGTTTACATCGGCCTCCAACAGAGCGCGTCGGATTTCTTTTAGGGCGTCAGCAATATTTTTCTCGGTCAGCTTGCCATATCCGCGTAGCTTGCGTAGCGTCGACTCGAGTTTTCCGCTTAGATCTTCCAGCATCGGTTCCGTATCCAATTCAAACGATTATGACCGGCAAATATACAACAGAATGAGGGTAGGTGCAATTTAATATACTTTTACGGGTCGCTTACCAAAACAGGGTTTCATTAACATATACAATTTGCACATTTCAGAGATTGATTCCAAGATTTATTTTCCGCTTTCATTTTATCCGTTTTCCGGTTCCCCGGCCGGCTCTTTTTTCAGCAATGCGGCAAAACTTCCATCCACGCCCTGTTGGGGAAAGGTGCGCACAAAACCTTTGTCCGTTATAAATCTTTGAGGCACAAGGGAGTTTGTTACCACGGCCGGCCTTGCCTGTTCAAAGCTTTCCACAACCGCTTCGTTCTCCATGGGGTCTATGCTGCATGTGCTGTATACCAGGCGCCCTCCTTTCTTCAAATGTTTCCAGGCGCTTTGCAGAATCTCCCTTTGCAGCGAAGCAAAAGCCTCCATCTCATTGCGCGAACGGCGCCACTTTATATCGGGATGCTTGCGGATAATCCCCTGGGCGCTGCAGGGCACATCGGCCAGGATTTTATTAAAGGATTGCTTAAACGGCAGGTCCCGGGCATCGGCGGCCACCAGATAGCCCCGCACGCCCAGGCGTGCCATATTTTCCCGGATGGTTTGCAGCCTGTTGATATCGCTGTCCACGGCTACCGCCAGTTGCAATTGCCTGTTCTCTTCCAGAACCTGCGTAAACTTACCCCCCGGCGCGGCACATACATCCAGAAAAGTGTCCCCGGCCTCTAATTCCAAAAGCCGCGGCGGGATGGAGGCGCTTTCATCCTGCACCGAACAAAAGCCGGCGTCAAAACCTTCCGCTTCTTCTATTTTCCGTACACTATCCACCTTGTAATGTCTGTCCGAAAGGGCTGAACGTCGGTAGGAGACGCCCAGGGCTTCCAGTTCCTCCTCAAAACGCTGCCGTTCCATTTTAAGGGGATTGTATCTCAGCACCGGTTCCGGCGTCCGGTTAAGGTGCCGTAATATTTCGCCGGTAAAATCCTCGCCCCAGGTTTCCAGATAGTGTTCCACCATCCAGCGGGGAAAGGAGTAGCTTATAGCCAACCGCTCACGGATATCTTCCAGAACAGCGGGATCTATGCGCTCCCTGCCACGCAGATAGGCACGCATCAGGGCGTTAACCAGACTAACGGCTCTTTCACCCAGTGTGTCGCGCGTATCCTGTACCCAACCGTTTACCCGTCTCGGGGCTTCCTCCCTGGAGTCCATCAGGTCAAACAGCGCCAGACGCAGCCAGAGCTTTGTTTTTTTTTCCATGGGGTGCTTTCCGCTGTATAAACGACCGATCTGCCAGTCCAATAACATGCGGTGGCGTACCGCGCCGCGTGCCAGCCGGCGCACCTGACGACCGCGTACGGAGGGGTCCTGCCTCAGCCAGCGCTGTTCTATATCATCAAGCCGCTCCCTCTTCTTTTCAAAATCGCTGATGATATAAAAAGCCATGGGCCGCTCGCCGAAGGGCGGGACGGGCGTTGTTTCTTTTTTATGCATAAATCTTCCTTATCAAAGGTCAGCTTTTCAGCCGTACATCACGGGGCCGGGGAACCGATGCGCTTTTCAAACTTAGCGCTTTTAATTTCGCGCCGGGCACATTATACTCCAATGCCAATTTACGCCCCAACTCCATACGGTTATAACTTTTTTTTCCGGCCAGATGGATGACGCCCCTTTGTCCGGTCAGCAGACAATCCCATATTTTTCCGGCTGCCTCCTCCGTGGGCAGCGGAGTGCGCACTTCATCGTAAAACAGGGGAATTTCCCGGTTGGCGCGGGCACGCTCCAAAAACCAGTCCGTAAAATTCTTTTTATGGGGCGAAGGCCCCAGCAACAGAGGCAGACGTATAACGGTTCCACGCTCCGGGCACTCCCGCAAAACGTGTTGCTCGCCGGCATATTTGCTTTTCCCGTACCAATTAACGGGCGATGGCGGGTCATCCGGGGCATAGGGCGCCTGTTCCCCGTCAAAAACGATATCGGTGGAAAGGTAGATCATCCGCACCTTATTACGGGCACACCAGCGGGCCAGCTCGCCGGTGGCCTGCGCGTTTACACGCATAGCTTTTCGGGGATTCTGTTCGCACGCCGCCAATGATGAGAGTGCCGCCGTGTGAATCACGGCGTCCGCGGGGCTATTCGAAAGTTGAGAGGAAATATCCTTTTCCAAATCAAGAGACCGGGCGGGGAACTTAAAGGTATTGGTCACCCCGGGACGCAGGGTACCGGCAACCTCCACCTCCGGCGGAATGTTTTGAAGAAGATACCAGGCCACATAACCGTTCAGGCCCGTAATCAGCACGCGCATTTAAAAGCGGGCCACCAGCCCCAGGGTTACGGAAGGGGCGTTCCCCGGCGAATCCACAAACAGGCGGTAATCCACCCGCCGGGTCAGCCGGTTGTTTTGCGCCCGCACCAGGCGTATACTGTTTACCGCGCTGACCAGATGATTCAACAGAATGACCGAAGCATAAATAAGGCGGCGATCTTTAATGGCCGAGGCTTTCAGGCGTTTCAGATCATAGGTCAAACGATTATCGCGCGTGTCCCATTGCCAGGCATACCGCGCCGGGTCATACAACCGCTCCGGGCGGCGGTCCTGAAGGCGTTTTTCATTAAAGGCATAAATGTCGTCAAACTTGCCGATATCGATCCAGTATTGATCATCCTTACCGGAGGCGCTCACCCCGGCATGTACGCCGGCCCAGGCCTGATAATCGCTACGTAAGCTGTTGTAATAGCTGTTGTTAAACAGCAAGGCGCCCCAGGCGGCTATTTCCACGCCCCAAAAAAAGCGGGCCTGAGTGGTTTCCCCGGCGTAATATTCCCCCGTTCCCGGCAGCAAAAGGCTTAGCATCAACGCCGTTCCCACGGATTTAACGCCTTGGGCCCCGCCGGAAGCTTGGGCCGCCCCGAAGGGTATGACGGGCACGGCCGTTTGCACGGAGTCTGCCGCAAGAGTTAATTGCGAATAAAATAATTCCACGGGTTGAGCGGCGGCCAGGCTGATGTGCATAACAAACATGACCAAAAGTGCTTTAAGTTTCATGGGCCTGCCTTACCAATTAAACTGCAAGCCGTACATGGGCATTACCCTGCCCGCGTAATAGCGGGACTGCCCGTAAAGACGCACATGCAGTTTCTGATTATAGTTTTTAGCCGTCAGCGCGGCGTCAATGGCGCTGCCAAGGTGATTCACCAGCACCACCCAACTGAGGGTTACCGCTGTGTGGTAAAAATCGTTGCTTTGATTGCGGATCGTTTTATAGCGGGCCACGTCGTCCGTCAGGTTATTCAGACTGGAAGGATTATCATAGTAGTTCCAGTCGTTGCCCAGTTCCTGCCAGCCCACGCCGAACTGGATAAGATATTTGTAGATCATCTCATAGTATTGTTGTGTTTTGGTTGTCGGCAACACATGGGTAAAGCCATAATAGTTGCCGTTGCTTTCCCAATAGCGCAGCCGGTCTATATTGGCATCCACATCGGATTGTGACAACAGGCCGTTAGCATCTGTTTGCAGCGGCGGTCCGTCCCAGTCGTTGTTATCCGTGGCCAGCTTATACACCTTACTCCAATAACGTTTTTCATCCCAGCGGCTATCGGCCAGGGCGCGCATTTCACGATCCTTAGCGTCACCGCGGCTTTGGTAGGAAATATAACCGGCAACCAGCAGCACCTCGGCCATGGCAAAGGCGGCCGCTTTCCAGTAAGATTTGGCGTAGGCCTGCCCCGCTCCGGGCACCACGGCGGAAAAAAGCGCGGAAAGAGCGGGAGATTTTGTTCCCTCTTCCGTGGATTCCTGTGTCTGGAAATGAAGACGCATCTCATTTAAAAGTTCGGTTTTCGCCGCGGGTTCGTACCAATCCGCTCTGTTATTAACCATAAGCGGCTTTACGGCAGCTGCATCCTTGCCCGTCGTTAACAGGGCCGCGCGGAAGGCGGCGGGCTGTTCTCCCGCAAAAAGGGGCAGGCCAAGGATAATAAACCCAAAAAATAGGGATATACGGATATTCATTTGTTCTCCTGTTCTTTAAGATGTAACATTGCGGACGTGTAATGCCCCTATTTACATCTTTATAAAAACATATACAGTTTTAAAATTTTTCTCTACTTTTCCCGTCACTACCTTAAGCGCGACCGAAAGGATGTATTATCCTTCATGCTCCCGGCGCGTTCACGCAGATCAAAATCAAACAAAATGCCCATATAGTAGCGCCACTCGCGCGGATAGCTTACCGATCCGTTGCGGGCCACATCCAGGGGCCAGGCCGCCTGGGCAAAAATGCGCGTGGGAAACATATTATAGGAAAAGGTATCCAGGCGCAACTCCACGCCCACGTCGCGCTTAAAGTCGGCCACATTAACGCGCGTTTCGTTAAACGCATTGCCCGCCTCAAAAAAGAAACCGGCAAAAAGCTTGTCGAAACGCAGGTGCCCCAAATGCCAGTTCAGTCCCCGGCTGATCGGAAAACGATAATTCAGGGCGCCAATCAGCTTCTGCCGCCCTTCTATGCTGTAAAAGGGATAGCCTTTCAAACCGATCAGGCCGCCGGCAAAGTAATTAAAAAAACCGGCCACGGGACGATCGATATAACCGCTTTTTAAACTAAGGCCCAGGGCGTGCTGTTCCAGCCAGGGGTTGGCCAGATACAACTCGCCGTTAAACTCAAGGCTGTTAAAGGCATAGCGTTTAAACTCCTCCAAACCCAGTTGGCGGTTTGTGGCAAACCCCTGCAGGAAATCATTATCCTCATAGCCATATTTAAAAAAGAGGTAGTAACCGGATGAGGGATTTACCGCCGCGTAACGATCTTCACCCAGGCGATCCAGAATAAGCTTAAAATGCACAGCCTGGCCGCGCAGGTAATCGTAACGAATGGTCGGCACATAAAGCAGACCATCCGTGGGCGTGCTCAGCGTTAAGGGGTCTAACTGCGCCGAGTAACGGCTGCCGGTATAGGTCAGGCTGACATGCATTTTCTCCAGGGGAATATAACTGACCCCGAAACTGTATTGCATAAGGTTAAAACCGACATTGCGCACCCCTTTCACCACGTAACCGCGATCCAGTTCCAGCGTGTCCTTGATGTTGGCGGAAGAGTTATAAAACTCGGCAAAAAAAGTAGGCGCCATTTTTTTATACTCGGCATAGGCATACAGGTCATAGTCCAAATCCCTGTTGGCCGCCGCCCCCGCCACCAGGCTAAACTGATCCAGCACATCGGAACTGGTGATATAAAATCCCGGCTTAACCGTACCGTAATCGATAAACAGACGGGGCAGGATCTGGGTTCGGGTAAAAGTGGTTTTATAGGGCCGGGTGGCATATTCGGGGATCGTATCGTCATTAAAATTCTTAACGGGAACAGATTGCGGATAATCATCATCATAACGGGCCAGGGACGCATCCAGAGCAACGGGCCGGGCCATAAAGGCCAGCTTATAGCCGATGCTGTCATAACAGGCGTAGGCCACTTCGCCCCTGTTGTTCACGGTAGGCATAAACGCCCCGCCCGTTACATTGGTCAGCAGTTGGGCCGGGCCGCCGTCGCTTTTAACGCGGTAAAGATTATAGATGCCCGTTTTGCTGGAAGAAAAATAGAGCCAGGCGCCATCCGGGCTGTAAACAGGATAACGGAGTTCTTCCCGGGCCTTCATCAGTATGCTGAACTTTCCCGTTTCCAGGTCATATTGCCCGATATTACGGCCATACTCCACCGCCGTGCCAAAAACAATCCGCCGGCCATCGGGCCGCCAGCGGGGGTGATATATTTGCCTTCCGTCTTCAAAGGCCAGCAACTGTATCAGCTCAGAAGCCCGTACCCGCACATCCCGCTGGTAGATTGTTTCCGCCTTGTGCGGCAGCAGCCGGCCGGTGGTAACATTGTAGGCCACCTCCCGCCAGGTTTCGGATTCCGGGTTTTGCGGCAGACGCAGCAGGTTAAGGGCATGCAGGCCGTCGGTGGCGCTCACAAAGGCGATGGAACGGCCATCCGGACTAAAAGAGGGATTGGAGCCGCGCAAGCCGTAACTCAGCCGTATCTCTTTTTCATTCTTCACATCCCACAGATACAAATCATTCAGGGAGGACATATGGCGGTCCCGATCCTGCCGGGCATAAACCAGATAGCGGCCGTCCGGAGACCAATCCAGTGAAGAACTGACGCCCGAAACAGGCAGTTCTTTCTTGCTTCCCTCTTCCCTGTCCCAGATGATAAGGCGGTTCTGCGAAAAGTAGTCCCGGCCCTTGTTGCTGATCCAGGCCACATACTTACCATCGGGATCAAAAACGGGATAAAGGTTGGCGAAACCCTCTTTTTCTATCAGACGCCCTTTATGCTCGTGGGCGCGGATCGTTGCGGTTTGGCGGGTATACCGTCGCCTAAGCTGTTGTTTCCAGCGCCGGTACAGGCTGTCCACGGGCGTCCCGGTTGCCTTTTCAATCGCACCGTCAAATGTATAGCTGCTCCAATGACTGTCTATCTCCGTAATGTCGGAAAGCACCTTTTCTCCATACTGTTCCACCAGAAAATTAACAAAGGCAAAACCCTGATTATAGCTGGATTCATTACCATGGCTGGTCTTACCGAAAATAGACATCTCATTCAGGGTGAGCAGGCGATTATGCAATACGCGGTCCCTCAAAATCATCTCCCGGTGCGGATCGCGATAATCAAAACGGGCTCTGTCGTTCTGATGTTGCGCCGTTCCCTCGGCAAACCATACCGGCATGTTCACCGAGCTGACGGGGTAGGAAACCAAAACATTGGGGAAGCCGCGCACCACATCACGCCGCCGTTCCTTTTCATAACCGAACCACTGAATAAAGCCATAGGGAAATGTCATATTGGATTTGATGATTTTCTGAATGTTGACCATGTGGGTAAACTCATGGGTCAGCACATCGCGCAACCAGTTCTTGGTACCGCGCATCACATAGTCCAGATTGGTAGCCCAGATTTCAATTTTATTGTTAAAGAAAAAGGCGCCGCCGTTGGAATAATCGTCCGTGTCCCTGAGAATCAGATGAATCCTGTCCTTTGGCTTAAAGTTATAGGTGGCGGTAACGGCGGGATAAATCTCCTCGATGATTTTGGCGGCCTTAAAGGCGGTCAGCTCCGTTCCCTGATGGTAATGCACCGTAAAATGTTCCGTGTCAAAAGAGTGCCATTCCAGCTCGGGATGGTTGTATTGATCATAAAGCTGCGCCCGGAGCAGACCGGCGTTCAGAAAGGTGAGAGAGAGAAGGAGAAAAAGCCGTTTTACCATTTAGTGTACCACAAGAATCTTTATAATTTTACTTTCCGTTTTACCGCCCGCCTCCGCGCGTACTTCGCAATGATAGACGCCGGAGGCGACATTATCCACGCGCCACTCCACCTCGTTAAATCCGTTCAGGTTGCCCGGCGCGGGGAATTCGGCCACGGGGAAGCCGGAGCCGTCATAAATACGTATGGTAACGATGGCGCCCTGGCTTAGATAGTAACGGATGCGGGTTCTGTTATTTTTTGCCGGATTGGGATAATTGTATACGCGGGAGGCGTCCAGGATAAAACCCGGATTCCTCTCGATGGGAGCGGGACGCGGAGGGGCCGCGCTACGCGAGGCATCGCCCCGGGGACCGTTCCAAAGCGCCTTAAAACTGCTGGTGGAAGCCAGTTCCCAGGCATAAACAGCGCCCGAATCGCTTACGGTAAAAAGCTCCGCGGCCGGGTCGTCATCCCATTGGAGAATAAACGCCCCCCGGCTAAGCTGTCCCCCCGTAACCAGCGGAAAACCCTCCAGCCGTTGTCCGCGGGCATCCCAGGCATACAGGCTGCCATTGTCGGTAAAAGCAACAACACGCACCTCATCGTTTTCATCCCGGTAAACCAGGGGAGTGCCCACAAAACGCTCTTCCGTGCCAAGGGCCGGTTCAACGGGAAATCCGCTAAGGAGAACGCCGTTAAGCTGGTAGGCATAAAGAGCGGTTTCCGTGACAAACAGAATATCAACGATACCATTACCGTCTATATCGACAACCGCGGGACCGCCACGCGGGGAATCCCCGACGGTAAAATCGACAACATTGTCTTCCACGCTGTAAAAACGGCGCTCTGTGTTGCTAAAACGGAATTCGCGCAGAGCATCGTCGCCATCATAATAGAGGCGGCTGTAGTCAAAAGCATCGCTAATGTTTTCCGGCAGGGTAAAGCCGGGAGTGGCTTCCTTCAGGGCCACGCTGTAATCCACAACCGTAAACAGGCCGTTATAGTCCAAATACAAAAGGTTGCGTCCGGCGGGCAGGGTGATGGTTGTGCTGCCGGCCACGGGCGCGCCGCTTATGCCGGAAACTAAAAGGGGCGCAAAGATATTCCGCGGAACGGAGGGTAACGGCGCGCCAAGCTCAAGGGCAAAAACAGAATCATCCACCGTGGCAATCAGGGCATCATAACGTCCGTTTTCATCACGATCAGCCAAAGTAAGCGTATTAAAGGCGCCCGCGGGCAGGGTCCAGTTAACGGAATCCTCCCGCGAAAAAATGGTCAGCAAACCGCCTTCGTTCAAGGTAAAAAAATAATCCGTCGCCGCGTTCTCTATCCTGCCGGCGGTAAGCGCCAGGGGTTTGCCGGGCAGTTTTTTAGGAAAGCCGGATTCAAAATAATCACGCCCAAAGGAAAAGGTCATCGTTTCCGCCCGGGCCTCGCTGAAGTTGAAAATTTTTATTCCCGTCGGAGCCCGTTGCCGGTAGGAATTACTGGAGGGCGTGCTTTCGGCGGAGAATTCGTTTTTATAAATCGGAGAGGGGTTGGATTTGTACCAGAAGTCTATGGGCGTTCCCAGTTCGGACTGAAAGCCGGCATCAAGTATGGAGTAGGCCTGGCCGATATCCTGGCTGCCGTCGGCTTCTTCCAGGTCCACACCCCGGTGAGCGGGGTCGTCATTAATAAAGCCATCGCTCTGTTCACGGATCACGGAACGATCCACATGCCAGATAAGCATGCCGGCCCCGCCGAGACCCCAGTCATAGTCATCCACTTTCAGCAACACGCCGCTGGAGTCCGAAAGTGTTATGCGCTCCGGCAAAAAGGTTTGCAGCACCTCCATATAGTTGGCCGTACGCTCCCTGTCGCGGGAGAGCTCAAATTGCAGGCTGTCCAGATACACGGAACGGTCGCCGCGGTATTCCAGCAAAAAGGATTCGTCCTCATTGACGGCTATTTCATACACCGATTGTTTGCCATCGTTTTTCAGATAGCGGGGTATGCTGACTTGCGAAGAGGGCGTTTTAAGGGGCACCGCCCGTTCCCAGTTTAACAACAGGCGGTTATAAGCGCTTGGCGGCGCGGGAATCAGTCCCGCGGCATTAAGCAGCCCCACATCCATCAGGCCGAAACGGCCCACGCCGGAGCGGCCCTCCCGTACGCTGACCAGGTCTTTCATCCCCAGATAGGAGCCGATATTGGAGACCACAAATCCGGTCAGGGCCAGGTCATAACCGGCCTGATTTTGGGTTTCGGGCAACAGGGCTCCCTGCGTAACGGTAAACTGCCCGTTATCCACACTGATCCCGTTAAAATCCGCTCCGAGATTATCCCTTAAAAAACGCGGCGTCAGAAAAAGCGAGGGGATATCCTGCGGCGTTTCGTCAAAACCCAGGTCCACATCGCGCCCCACCCCGGCATGAAAAACCAGCACCAGGTCATAGTCGGCAAACACAAGCGCGTCATCCGTGTCGGCCAGTTGAATGGCGTCCCTAAACAGACGGGCCACGCCTTCATCGATGGCCGCGTTGCTGGTATTGGGATTGTAAAAAGCCATCTCCTCGGGCAGAGTATAGGCGGCATTCAGCCCCTTGGGGAATACGCGACCTTCAATGCGCACCTCTCCTCTTGAAACGGCATTGAAATAATTGTCTGCCGCAATAAGCTGGTCATTGAAATAGGTACGGTTATGGGGCGCCGGGTCTATGGCATAGGGATCGGTCGTCACCGTGTCGATCATAAAGCGGCCGTTTCCGGTGGTCAAACGGTTGTTGTCTTCCCGGAATTGAACGCGCAGAACAGCCACACGCACCGTTGTGGCGGCCTGTGTCCACAGCGACAGGGTTATCAAAAGCAGAAATAAGCGTTTCATGCGGTATTCGATATTTTAAATAAAAGAAAAAGCCCCGCCGGAACGGGGCGTTGTTTTTTAGAAATGGACAGCCAGCGAATAACGGATCGTATCGGAAAGAGGGCTGTCTTTATCGTCGGAGATATATCCAAAGTCAAAGTTAAAGATATTGTACTTTAAGCCGGCGCCAAAGGTTAAAAACTGGCGGCCGCCAAAGTTTTTATTCTCATAAAAATATCCGGTGCGCAGGGCGATCAGGTCCCCATACCAGTATTCCAACCCCAGGGAGTGGGTGATGGCATTCCAACGGTCGGAAAGCTTACCCTTAAACCAACTGGAGTAAAAAGCGGCGGTGATAAAATTCTCGGCTTTGTCGCCCTCACGGCGGTAAAGCGGTTTATTGGCGTCATAAGTAACGGTCATTTTATTAAATTCATCATCGATCACCTTATAGGCAATACCCACGCGCAGGTTGGTCGGCAAGGGGTCGGACTGAGCTTCATCATTGTAAAAAATGGCCGGACCAAAGTTAGACATATTGGCGCCAACGGTCAGACGGTTGTCAAACATCTCATAGTCGGGCATCCACATTACGCCGATATCCACGGCAACACCGGTGGCACGGCCGTTAGTGCTTTCGTTACCCACATTTATGCTTTCCGGGGCCAGCTCGCTGCGGATCAGTTTCAGGTTTACCCCCAGACCGAGATTGGGCTTCAACTGAGTGGCATAGGAAAGGGTAAAAGCATATTCCTGGGAACGGAAACGGTCATACTCCTGACCGGTGGTGCTTGTGGCCACATTCTCGCCCAGATTAAGGAAGGTAATACCCGCCCCCAGCATACCGATGCCATCCACATAGTAACGCGCGGCCAGGAAGTCATAAAACAGATCGCTGAAGTTAAACTGGGGCAGCCACTTGGCGTGCATCAGCGATACTTCGCCGCGTGAGTCTATTTCCGGGTCAACATACTGGAAGGCCAATCCGGCCGGGTTCCAATAAACAGCCGTGGCATCATTGGCCAGGGCCACGCCGGATTCCCCCATGCCGCCGGAACGGGCGCCGGGATTAATCAACAGGAAAGGGACGGCCGCTTCGCCGGGCCCCTGGGCATACAACAGAGATGAGAAGCTCATCATCAGGGTGGTTATTAAAAAAAGTCGCTTAAACATTGGATTCCTCCTTAAATAAAAAACCGGTTAAATGGAAAGACTACCTGTTCCACTTAACCGGTTTAATAAGAGCCGGAATATAAGCTGCCTGTTAAAGGTAGTACTTTCCAAAAATGCATCAATACAAGTACAATTAAAAATCAAGTTCCTTTAACAAACAGCTTATATGCAATTCTCCGAATTTTGCTTAAGTCAAAATATAAAGTGACGGCCTTCATAAGTCAAGTGGAATTAGAGTCTCCGGTCTGTAACCGTCCGCTCCGTTATTCCACGAAAGCGCCCATTTTACCGTACTTTTCCAACCTTTGTTCAATAAGTTTATCCGTCGGTAGCTTTAATAAATCCTTTAGGTGGCGGACAATGGCTTTTTTAACCGCTTGCGCCGTAGCGTCGGGATCGTTATGCGCTCCCCCTTCGGGTTCGGATATCACTTCATCCACAATTTTAAGATCAACCAGGTCGGGCGCCGTAACCTTCATGGCTTCGGCCGCCTGCGGGGCCTTGGCCGCGTCCCGCCACAATATGGCCGCGCAGCCCTCGGGGCTGATTACGGAATACCAGGCATTTTCCAGCATAAGGATACGGTCGCCCAGACCGATACCCAGAGCCCCGCCGGAAGCGCCCTCGCCTATCACCACGGTGATAATCGGCACGGGAAGGCGCGCCATTTCAAACAGATTGCGGGCGATGGCCTCGGCCTGGCCCCGCTCTTCCGCCCCAAGCCCGGGATAGGCGCCGGGTGTGTCGATCAGGGTGATGATGGGCTTGTTAAATTTGGCGGCCAGCTCCATAACGCGCAGGGCCTTGCGATACCCCTCGGGGTTAGGCATGCCGAAATTACGGTGCAGATTACTTTTGGTATCGCGCCCCTTTTGCTGCCCGATGATGACCACGGAGTATTTATCCATACGGGCCAGACCGGAGACAATGGCATGGTCATCGGCAAAGCGCCTGTCGCCAAACAGCTCTTCAAAGTAGCTGGTCATGCGTGAGATATAGTCCAGAGAATAGGGGCGCTTGGGATGACGGGCCAGTTGCACCCTTTGCCAGCGGCTGAGGTTATTGTAAACCTCCTTGCGCAATTCCGCAGCCTTTTCCTCAAGGCGTTTTATATCCTCGCTGAGGTCCATCCCGGTTTTTTCCGCATAGCTGTGCATCTCTTTTATTTTTTCTTCCAGTTCGTGTACCGGCTTTTCAAATTCCAATACCACTTTTGCGTCTGAGGACATAATATTTCCTGTGTTTATAGTTTGTTAAACATACTGGCAAAACGGAGCTTCCAAACCAGAAATATGGCTTCCCACATAATCGACTTGGAAAGCTTGGAAACACCCGCCACGCGATCTATAAAAATAATAGGAATCTCCTTAATACGAAAACCTTTTTTCCAGGCCCGGAAGGTCAGTTCTATTTGAAAGGCATAGCCGTTGGACTTAATGGCGTCAAAATCAATATTCTCCAGTACTTCCCTGCGGAAGCATTTAAAGCCGCCCGTGGCATCCTGAATGGGGAGTCCGGTAGCCAGGCGCGAATATACATTGGCAAAATAGCTGAGCAGCAAACGGCGGAGGGGCCAGTTCACCACGTTTACCCCCTTGATATAACGCGAGCCCAGCACCAGATCGTTGTGTTCGATATTTCTTAAAAAGGCCGGTATTTCCTTGGGATCATGAGAGAAGTCGGCATCCATCTCAAAAATAAATTCATAACCCCGGGACAGGCCATATTTAAAACCGGCAAGATAGGCGCTGCCCAGACCCATTTTCCCCGGCCTGCTCAACAAATGGATCAGCGGATCGTTCTGCTGAATTTCCCTGATTAGATCGGCGGTGCCGTCAGGAGAGTTGTCATCCACAAAAAGGATATGCGCCTCGGGCTGATAGCGGTGTATGGCCTCCACCAGGGGACGGATATTTTCGCTTTCATTATACGTTGGTATGATTATAAGTGCTTTTGAGGCATCAACCATGACTGTCCACCAATCTGATTTTCAGGCGTTGAAGCCCGGAAAGAATATCGCCGGGCTCCCAGTCGATACGATTAACCAGCTTGTCTATAACAAACGAGGAATTCATGGGCCTCGGCGCCAGTTGATTCAACTGCTCCGTGGATATTTCCTCTATCAGCCCCGTGTCCAGATCGAAAACCTCGGCTATTTTATGGGCAAAATCAAAACGACTGATTGTCTCGGAACCGCTGATGTGAAACAAGCCGTATTCCTTTCTTTCCAACAGGCGGTAGATACTTTCACTCAGATCATCCACATAGGTTGGATTACCCACCTGATCACTGACCACTTTTATGTTTTTACCGGAAGAGAGCCGACTGATTACCCAGGTAGCAAAGTTATGATTCAACTCCCGTCCAAACCCGTAAAGCACCTGGGTACGGGCAATGATATGCTGCAAGGGCGATTGTTCCACAATCTTTTCCGCCGCCAGCTTGCTGCGGGCATAGTTTCCGCCGGGGCGCGGCGCATCCTTTTCACTGTAATACCCGGCATGGCCGTCAAACACATAATCCGTGGACACCTGAACCAGAATCGGCTCAAACCCCACACAACTATCGATGATATTTTCCACGGCCCGCACATTGCCGGCCCAGCAGGCTTCCGGTTCTTTTTCACAGCCGTCCACATTGGTATAAGCAGCGGCGTTTACGATAATATCCGGCCGGCGCTCACTCAGATAGTCCTTCATTTGCGCCCGGTTGGTCATATCCACCCGCGTATAGCGATCCGCGTCAATGCTGCTTTTATTCACCTCGCCGCGACTGGCTGCGTATAAATCATATCTTTTTCTGAAACGCTCTACAATACTTTGGCCTAAAAGACCGTTAGAGCCGAAAACCACAAGTTTATTCATCCATCATCCATTTGGAATTTGCAAAGAGTAGAAATTTAGCAAATAGTACCTTTTCCCGCAATCTTAAGCGAGCTTACTTCCACTTTGCCGGAATTCTTCCAGCCGGTCGGCCAGGGTTTTGTCATTAACGCTAAAAAGCCGTGCCGCGAACACAACCGCATTGCGCATACCCGCCTTGCCCACGGCAAAGGTGGCTACCGGTATGCCCGCGGGCATCTGCACGGTAGACAACAACGCATCCACCCCGTCCATTACGCCTCCGGGCAGAGGCACCCCCAGCACGGGCAAAGTTGTATGGGCAGCCACCGCTCCCGCCAGGTGAGCGGCCATGCCCGCCCCGGCAATGATGGCGCCATAGCCCTGCTCCCGCGCCTCGCGGCAAAAGGCGCTTACCTTTTCCGGATTGCGGTGAGCGGAGCTTATGATTACTTCATAGTCCAGATTAAAGTAGTTAAGATAATCCTCCGCGGCCTGCACAAAGGGCAGATCACTTTTGCTGCCAAGTAAAATCGCTATTTTTTGCATAGGTTTCCCGGTTTGGTTTGTGTTCTTCTCTTCCCGCCTACCTGCGTCGCCTACTTTTTTCCCCGCTCATGGGGGCAAAGGAAAAGGAGCGCGCAATCACTTCCAGTTGATCCAGGAAGGGCGTCTTCTTTTTATTGGGCGCCATTACCGAAATATCCAGGGCATAGTACGGGCCGCTGCTCTCCTTTTTAAAGAAATAGGTGCGGAAGGGGCCGCCTACCAGCAGGCCGGCATTAACCCAGGAGCCGGTCATCTTTATGGCCGGGCCTCCGGCAAACACCACGCTGTCCAGCTTTACATTTTCCGTAACCACGGTATCGCCGCTGTAATATTTTTTTGCCATGCGATCACGCTCACGAATAAAATCCATCCGGCCCGGATTGACGGGCAGGCTGTCCGCCCTCCAGATGGAAACGGAACGGTCCGGCGAAACCCTGCGCAGCCATATATATTGCGTTTCGGGATCGCTGGTTGCCAGAAAATAGTCATGTTGCACACGAATGCGGTAGCCAAAGCTTTCCGCCAGAATATCTTCCACCTTGAACTGCTCGGCTTTGTCAAACATACTTTTTTCCAGACGGGCAAAGTATCTTTTACGAAAGCCTTCCAGCATCTGCTTTTTTAAACGGTTGAATTGTGTTTTAAAGGTGGGTATGTCCCGGGCTATCATAAACAGGCTCAGTTGATGTCGGGCGAAGAGATCATCCTTAAAAAAATAGAAGTTCCTGTCTTCGTTGACATTTTTTATAAATTCCGGGGGCACAATTTTTAGCAGATAGTCATTCACCTCAGAGCCGGGGCGGGTTGTCCCCAAAAAGAATATGTTCATGCGCATCTTGTAGTCATCCAATTCACGCAGGGGCTTCCAGTTAACGATAAAGCTGCGCTCGGCCTTGGGCGTGGCCACAAAGTCATTAAAATAAAGCTCCACCTCCTGCCCTACCTGCTCCCACAAAAGGGAGTCGGCAAAAACAAAAACACGATGTTGCAGGCCCATGCTTTCGGGACGGAAATCCACATTGCATTGCCACAGCAGGGCGCCCGACAAAAGGAGCAGGCCGGTCAGGGTTTTATAAACTTTCTTCAATGGCTTCTATCTCCTTTTGTTTGGATTTTTTCCGCTGGATCATGAACAGAAATCCACCGAAAACAGATATAAACATGGGAATGATTACGTTCATAAAAGATAGAGAAATCGCTCCCGCATTTGCAACACCTACCTTGCTAAGGAAGAAAATAAATCCCCCGTCCCTGAAACCGACGCCATTGATGGAGGGCAGCATGGTTAAAAGAAAGGTAACCGGCACAACCAGGAAAAGATACATCAGGCCTACCTGAAGTTGAAAAGCCCATGCCAGAAAATAGTTCATGAACACAATAGAGGCCTGAGAAAGAACGGAAAGGATAAAAACGGACAAAAGCACCCCGCGCCGGTCTTTAAGCATATGAATGGCGCCGATCATTTTATTGAAGCGCTCACCGATGCGCAACAGTGTAAAGCGATCGAAAAGGCGTAAGAGAAATGTAAAGGGCTTTTCCCGGAACATAAGTAAAAAGAAGCCGATAATGGCCACAAAAAGGAGCATGGCCACTACCATTAAACGGCTGTCCCTGTAAAAACGGCTTACATAGAACAGGGCCAGAATGGAAAGAAACAATGTAGCCGCGATACCCAGCAGACGTTCTATAATCACGGATGAAAAAGCCAGGGTGCGGTCATCGGACTCTTCCGCCACACGGTAGATACGCACAATATCGCCGCCGATACTGGTAGGCAGGAAATTGTTAAAAAACATACCGATGAGATAAATACCATAAAGCCGGCTAATGTTATAGGGCTGCTGAAAAGCATTAAGGACAATCTGCCAGCGCCAGGCCAAAAACCAGACGCTGACAAAACCGGTTGCCAAAGCATAGAAAACATATGGTAACCTGTGCTCGCTGTACACATTGCCCAAAACCCGTAACACCTGTTGTGGATCGGATATCCATACCAGATAGCTGAACAACCCCAGAGAAATCCCCACTTTCAGGAGATTTTTGAGTAAACGCATCCCTTAGTTCTTTTGCCGCAATTCCAGTTGGCGTTTCATTTGCAGCGCGGCCCGATCGTCCGGGTGGGTTTCCAGCCACTTATCCAGGGCGCTAATGGCTTTGCCCAGTTGATTGGAAAACTCATAAGCGTTTACCAACAAGCCCACAATTTCCGCGCTGTTCGGGTTGACCTCATAGGCCTTTTCCGCCAGGCGCGCGGCCAGGGCGGGCTCCTGTACATTCATCAGCAGAACCCGGGCTATGCTCATAATCTTACGGGGCTTATCGTTGCGGGCCAGAACCGTGTCCACATAACTGGAATCCAGCATCACCTTAAAGGCGTCCCGGTAATCCGATAACAGTGAACGTCCCCAGGGTACGGTTTCCGGAGGCAGTTGTTCATCCATATAGTTGAGTACCCTGGCCATCTTTTCCTTGTTGCGCTCCATCCGGGCGTAGTACTCCGCCAGTTGGATAAAAGCCGTGCGGTAATTCTGCAACAGGCTTATGATGCTGGGATTGTAATAAACATCCGGGTCCTGAAAGCGGTAGCGGTAGGCCTGCAACAGGTTGCGCTCAATCCTTTGCGGGTCTATGGCCCAATCCTTAAAAGGCACCACCTTCAACACCAAACCTTCCATGCGCATATATTCGGAAAGTCCGCCCACCATATTTTCACGGGGAACGGTCGTGGCGAAATAAACCGGTTTTTTCCAGCGGTTGGCCGTCAGAATGTTCAGAATCATATAGTCCTGAACACGCAGAAACTTGTAAGGGCCGCTGGTAAATGTGGGCTGAACCTTAAACTTGATCTCCCTGGGAGGATCGATGGCCACGCGGCGGAAGGCGGCCTTGTATTCCTTAAGCGTGCTGTCCGCCACGCGGGGTGGCACCTTAAGGGTCACTTCCTGGGTTTTCCAGGGCATCAGGCTCAAATTCTTAAGCATATCATCGCTCATCTTCATCGGCACGCGCGGCTCCAGGTCTCGCAACTGCTCTATATACCAGTCGGTATTCAGCAAGCTCAGGTTGACGATACGCACATCCGTGCGCACGCCTTCCACCTCCTGCAGGTACCACAGAGGAAACGTATCGTTATCTCCGTTGGTAAAAAGCAGGGCGTTGGGCTCGCAGGACATCAGCATATTGTAGGAATAGTCCGCGGCCACATAATTGCCGGTGCGATTATGAGATTTAAAGTTTTTAGCCAGCATTTGCAGCGGCGAGGCCAGCATCAAAAGGACAAACGTTCCCAGCATAATGCCTGAACCCAGTTTTTGAACTTTTCCCCGGAGCATCTCCCTTATCATTTCCATAATGCCGGCAAAGCCCATTCCCACCCAAATACTAAAGGCGAAAAAGCTGCCCACGTAACTGTAGTCCCTTTCCCTCGGTTGCGGGTCGGGCTGGTTAAGATAAAGGATGATGGCCAACCCCGTGGCAAAGAATAGCGCCAGTACGGCCAGGGCGTGTTTCGGGTCCCCCCGGAAATGATAAATCATACCGATCAGTCCAATCAACAGGGGCAGGGCCAGGAACTGCCAGTTCCACCTGCCGCTTACCGGATCCATACCCACAAATTGCCACAGAAAATAGCGGTTGTACATCTTGTTAATCTGATATTTCCAAAAAAACTCACCCACGCTGGCATAACGCTTACCATTGGGCGAGGATTTCCAAATCGCGGTACGGTTAAAGGGACTGCTTTCACCATATTGCTCGCGATTGATATAACTCAGAAATTTCTCGGCGGTCTCAGGATTGTTTTCATCGATATTGGGGTTCAGGCTGGAGCGGATAACAATCATGGCATAGCTGGAATAGCCGATCATGATCAGGGTAAGCGACAGCATGACAAAGCTGAGCAAATGCTTTTTTTGGGAAACGGCGTAATAGGCGCCGGCCAGAACGGCGGCAAAAATGATATACAGCCAAAAGAAACCGCCCCGGGCCACCAGGGGAAGATACTTGACCACGCCGGGATAGACCACGGCCATGATCACCACGGTAACCAGGGTCATAGTGATAAAGTTGCCGGGTGTGAACTCATAACGCTTATAAAAATAGACCATGGCTACAAAGGGAATGGCCAGCACGTTCAGCAAATGCACGGAAATGGCCAGACCCACCAGATAGGCGATCATCAACAGATATTTTTCGTTATTTTCTTCTTCGGATTTTTCCGCCCAAACCAGGGAGAGCCAGACCAACAGGGCGGTAAACAACATGGATGCGGCATAGACCTCCGCCTCGGAAGAATTGAACCAGAAACTGTGGGTAAAGGCAAAGGTCAGCGAACCGATTACGCCGGAAAAGATAGCCGTTTGCCAGTCTTCGGCCGATTCCAGCCTGCCGCCCTTCCACTCGCGCATTAACTGCACTATGGAAAGATAAAGGAACATGATGGTAAAGGCGCTGGAAATAACGGAGATCATATTGACCCTGAAAGCAACATCACCGGGAATGGGCAGCATACTGAACACCCGTCCAACCAATAAAAAGAGAGGCGAGCCCGGAGGATGCGGCACGGCCATGCGGAAAGCGGTGGCGATAAACTCCCCGCAATCCCAAAAGGACACGGTGGGCGCCACGGTCATGGTGTAAATAACCAGCGTAAAAAGCAGGATCAAACCCGCTACGATTCGGTTTGTTTTAATCCAGTTCATAAAGACATTATTCCCTGTTAGCGTTTAAAAGTAAGCAAGCATCGAAAGTAGCAAATCCATGAAACCATATCAAGCTAAAAACGGTTCCGTGATTTTACGAAAAATCCGTATGGAAAAACGGAATATTTCCGACCCACACATTTTATTGTATCCTCAACCGTTTCTTTTTTTTCCCCTGCGGAAACTCCTGATGCAATGAAAAGGCATCATTTTACGCACAAAATGATCTATAACCACGCTGCCGGGATACATATTGCGGATAATGGCGCTATCGCTGACCTTACGCCGTTTTTGCACCCGGCGGCGCTTCCGCCAGATAAAACGGGGATGGGTAAAGACAAACAAAAGGGCGTCCAACACCGCGCGGGAACGTTTCCCGTCCCACATCAACACATCGGCCAACACGGTTGCCATTTCGAACAATACCCGAACGGGGAAAAATAAAATCAGGGAACGCAGGGCATAATTTTTCAGCATCATAATCAGATTGTTCCGGTGATTGAGATACATCTTGCGCTGATTGTCGCTGCGCAGGGTGTACCCGGAATAGTGGTAGATGTAGGTCGAGTAGCACACCTCGTTACGATAACCGGCCAGCTGCGCCCGCCAGTTCCAGTCTATTTCTTCCTGATGGGCGAAAAAATCCTCATCCAACAGACCGATCTCCCGGGCAACGGATTTACGCAACAACAGGGCGCATCCCGAAGTCCAGAAAACCTCTGTTTGCATGCCGTCGTACTGCTGCCGGTCTTTTTCCACGGTATCGAATATGCGCCCGCGGGCAAAAGGGTAACCGAACCAGTCCATCTCCCCACCCGCGCCGCCGGAATAGTCAAAATAGTCGTGATCCTGTATGGAAATTATTTTTGGCTGAACGGCAGCAATACGCTTGTCCGCCATAATCGAGCGGTGCATCTCCTCCAGAAAATTTTCCGGCATAACCGTATCGTTATTCAGCAGTAAAACCAGCGGAGACTCCGCCAGTTCAATCCCCTGGTTACAGGCGCCGGCATATCCTCTGTTCTCACTGTTTTCAATTAACCGTACCCGGGGGTAGTTTTCGCGCACAAAACGCGGGCTGCCATCGGTGGAGCCGTTATCGATCAACAGGGTCTCAAAATCCGTGTAATCGTTCGCGTACAGCGCATCCAGACAATCTTTCAGTATGTCGATCCCGTTATAATGGGGAATCACAATGGTTATTGTTGCCACGGTGTATCCATCAGCTAATGTTAAATATTTTTATCTTTTTCTTATATTCCGCCGCCACTTTTTTTCTTAGGGACTTATGTTCCGGCAAACGCAGATGCGGGTCCTTTTCCACAAGCTGAAAGGCATCGCGGCGGGCCTTTTCCAGCACTTCCCTGTCGCGAATGGGGTTGGCCACGGTAAAGGCGGGCATGCCGCTTTGCCGCGTACCGAAAAAATCACCCCAACCGCGCAGTTCCAGGTCTTTCTCAGCAATCAGAAACCCGTCATTGCTTTCCGTCATAATGCGTATGCGCTCCCGGGCCGTTTCACCGATATTGTAGGGCGTTTTTAAAATACAATAGGATTGCAGACCGCCACGCCCCACCCTGCCGCGCAACTGGTGCAACTGGGCCAGGCCAAAACGTTCGGCGTGCTCAATAACGATTATCGTCGCCTGGGGCACATCCACACCCACCTCGATAACGGTGGTGGCCACCAAAACATCCAGCTCTCCCGCCGTAAAGGCTTTCATAACCTGTTCTTTCTCCACACTTTTCATTCGCCCGTGCAGCAATCCCACGCGGACGTCGCGCAGGGGGCCTGCCTTCAGCTGTTCATAGGCTTCCGCGGCCGCCCTTAAATCCATCTTCTCACTCTCCTCCACCAGGGGATAAACGATATAGGCCTGTTCCCCCGCGCGCACACGTTCCAGAATGAATTGGTACATTTTCCCGGCCTGATTGTCGTAACGCCAAACCGTGCGTATGGGCTTGCGGCTTTTAGGCAGCTCATCCATTACGGAAACATCCAGGGAGCCGTAGGCCGTCATGGCCAGGGTGCGGGGGATCGGTGTGGCGGTCATGACCAGCGTGTCCACCTCGCGCCCTTTATACATCAGCGCTCCGCGCTGCATAACGCCAAAGCGGTGCTGTTCGTCGATAATCACCAGCCCAAGGCGACTGAAACTGACCTTTTCCTGGGCCACGGCATGCGTGCCCACCACAAAAAGGGGCTCATCCGTTTGAATGCGCGCCAGAATTTCCCGGCGCAGGCGCACCGATTGTCCGCCGACCAAAAGCCGCACCTCTACACCGTAAGGCTCAAGCAAACGCTTTACGGTCAGATAATGCTGTTCGGCCAGAATTTCCGTCGGCGCCATCATGGCCACCTGAAAGCCATTGTCGATGGCAATAAGCGCCGCCATCAGTGCCACCAGTGTTTTACCCGCACCCACGTCACCCTGCAAAAGGCGGTTCATCGGCTTTTCGCTGTGCATATCATCGTGAATTTCACGTATCACCCGTTTTTGCGCCCCGGTCAGTTCAAAGGGTAACGCCCGGTAAAGGGCCTTCAGCTTAGGGCTGCCCCCGCGCATGGCCAACCCGGCGGACTTTTCTCCGGCATGTTTTTTATGCAGGGCAAAAAGAATCTGTAAAAAAAAGAACTCTTCGTAAATAAACCGACCGCGCGCGGCATCCAACAGTTGGGGGTCATCGGGAACATGCATATTCCTGTAGGTCATTTCCAGATCGGGGAAGCCGTAGTGCCCGGTGATTTCCTCCGGCAGATGCTCCTCAAAGCGTACCAGTTTTTTATCAAAAATCTGCTTAAAGACCCGGCGAAAAGTATGGGTATTGATGCCCGCTTTTTTAAAGGCGTCGGTTCCCGGATAGAGGGGAATGATAACACCCGTTTTTTGCACGGCATCCATATCCAGCTCGCCCAGGCGGTCATAGTCCGGATGGGACATGGAATAGCCCCGGAAAAAGGTCACCTTACCCGAAAGCGATACCCATTCTCCGATGGAGAAGAGATTTTTAAAAAAATTCAGCGAATTAAACCAAACCGCCTCGATAACGCCATGCCCGTCGCTTAGGCTTATGCAAAAATAGGGTTTACGCGCGCGGCGGATACCGGCCGACTCCACCTTGCCGATTACCGTCGCTTCCTGATTTTCCCGCAACTCATCCATGCGGGTGATGTCACGCCGGTCGATATAACGCCGGGGGAAAAAGTGAAGCAGGGCGTTGAGGTCATCCAGGCCGTGTTTTTGCAGCACCGCCGCTCTTTTGGGGCCAATACCTTTCAGATAGGTAATATCAAGGGGTTCAAAGGAGATACTCATTTCACGATCGGCGCGCGATAACCTTTTGATCGGCGATATGGCCATCATCCATGAGTATCAGCCTGTGCGCGTTGTCCGCCATATGTTCGTTATGGGTTACAATCAAAAGCGTCTGCCCCAGCTCCCTGTTCAGCTCCAGTAATAGATGATAGAGCGACTCGCCACTCTGCTTATCCAGATTGCCGGTGGGTTCATCGGCCAGCACAATTTGCGGCTTATTGATCAGGGCACGGGCCACGGCCACGCGCTGGCGCTCTCCCCCGGAAAGCTCGCGCGGTTTATGGAGGACGCGCTCTTTTAAGCCAACCCGCTCAAGCAACTCCCGCGCGTAATCTTCGTCGGCATTTTTGCTGTCCCGGATCAGAGAAGGAATAAGCACATTTTCCAGGGCGGAGAATTCCGGCAACAGATGATGGAACTGGAAAACAAAGCCGATGGTGGCATTGCGCAAACGCGCCATACCCACCTTGTCCAGTTCGGAAACATCGCGGCCACGTATCCATAAACGGCCCTTATCGCTGCGGTCCAACATGCCAACTATATGTAACAGAGTGCTTTTCCCCACGCCGGAAGGGCCCATTATCACCGCTACCTCGCCGTTCAATACCTCCAGGTTTACTCCCTTCAACACATCAACCTGTTGCGGGCCGCTAAAATAGCTTTTATGTATATTCTCTGTTTTTACGGCATATTCAGACATGGCATGATTACTCATAACGTATGGCCTCCACCGGCTCCAGTTGCGAAGCTTTGTAGGCCGGGTAAACGGATGACAACAGGCTCAGTATCATGGCAATGGAGGCAATATAGACAAAATCGAGCCACTCCAGTTCCACGGGGAAGGCGTTGATAAGATAGACGTCCGAAGGCAGGGTAAACACTTCGAATTTTATCTGGATAATGGCAATCAGGTAGCCGATGACGCTGCCGATGATCGTACCGGTCAGACCGACATAGATGCCCTCGAACATAAAAATGCGCATGATCTGCCGGGAAGTGGCCCCCATAGCCTTCAGTATGCCGATCTCACGGGTTTTGTCCATCACCAGCATCACCAGAGAGCTGACGATATTGAAAGCCGCCACCATGATAATCAGGCTTAGAATAACCATGGCAATCCATTTTTCTATTTCCATCCATGAAAAAAGCGACTTGTGCATTTCAAACCAGGTCATGGAAACATAGGGATAACCCAGTTCGTCGGTCAGCTCCCTGCCCACTTCGGCGGCCCGCCGGTAATCGTCCAGCTTAATCTCCAGCCAGGTTGCCCCCGGCATGTTAAACAGTTCCTGGCCGTCACGCAAAGAAATGTAGGAGAACACCTTGTCATATTCGTAATAACCGAATTCCACCAAACCGGCCACATAAAACTGCATAACCCGCGGCTGGGCAAAAAAGCCGCCCTGGTCCGGCATATAACCGATGGAGACAATATCACCGATGTTCAGAGCCAGCAGTTCGTCGGCCAGAAACTTGCCCAGAACAATACCCGGAACCTCATGACCGTTTATAACCCTGGGAGAAAAATCCAGCCTACCATAAACAATTTTATTCTTTATCTCGGTCACATTATCGGCGGTATTGATATCTATGGCCTTTATGGCCGTGGGGCGCTGCTTATTTTTGGACTTTATGACCCCTTCGGAATAGATGGTGGGCGTTACGGCCAGCACATGTTTGTTCTTACGGATGATATTCATCACCGAGTCCGGTTTTTCAATATTCTCGGTAAAGTATTTACGCACGCGCAGATGGGCGTCCGCGCCGATCAGACGGGTACGCACCTCTTTCTCAAAACCGTTTTCTACCGAAAGGGTAAGGATCAGAGCCATAACCCCGATGGCAATACCGGCGATGGATACATAGGTGATGATCGAAATAAACCCCGTTTTACGCTTAGCCCGCAAATAGCGTTTGGCAATAAAAGATTCTATGGACATGGCTATTTGCTTTCCGGACGCATGTGAGGGAAGAAAAGCACATCGCGGATGCTGGATTGATTGGTCATCAACATGGCCAATCGGTCGATGCCAATGCCCAGCCCGGCCGTAGGCGGCATGCCATATTCAATGGCGCGCAAAAAGTCCTCATCCAAAATCTGCGCCTCTTCGTCACCACGGTCCCGTAATTTCATCTGATCTTCAAAACGCCGGCGCTGATCGATGGGATCATTTAACTCACTAAAGGCGTTTCCGATCTCCTTGCCACCGATGATGGGCTCGAAACGCTCCACCAGCCCCGGTTTGGAGCGGTGTTTTTTGGCCAGGGGCGACATCTCCACCGGGTGGTCTATGATAAAGGTGGGCTGAATAAGTTTCGGTTCCACATATTCACCAAAAATCTCATCCACAATCTTGCCCGCGCCCATATCCGGGGTCACCTCCACATTCAATTCCCCGGCAATTTTTCTCAGTTCCCGTTCATCCAGGGAAGAAACATCCTTACCCGTATATTGCCTGATGGCATCCAATATAGGCAGACGCGGCCAGGGCGGAGTCAGATCGATTTCATGACCGGCATACTCAATTTTAGCCGAACCGTGTACTTCCAGGGCGATATGGTTAAACAAACGTTCCACAAAATCCATCATCCAATTGTAGTCCTTATAGGCCACATAAAGCTCCACCTGGGTAAATTCCGGGTTATGAAAGCGGTCTATGCCCTCATTGCGGAAATCTTTGGCAAACTCATATACCCTGTCAAAACCGCCCACAATCAATCTCTTTAAGTAGAGCTCGTTGGCAATGCGCAGATAGAGCGTCATATCCAG
>JALXBH010000047.1 GCA_026991535.1 Calditrichia bacterium | reverse complement strand
CTGATTATCTTTCTGTAAAGAACCGTATCATCAACAATAAGAACTTTTATTTTTTTGCGGCTCATCGCATCGCATCCCTAGTTTAGTTTAAAGTGCGTTAACCCCTTTTTCAACTCCTCGCTTATACTGACCAGTTGATTGGCCTTTTGCGTAAGCAGGTTCCCGGCGCTATCGACCTGAGCGCTCTCCTGTTGCACCGTGGAGATATCCTCTACAATGGCCCGGGTGACGTCCGCAATTTCCGAAACGCCCTTACTCACATCCTGCATAGCCCGGTGCGTATCGGTCACCTTGCCGGCAAAACCGTTTGTGGCTTCATTTTGATGATCAACCTCATAGGATATGGCATTCACAATCTCGCTTACTTCGCGGATGGAGCCTGAGATCGACTCGATATCCAGCACTGTTTGACGCGTTGTATCCTGCATGGCAGTAATGCGTTTTTGTATATTTTCCGTTGCGGAATTGGTTTGTTTGGCCAGTTCCTTTACTTCATTGGCCACAACGGCAAATCCTTTTCCCGCCTCCCCGGCCCGCGCCGCCTCTATGGTGGCGTTAAGCGCCAGCAGCTTGGTCTGTTCGGCAATCTCCACAATCATATCGATAACCAGGTTGATTTCCCGCGCGGCCGTGCTAAGCGCAGAGATACTGGTGCTGGCGGTTTCCACTTTCTCAACCGAGGCATCGGTTAGAATTTTGGCTTTGCCCGTGTTTGTGGCTATCCCCTGAACCGTGTTCTGTAACTCGCTGATGGTATTGTTCAGATCGCTCAGATTCTCACTGGAATGCCCCACCCTGCCGGAAGAGTCATGCATGTTTACATTCAGCTCTTCCGAGGCGGAAGCCAGGGAGTTCACTTTTTCATTAAGATTGCCCGAATTTGAAATCAATTCCCTAGCCATTTGTATCAGTTCACCGGAAGAGTCTGAAAGCAACTCGCTACTGCTTTTTATTCCGCCGGCAAGATTTTTTATATTGCGGGACATCTCTCTTATAGCCGAGGCCGTTTGTCCGATCTCATCCTCCGACGCTTCCGGAGGCTCCGCGGTAAAGTCACCGGTTCCCAGGGCTTCCGCATAATCTTTAAGTTCGTTAATCTTTTTTACAATACCTGTAATCAGGTAAACCGCCAGAATAAACACCAGTGTCCCGAAAAAGGCACTGGCCTTTTGAAAAGTTAACGCCATCTCCGTTTTATCTTCGGAGGCCTTCTGAAATTGTCCCACGGCAATATTCATCTTTGCCAGTAAATCCATGTTGTGATCCAAAATCCAGTCCAGGGAACTGAATACGGATTCACCCCGCAATATATTTTTTATATGTGGGCCGAACTCCTGCCATACGGCAGCAACGGCTCTAAGGGATGTTTGTATCTCCTTGTCCGCCGCCGGCAAATATATTTGCGGCCCTTCCACCGATAGTGTTAATGGAGCTTCTCCCGAATGAATCAGGCTGTTTAATGTTTTGTCAAAAATTGTACTGGTTTCCAGAATGGACTTTTTAAGGGCCTCCGGTGTGGAACCTTCACGCTCCTTTTTTTCAACAAAGGCCACCAGTTCCTTGGAAAGTTTCTGACTAAGCATTCTTTCACGTCCGGCCAGATTTATAACCCGGGCATCCAGTTCCTGGGATGAACTGAGCTGCCAGTTAACCAAAAACATAAACATACCCAGGGCAGACAGCGTAACGATAACCGCAAATAATTTCAGTCTTATAGTCATTTTTTACTCCGGATTTCAGTTCAGCCGAAAACGTTGGACTATGGATTTTAACTGTTCACTCATTTTAGCCAACTCTCCGGCATTTTCACTCACCAGCTGACTTTCCTGCAAAACCAGATCATTGGTTTGGTTAACCATGGATATATCCGCCGCGATGGATTGTGACGCCATGGCCGATTGGGTTACGGAATCGGAAACGGTACTCAGACCATTTGCCGCGTCTTTTACATTATAGGCAATGTCATTGGTGGTTACCGACTGTTCTTCCACGGCGGTGGCAATATTGTTCACCGTATCGTTTACCTCTCCGATAACCTTGCTGATGCTGCTTATCTCGGAGATAGTATCATCCGTGGAGTTTTGAATGGCTTCTATTTTTGTGCGAATTTCTCCGATGGCGTCGTTGGTTTGCTTGGCCAGTTCTTTTACTTCATTGGCCACAACGGCAAATCCTTTTCCCGCTTCACCGGCCCGGGCCGCCTCTATGGTGGCGTTCAGGGCCAAAAGTTTCGTTTGCTCGCTGATATCATTTATCACTTCCACAACCTGGGTAACCTGGCGGGCCGCTTCGCCCAGAACCGCTACCTTTGTAGAGGCCTGTTCTACGGATCTGACTGCTTTTTCCGTTATTGAGCGGGCATTTTCCGAATTTTGTGCGATTTCGGATACCGTGGCGCTCATCTGTTCTGTGCTGGAAGCCACATGGTTCATGTTGGCGGTTGCGTGTTCACTGGCGCTGGAGACATCCTTCATCGTCATGCTCATCTCTTCCGCGGCGGAAGCTACCGTATGGGATTTTTCATTTACCTGCGCTGTCTCCCGCGACATCTTTCCGGCGGCTTCATTCATTTGTTCCGAAGCGCCGGCCAGTTGATCCGAATAGCCCAGAACATCACCCAATATGGATTTTAAATTCTCTCCCATGTCATTGAGAGCTTTTTGCAATTCACCGATCTCATCCCCCCTGTCACTGTATAGGGAAACGGTTAAATCTTCATTCTGGATAGCCTGGGCATATTCCACGCTTTCCGCCAAAGGTTTTACAATGAGATTTGAAAGAAGAATACTGATTAGTATAAAAGCAAAAGCCGCAAAGATAAGAAGCCCATATCCCCACTGGATGGCAGACCTTTGTATGTCTTCAAGCTCCCGCCCTGCTGTTTGAGCATCACGGCTTAGTATGTCTACCGCTTTTTGTAAACCCGCCTGAACATCCAAAAGCGCCGGTGAGGTTTTATTTTTATAGTAATTGGATATGGCGATCTGGCTGACATTTAATTGCAACAGCTTTTCAAGTCCCATCGCGGAATTGTGAAGACGGGCATGGGGTTCTTCCAATGAACTTAATACCCCCTTCAACCCGGGAAACATAGTTATCGTGTTCCGACGCCCGCTGCCATACAGCCACTTGCCCAGGGAACAGGCATGATCATCTTTTTCCACGGTCAATCCCGTACTTTGGCGCACGATATCTTCATTAACCTTATTTACCCATTTATAATGGTCCGTAATTTTTTTAAGAAGAAGTTGTTGCAGTTCTCCCATTTGATTTACCTGCAACTCTTTTTCATGAATGGTTGTGAGCGCGTATTGCGATTTAAAGGCCACAGTGGCTAAAATTAAAAATGCCAAAAAGAACCCGCCGAAGAGCTTATATTTAATCTTCATATTCTTAAACATAATGCATAACCTTTCTAGCGTATGTGTTCATTCAATTCGCCCTGTAGCAACGCTTCCGTATTCAAAACCGCGGAGAGGCCGCTTTCCATTTTATATATTCCTGAGAAGAAATCACGGTTTATACCGTTAATATTGGAAGCCAACGGCTCCATGGCATCCGTATCCACCATATGCACATCCAAAACCCTATCCACAAGCAGACCGGTATTTTCTCCCTTGTAGGAGGTAACTATTATACGCATATCCTCATTGAGCGGAATGGGTTCGAAACCAAACTTTTCCCGCACATCCACCACGGTTATAATTTCACCGCGCAGGCTGGCCACCCCGCGAATATAGGGAGGCGCATTATGTACACGGGTTATTTCCAGATGTTTAATGATTTCTTTTATGTTCAAGATATCCATGGCACAATTGACATCGGCTACCTGAAAAATGGTAAGCTCCATCCATTCCTGATCACTCTTTTTCATGACTGTATCCTAATTTTGACGTCCGTTTTGCAAATAATTTTCTATGTTTGACAAAACCTTTTCTCGATCCAGTTTTATCAGGTATTCATCTATGCCCACTTCCAGGGCGGCCTTTTCCGCCTCCTCTCCGGCAACCGACGTAAGGGCAAGAATGGGCATATCCTGAAATTCCCTTTTAGCGCGAACCTCACGCGTAAAACCAATTCCGTCAAGATTGGGCATTTCAATATCGGTCAGGATAAGGTCAATCTCCTTCTCCATAGCTTCCAGTCGTTCAAGACCCTCCACGCCGTCAAGCGCGGTTACAACATTATAGCCGGCATCTTCCGTGAAGCCTTTTATCTGATTAAGAAAGAATTTTGAATCTTCCACGATAAGGATTGTATTTTTCTTATGACTGCTGCTACGTTGTACTTCTTCTTCCAATTCCACCAGGCGTTCGGGCATGGCAGCGGCAGCCAGACCATACAAATCTATCAACAGAGTAATCCGGTCCATAATAATGGAAGACCCCACTATGCCGGGTTGGCGGAAAGTATCCTCATCAATATCCGTGAGGAAGTCGACAACATCTATAATATGCGAAACGACAACACCGACTTCCTTGCCGCCATATTTAAAAACAACCACATAGGGAGAGTTTGTCTCTACCCTTGGTTTTACCGGAGCCACATCCTCAATAGCCAGAACGATCAGCGTACCTCCGCGGTATTTTAGAGCGCGGCGGCCGCTTGTTTCCGTCAGGTCTTCCTTACGGATCTTTTCTATACGGGATACCAGGCCCAGGGGAATGGCAAACTGTTCATCGTGCCCGTTGCTCAGCAGCAACATGGACTGGCTGTCCTTTTGCCCCAGCAGGTTTTCCAGTTGTTTTTCTTCCTCTTCCTGTTTCTGCTTAACCGGTTTTAGTTTCATGGCCTTGCTTATCCCCACAATATCCAGGATAAGCGCGGCGCGGCCATCCCCCAAAATGGTCGCGCCGGCATAGGTTTCCAGATGATGTAAATGCAGCCCCAACGGCTTGACAACAATTTCCTCCGAATCGAGCAGGTCATCGACGATAATGCCGTAATTAAAGCTGCCCGCGTTAACAACCACAATATTTGTGGCCTCGTTTTTCTCTTCCAGATCGGTAAAGCCGCTTCCCTGTCCCTGCAGTACCTGACGCAGGTCGATAAGGGGAAGCAAAGCGCCGCGTAAACGCATTACTACGGCATTGTCTATTTTTTCTATGCGGTTGGCAGCCTGACCGGCGGACACACGCACCAATTCCACCAGGTTAACCTGGGGCAGAGCAAAACGGTCTTCATCCACGCGTACAATAAGCGACGGAATAATGGCCAGGGTAAGAGGCAGTTTAATGCTTATGGTGGTACCCACATCTACCTTGGATTGAATGTCTATGGTACCGCCCAGCTTGGAAAGATTACTAAAAACCACATCCATGCCCACGCCGCGGCCGGAAATATCTGTAACCTCCCTGGCCATGGAAAAACCGGGGCGGAAAATCAATTTAATTATTTCATTATCGCTCATTTCCTCCAACTCGGCAGCGGAGATAAAACCGTTCTCCAGAGCCTTGGCCTTGATCCTTTCCGGGTCTATGCCCGCTCCGTCATCTTCCACTTTTATTACAACCTGACCGGCTTCGTGCAGGGCGCTCAACCGCAGTATAGCAGTGGGCGATTTACCCTTGGCGGCACGTGTTTCCACATCCTCGATGCCATGATCCACGGAATTTCGAATAAGGTGTGTCAGGGGATCGCCAATGGCTTCGATGATGGTTTTATCCATCTCAACGCCTTCGCCTTCTATCACCAGCTCCGTTTTCTTATTCAGCTTTTTGGAAAGATCGCGCACCACCCTTTGAAATTTGTTAAAAACGATACCAATGGGCTGCATGCGCGTGGCCATGATGGCTTCCTGTAATTCGGATGTGATCAGATCCACCCTTTGGATGGCATTCTCCAGTTCCTTGGCGTCATTCTGGTTGCGTGTTTGCAATAACTGATTGCGGGTAAGCACCAATTCTCCGGCCAGGGTCATCAGGGTATCCAGGTCCTTCAGATTAACCCGCAGTGTTTCATTAACAAATGTGGGATGACTTTCCTTTGCGGCTCCGCCTGTTGCCGTTTTGGCTGTTGTGCTTTTTTGGGGAGTGGCGGGAGCGGTTTTCCCGGCCGGCGCTGCGTTTTTTTCTTCTTTATTCTCAGGCGCGGGAGGAGGGGGCGGCGCTGCTTCCGGCTTTTCCTGTTTAATGTTGGTCCCGGGAGCAGAGCTTTCCTCAGACTCATTTAAATTTCCGGCAAGTTCCTCTGCCGCGTCATTGGCGGCGGACAGGGGAAAAATATTACGCTCCTTGTTGAAATAATAGATGTGGGAGTCATCCAGATTTATCAGCTTACCCACAAGATCCTGTTCCAGTACCGTGGCAAACAGGACATAAAAAGGAATACGCATATTATTATTTTGCTCATCGAGGGTGCCCACAGCGGCAATATCCACTTTGCTTTCAACCAGTTGACCCGCCTGTTGTATTTCCTTAATGATATCGAGAGGGGACTTGTTTTTACGTTCGATATCACGGAGCAGATCGAACTCGGCCAGATAGAGAATACGGCCCGCCTTTTGCGCCTGATCCAGTTCGAGTTTTTTAGCGCAAAAAACATGATAACCGTTAGGCAGGCATATCTTTTCTTCGATTTCCACACTGTCTTTTTCATCCTCGGGAAGCGCCGCGGTTGTGGCGCCCTTAAGCATAACAACTTCCTCGGCAATATCCATTTCATTGGAGTCGGCATAGTGTGTGATCAACTCGTTCAACTTATCATTACCCGAAAGAAGGATACTGATGATCTCCGGCGTGGGAACCAGTTCGCCGTTGCGCATAAGGTTCAGCAGATTTTCCATTTCATGGGCCAGTTCCTTTATTTTATCCAGCCCTAAAAACCCGGCACCTCCCTTTACGGAATGAATGGCGCGAAAGACCTTGTTGATCAGATCCACATTCATATTGGCGCCATCCTTCTCAATCTCCAGGAAGTCACTTTCTATACCATCCAGATGTTCGGTTGATTCCTCAATAAACACTCTGATGATTTCATCATCTTCGATCATGGCCATAATATTGCCCTCGTAAATTTATCTCTTTTGCCGGAAAAAGGCTTAATTCACCTGAAAGTGCTTGTCCAGCCGCGTAATGGCCAGCAGCCTTTTTATATCATCGGAAACATTTACCAGCTCCAGCGGATGCTTATCTTTTATGGTGTTATGGGTGGATATCAGCACGCTTAATCCTGTTGAGTCGATGATCTTAACCTGCGAAAAATCCACAACGATATGCTCCGCGCCCTCTCTGATGTGACGTAACAACTCATCCTTTAACACATCACTGCTGGAAACGGTTATATTATAATCCGGTTGTACTGTAATAGTTTGGCTCATTTTCCCCTCTTAATTTGGATGTACTTTTACTTTCTTTTTTAATAACACAATGTTTTTCTCCGATACATAACTGCATTCGAAATCAAACCCTTCAATAATCGACATGCCCATACCATGGGGTTCCAACGTTCCGGATTCCCTTTTCAGGCTGTCTCCGGAAGGAAGTCCCTTACCTTCGTCCCTGACTTCAATCCGTAACAGGTCATCCTTCCAATACAGATTACAATAAACCTTCTTTTCCGGGTTATCCTTATTACCGTGACGCACGGCGTTGGACAGCACTTCATGCAATGTTACGGACAGGTCAAATTCACTGATATCCAGACATTTCTCACGAACAAAACTAACGCAATTCTCCACGGTTTTATCCACATAAATATAGCTTGAGCTAAACTCAAAGCACAAACCGTTTTCCGTCCGGTTGACATTATACATCAGCATGGGGTCAGACCGTTACCGTATCGCAGCCCAGCTCAGCGAGCCGGGCTTCTATTTGTTGTTTGTTGTAGGGTTTTACGATATAGGCCTCGCAGCCGGCTTTAAAGGCATTTAAAATGTCATGATTCCCTTCCAGGGAAGAAGTCATTATAATTTTCACCCCGTCAAGCCCCATAATACCCCTTTTTTCTTCATATTCCCGGATATCCCGCAAAACTTCCATGCCGTCTTTGTTGGGCATCATAATATCCAAAAATATCACATTGTACGGCTTACCTTCGTTCAGGGCTTCCTGAAAAGCTGCAACAGCC
>JALXBH010000046.1 GCA_026991535.1 Calditrichia bacterium | reverse complement strand
ATTTCACTTATCCAATTTTCTATTTTCTCAGTTGTTGGAATTGCAATACTTGTTATTTTAAACTGGGGTAAAAACCGGTTATTTTATATACAAGGGCATCCTAATGAATAAGGTTAGATTGTGAAAGCGGAGTGAACTGCAATGCTTCGACTAAGCTCAGCAGCCGTCTGAACCGTTTGTTACCCCCGCCAGACGTGGACGATCTACACGTGGTTGTAAAATGTATTATGGTTATAAAGGCCATATCGGTGTCGACCGGGACAGTCGCGCCATCCACTCCACGAAGTTTACCCCGACCAATGTCCATGACAGCCCCTGTTTTGAAGAGCTGCTATCCGGAGAAAAAGAAGCTGTATTTGGCGATAAGGGCTATGCAAATAAAAAGCGCAAAAACAAGCTTCGGGCGGCGGAAGTTTATTGTGGCATTCTCGACAGGGACTATCGCGATCAGCCTTTAAGCTGCGCCCAAAAGCGTCGTAACAAAAAGCTTTCTTCTGTCAGAAACAACGTTGAACGTCCCTTTATCTTTCTCTTTAGGGTATTGCACTATGAGCGTTGCCGGTATTATGATCTTTCGCGCAACCGGTTTGAGTTTAATGCCCTGGTATATAACATCAGCTGTTTTATAAGCCATAAAACAGCCCTGGCCTGGGGGACAGGTACGCCTGCTAAGCACCAAAATGGTGTTTAGCGGGCCGATTAATCAGGTAAATCGCCATGTCATAGAATATATTTTCAGAAAAAAACGTTTTAAAGGATCATGACAGAAGATAGCTGAATACTTCAGATGTCTCAGAATATTTATTGATTTGAAAGGTGCTTAAGATTACAAATTCACTTTTCGATGTTCGAAACCATTGGCGCAGATGGATAGGCGGGTGGCTATTGCTTACCGGATGTTTTGTGCTTGCACAATCCGGAAACGCCGCAGGGTGGGAAGAGACCGGCAACCCCCTTATCCGAAACTTTCGCCCCAACGACTATCACGCCAGCCCTGCCAATCATAACATTACCCAGGATGACCGGGGAATCCTCTATGTGGCCAATGATAAAGGCATTCTGGAATATGATGGCGTTCATTGGCGGTTGATCCGAATACCGCAGAATGCCGCAGTGCGCTCATTGTGTTTTGCCAACGGTACGGTTTACGTCGGCGCCCAGGGAGACATGGGTTACCTGGCGCCGGATTCGGTGGGCAATCTCTACTTTGTCTCCTTACAAGAATTCATTCCTGAAGAATATCGTGACTTTAAAGGGATATGGGAAACCCTTGCCATTGGGGATACCATTTACTTCCGAAGCTACTACGGTATTTTCCGCTGGGCAACCGGCAAGATGACCATCTGGAAACCGGGGTTCCTGTTTCATACCGCTTTTGTGGTCAACAACCGCTTTTTCGTGCGGGAAGTGAAGTCCGGTTTAAAAGAACTTCGCAGGGATTCCCTGGTAATGGTGCCGGGAAGCGAACCATTTGCATATAAATCAATTGCCGCAATGCTGCCGCTGGATGACGGCAATATTTTAATCCTATCCCGATTCTCCGGATGGTTTATCTTCGATGGGAACTCCATCCGGCACATGCCGACACCGGCGGATAATTTTATGGCAAACGCCCTGGTGTTTCATGCCATTCGCTTACCCGGTGACAAAATTGCCCTCGCCACCCAAAGGGCGGGCATGACATTGATGGATATGCAGGGAAATTTGTTAAAAATCGTTGACAAAGGCAGTGGTTTGCGTGACAAATCCGTTAATTATCTATATGCCGATCAGGACGGCGGTCTCTGGCTGGCACTATCCAACGGGCTTTCCCGGGTGGAACTGCCATCCCCCTTCTCCTATTTCACGGAGTCGGAGGGCATCCAGGGGGTTATCTCCGATGTGATTCGTTACCGGGGGAAAATCTTTGCTGCCACCAACTTCGGCGTGTTCTATCTGGATAGCGGGGAGATGCCGCGTTCCCATTTTCGTCGCCTGCCCGGTATCCAAAATTCCACCTATTGCTTCCTGCCCCGGCAGGATAAACTGTTGATTGGCACTCACCTGGGTTTGTTTACCCATAAAGGAAATCGTGTGGATACGACGGAGTTTTACATGACCGGTTCGCGGCAGGTGGCAAGCGTTACCAGTCTCCAGCCTACCATGCACGATGACCATTTGCTCTTTATCGGCACCTACCGGGGACTGCACTTTTTGCAGTGGAAGTCGGACAATAAGTTTACCACCCGCAAATTGCCGGACTTTGACGGATATGTGTTAAAAATTTTTGAAGACAGCCGCGGTGGTCTCTGGATTGGTTCCCGTGACGGCATCAGTTACCTGCCGCCCGGTTACCGCGGCTGGCTGGCAGAGGAAGACAGCACAGATGCGTTGCGCTTGATTCGTTAC
>JALXBH010000045.1 GCA_026991535.1 Calditrichia bacterium | reverse complement strand
TCGGCAAATATATAACGTAATTCTGCCAGAATAGCCGGGGCGATATTTCCCGCCAGGGTCAGGCAAACTTCCGGGGCGGAAAGGCGGCCTTCCCGTAACAGGCGAACGATCGCCTTAAACAGGGAAGGATACCAACGGTTGCTGTTTAGCCCGCCGATGTAAAGTATATTGAACCGTTCCGTCTTGCGGTAACGCGAAACAAAGTCTCCGGCGTCATAGCCGTTGGGAATGATGGTGGTTTTTTCCGGGTAGCTTTCAACCAGCAGGTCGGCAAAGGCTCTGCTCACGCAAACGATCCGGTCACAGCCGCGCAATACCTTTCTTTCCAGGCGCTGATCCCATTTTTCGGCCCAGGCGCTGCGTTGACCCCGGTAATAGTGAATCCGGCTCCAGGGATCGCGGAAATCGGCCACCCAGCGCACGGGAAAGCGCTTCTTTATATCATAGGCGATCAGATGGGTGGTGGGCGGCGGGGATGTGCTGAAAACGATATCCGGCTTGTATAGCTGAACAAGCCGTTCGGCTATTCGCCGGCTGTTGTAGCGCCACATCACCTTGGCGTCGGGTATAAAATAGTTCAGGCGGATATGGTGTATAATCCGCTTATGAAAGGATGAGGGTTTTTCCGCCAGGACGCCTACGGGAGAAGGTCGCGGGTCGCTGCTGGCCAGTTTTTTTAAAAGCATTTCCGGTTCCGGGGAAAAGCTCTTAAAAACCTTGACTTCGGAGGGGATTTCTTCCAACAGGCTATCGTCGCGCGCGGGGTAAACCCCGTCTTTCACGGTGAGCACAACCACTTTCCAGCCCAGTTCATGCAGATAGCGGGCAAACTTCAACGGCCGTTGCACGCCCGGCCCGCCGGCAGGCGGCCAGTAGTAGCTGATGATCAGAACCGTTTTCATGGTTAGCCGTTATCAGGGGCCGCACCGCTCCGGCGCCGATTTATCAGCGGTATCAGTCCGCTCAGCGCGGCCAGTAACAGGATCAGCATGGAGAATTGGGCATAATGGACATTGCGCGTATAGCTGTCCGGTTCAAACAGCAGTTTTACGGTGTGCGCCCCGGCCGGTATGGCGATGGCCTGCATGGTATGGTTCGCTCTCCAGACCTTATCCACGGGCTGGTCGTCGATAAAATGTTTCCAGCCCGGAGGATAGTAGTTTTCGGAAACAACCAGCAAACCCTCGCGGTCGGTATACACCTCCAGTTTCAGTTCTCTTGGGCTAAAACTTTTTACCCGTACGCTTTGGCTGTCCGCCGCGGCCGGGCGGAAGTCTGGTTCTTCTTCCAGCAGGGCCATGCTGTCCGGCTTAAAGGCCGGGTTATTTAAAAAGGCCACCCGTTCATATTCATCGGCGATAACCCGGAAGGCATCCACAAAATAGGCACGCTTCAGGGAGTTCTTCAGGCGATAGGTTAAAAGCTGGGCTTTTTCATCGCGGAACACGGGCTCAAAATCAGCGGCGGGCAGGGAGCGTTTGGTAACCACATATTTAACATTGAGCATCCTCAAAACGGCCGGGTTGGCCACGGCGCCGTTACCCAGATTGTTCTCCACAATCTCCTCGATGGTGTACATTTTAATCGGGGTATAACCGCCCACATTTTGATGGAAATAGGAAAATCGGTTATCGGAAAACTCACGACCCATGGGCATCACCCGGAACAGGCTTTTATCCTTTTGTATAAAACGGTCGGTATCTGTGGCCTTGAAATATCGCTTTTCCAGGCGTTGCAGATTAATATGTTCTTTTTGAACCCACTCGCGTACCTGGGTTACATCGATTACGGCCAGCGCCACCAGTAAAATGGCCAAAGCAGACGCTTTTAGTTTTAGGCGTGTGTAAAGAAATACACCCAGTCCGCCGGCCGCGGCATAGGCTATAAAGCGGAACATATCGCCGTTGAACATCTCCTTGCGGATGGAAAGGATCATGCCCATCACCTGCGGGTCGTATTTTTCTCCGCCCTTGGTAAAGGACATGCCCTGCCCGAGCAGCCAGCTTAACAATCCGAAAGCCAAAAAACCGCCGCAAATCCACATAACGGATTTAAGCGTTTTTTTGTCGTTAAAATCCAACTGCAATAATCCACGCAGGCCAAAGGCCGCCAGCAGGGAAGCTATAAAAAAGGTAACTGTCACACTCATCATCGGCGCGCGAAATTTGTTAAAATAGGGCACATAGTTATAAAAAAAGCTGTAAAAACTTTCAAAGTGGCGGCCAAAGGAGAGCAGGGTCAGGAACAGGCCAAAGAGAGCCAGGGCTATAACAAACGGATTCTTCCGGTTCAGGAAAAGACCCAGCAAGGCCAGCAGCAGGGTCAACACCCCCATGTATTCATAGCTTTGGGTAAAAGGCATCTCACCCCAGTATCCGGGAATGGTACGTCCCTTGAGTTGCGGCACGGCACTGCCGGTGTATTTTTCTCCGGACATACCGCCAAAGGCGCGCGGGGCAATCCAGGTCAGCAACTCGGAGGGTGCCGTGGACCATTGCGTGGCATAGTGCATGGACACGCCGGTTTTGTTCCGCGCATCCTTTGTTTTTTGCCGGTCGCTTAAATGGATGGTGGTTTTACCACGCTTGGACCAGGGCAGATATTCCTGCGCCAAAAACAACGGCTGGGCGGCGGTCATGATGCCCAGGGAAACGGCGGCCAGAATAAGCAGGCTGCCTTTTAAAAAAGCACTGTAACGCCGGGCCAGAACATCTTTGACAACCGGAGCAATACCGATGGCGAAAACAAGCAGGCCGGTGTAGAAGATGATCTGATAATGCTGGGTACGGACCTGCACGCCAAAGGCCAGGCCGAACAGGGCCGCGGCCCACAGGGTGCGCTTGTTTATGAAAAGCTGAAACATCCAGACGATCCAGGGCAGCAGCATCAACGCCCGGTATTTGGCGTTATGTCCTTCCAGATACAGCGACTTGTAGTGGGGCATCAGTACGAAAAGGGCGGCCCCCGCAAAACTGACCAGGGGGCTGAATTTGAAATAACGCAGCATAAAATAAAAGCCCCAGGCGGCAAAGAGGGTGTAAATAAAAATGTTGTTAAATAAACGTCCGAGCAGGTTCAGTATCGTGTCAAAGGAGGGGGTAACCGGCGGAATACGCTGATAACGGGGCATGCCGGAAAAAACATAGGGATTCCATAGCGCCTTCTCGCCGCTTTCCTTCTGCCAGATTTTTATCTGGTGGTTGGTGCCGATGGAGGCCAGCACATCCACGCCCTGCGGCGTAAGCCGGTCTATGGCCATCGGCTTGAACAGTATCAGCAGGCCGAGAGCCAGAACCAACAGGGCGATGATATCCTGAACCCGGCGGGAAAGACGGATGCCTGTTTGTAGCGGAGGCGTCGAGGGTGCTGCCTTTGCCGATGATTTCTTTTTAGCCATGGGAAATCCTTTGCTGCTTATTTAAATAAAAAATCCTGTCGCGGATAAAACGGTCTGGAACTACGGGATGCGGTCGTAAGCCTTGACGCCGTTAATGCATCCCGGGACGCGGCTTAATTTAACCGTTTTCCTTAACAAATCGAAAATAAAAAGCCCGGCTAAATTAAAGCGTTTTGTTTTTTATGCGAAATTTGTAGTTGAAGTCTGGTAGTAAGCCGCATCATTTTGTAGATTTCTTCAAAGGCATAACCCAATGTGAGAAGACATATCGATTTCACCCCTTTTGTGTTTATCCAATTTTATATTATGTATCATTTAGATTTATCAGAGGAGAGCCATGCTGCGCAAAACGCTACGCATTATGAATAAAGCCAATGAAACGATTACGCTGGACCTGCGTCATCGCGAGGATGTTCATGAGGCGCCGGTTATTATTCTGGTGCACGGTTTTAAGGGATTTAAGGATTGGGGCTTTTTTCCCGACCTGGCCGAACGGCTGGCCATAGACGGATACGTTACCCTGGCCTTCAACTTTTCACGTAACGGCATAGGTTATGATCCGCGCACTTTTGAACACCTGGATGCTTTTAGCGAAAACACCCACAGCCATGAAGTGGATGATCTGCAATGCGTGCTGGACGCCGTTCTGGAAAATAAAATGGCCCGTAACTATGCGGATCCGGAACGCATCGGGTTGCTGGGCCACAGCCGAGGCGGCGGCACGGCTTTGCTTGCAGCCGCCCGGCAAACCGATGTTGTCAGTTGCGTGGTCACCTGGGCCGCGGTTTCCTCCTTTTTCCGATATAGCGACGAGCAGATAGCCCAGTGGCAGAAAAAGGGCTTTATCGAAATAGAAAACGCCCGCACAAAACAGATGATGCCCATAAAGAAAAGCTTTTGGGATGACCTGAACGCCAACAGTGAAAAGCTGGATATTGTCAAGGCTTGCGAAAATCAGGAAAACCCCGTTTTATTTGTTCATGGCTCGGATGATGAAACGGTGGACGTGGAGGAGAGTGAAAAGCTGCATGAGGCCTGCGGTTCCTATGTTAAGCGGCTGGAGATCATCGAAAATGCCGGACATACCTTTAATGTCAAGCATCCCATGGATCGTGACAAGCCGCCGGCGGAATACCTTACCGCCTGTGATTTGACCGAAAACTGGTTTGATAACTATTTAAATATTTAGGAATAAAAAATGCTCAATGTCGGAGACTATCAAATATCATTTATCGAAAGCGGACATGTAAGCCTGGATGGCGGAGCCATGTTTGGCGTGGTGCCCAAAACCCTGTGGAGCCGCACCAATCCGGCCGATGAGCTGAACCGTATTATCCTCTCCATGCGTCTGATGCTCATCCGCTATGAGGATCACCTGATTTTGGTGGATACCGGCGTGGGCAATAAAATGAGCGACAAGCTGAAAAAAATTTACAATGTGGATCACAGCCGCGGCAGCCTGCAGGCCGGTCTGGCGGCGGAAGGGCTGAAGGTCGGAGATGTTACCGACGTCATTGTCACCCATCTGCATTTTGACCATGTCGGCGGCGCCACCTGGCGTGATGAAAAAGGCGATCTGCAGCTGACCTTTCCCAACGCGATACACCATGTGCAGAAAAAACAGTGGGAATGGGCCCTGAACCCCACGGAAAAAGACGGCGCCAGCTTTATGCGTGAAAACTTTGTGCCCATCGAGGAGCATGGCAAGCTGAATCTGGTTGACGGCGAGGGCAGCCTGATCCCCGGGCTGGAGCTGATTGTGCTGAACGGCCACACGCCGGGCATGCAGGCGGTTAAAATCCGTGACGGACAGGAAACCCTGTTTTATTGCGCCGATCTGTTTCCCACCGCCGCGCATATCCCCCTGCCCTACATTATGGGCTATGACGTCTATCCGCTGGATACCCTGGCCGAAAAAAAACGCATCCTGCCCCGGGCCGTGGAAGAAAACTGGACGCTGCTTTTTGAGCACGACCCGCGCCATATCGCGGGAAAAGTAAAACAAACCGACCGCGGATATGTTCTGGATGACAAGGTGTTGGCCGGGGAGTAAACGGAACGGGTGTCCATGTGTGGGCGCGGAACATTTAACGAGGGCGCCGGCTATCCGCTAACGATGGCGATAACCCGCCAAAAACGCTTGTAAATAAGTCACTTAACCAAATTTATGCCCGGCGTTTTTGGTCGGGTTGATTGCGGGGTTAGGCTTTAGAAGATATGAAGCAAATAGAAAAATTTAACGTGGAGATGTAACCTTAGTTTTTGCTTCCATTTTTATAAAGCCATTACCATAGAGAGTAAAAGTTCTTCTCTTTATTTTTATATAATAAATATAATGATCGTTTTTACTTTGTGTTTTCCCTTCAGAATCTTTTCCATCCCAATTAATCAGATACATACCTTGTGACAATTTTTCATGTAAAATTGTTTTTATTTTTTTTGATTCTATATTACTATTTGTTCCTTCTTTATTTTCTACCTTATGAACTTCAACTGTTACAAAAGCAGTATCAGGAATTCCAAATTTCAGACCTAATACAGGACTAAATGGCAATGGGGTAGATTCATCAACAAAGTATCCAGAACAAACAGAATCAATTTTTGTAAGGTTATCATCTGCTATAACATTATTAATTGAAAAACAAAATAATCCAAATAATAAATATTTTAATATGCCCATGTTAAATCCTTTTCATCTCTTATAGTATATAGGACTCGGATTAAGTTTTGGTAATATTACATATGCACTTGGACCACCAAAAGCATTTTGTGGATTTGCAAAGTAACTAACTATTTGATTTTGTGTATTAACTGTAACAGGCTGACCAGTATTAATCCGATTTAAATACTGTGCTTCACCTGCTTGATTATTTACAATAAAAATTGCGGAATGCCCTTGAATATTATTAGCATCTACGGGCTGATCTTGACCAACATATTGATATTGCCCTTGCATATTAAAAACTGCTATGTTGCCTGTAGTCGGTGAATTTGTTGCTGACATATTTGCTAAATTGAATTGACCATTTGCTACTTCAATTGTTGCATTTGGATTGGTTGCAAAAGAAACAAAACCATGACAATTAGATCCAGTAAAATTAGCATCAAATCCAGTATTAGACACAACATAACTTGTAATATCAAATGTTGTTGTAGTTATTCCCTTAGACAAATCAATTCCATATTGTTCCGAAAATTGTTCTGCAGAAATTCCAAGTTGAGAATATAAATCTTCATAGGTATCACCTTCTTCATATGTAACAGAAACAACATTACCTGATGAATCATAAGATGCCACCCACATCCCAGTAGGATCGATAAATCGCATAGGATTGTTTAAAACATAATGATATGGAGTAACGCTAGGATATTGATCAGCCAACTTATCAACTGACAAAAACCTGTTCTGCATCCTTGTTACATAAAACTTCGGGTTATAAACATCATAACTTTCGGATTGCCCTTTCTGTGATGATTCTTTCTGGATATCATAATAAGATTCAGAAGAATAAGGTTTCCAGTTATCCCACCCACCTTGAGCAAACAACGTTGTGGCAAATAAAACGAAAAGTGTTAACACAAAAAACTGTTTCATCTTAATTTCCTTTCATTTTGTTTTGTTCTTCTTTAACCATTTGTAAATATTTTTCATCAAATTCTTTTCCTGCTTCTTTCCAGCCTAATGATTCGGCTTTAGAAAAACATTGCATATTTAGTTTGAAAATATTCTTGTAATAATCTTCTTTATCTTTTGGCAACGGGTTTTTTGGTGAATAACCTTTTTGGCGAACATCACGGTCTAAAATACAGGCATAAGCGTTGCCTTTTCTTGCCAAAGCGTAGGCATAATTTGGATAATACTTCAAAGCAAGATCGCAAATTTCCAATGCTTTCTCGTATTCCTTATTCTCGATATAAGATTGTTCAACTACCATCAACATTAAGGAGATTGTTTCTTTGTTAGATAAATCTTTCAGATAGACACCACTGCGAATGGCTTCTTCTGAAATGTTAAATTGTTGAACATACCAAACATTTCTGGCAGGATTTCCACCGTTGGTCGTTTCAACATTCCAGACATCGCCGGTTAAATCATCTTTAAAGCGAACGAAAATATGTAGTGGCGCCGTTGAAGCAACCACATCAATTCCCATTTTCTTCCCCAAAATTAAGAATAGAAAAGGCATTGAAACACAGTTTCCCTTTTTTGTTTTTATAATGTTTGGAAGAAGTTTATTTTCAATCTTACGACCTAAGGGATCGTCTAAATCATAAATATAAGGCTGTTGGTTATTCCATTCGCCAGCATCAAACAGGTATGTTTTTATGGAGAGCATTTTATCCATGCTTTTCGTTCTTGGGCCAAGAATGTTATTTATGTCAATTATCATTGAATCAAGTTTGGACAAATAAAGATGAATATCGATGGAAGGGTCAACCATTTTATCAATAACTAATTTGGCAATGGCGAGATTGATTTGTTCTTCCGGCAATTCCAAAATCTCTTCAATGGTTTGACCATTGTATTTCTGCTGAGAGAAAGCGAAATCTGCTAATAAGAGAGAGAATAAGAGAATGAGTAATATCTTACTTTTCATAATATCTATCCAAGTTTTTTTGAATATATAAAATTTTCCGCTAAAAGCCTAACGGATTGGGCGTAACCGGATTTTTCACGCTTAATTAATTTACAAAATATCGAGAAACCAGACGCGTGGCAAATTCCGAGTTGACGCCCGTGTTATACAGCAATTTGT
>JALXBH010000044.1 GCA_026991535.1 Calditrichia bacterium | reverse complement strand
CCTTATCCACGCGCAGAGTAAGCTGGCTGGTACCGCCGTCGTCGGTGATGGTCATATTCATGTTTTCACCGTCCATAGGCCAGGTACCGGCTCCGGCAACCGTATCGGCATTGGCGATACGTACCAGAAGACCTTCAAAGGCTTCGGGGGAAGCCAGCAGGGTGGCAATGGTGATTTCAATCGGCAGGGGCGGGTCTTCATTGACGCCTTTGTCCACGATATCATCGGCGGAGCTGACAACAAGCTCGGCCAGACCGTTATATTGATCCAGCTTGCCCGTCACCTGATACATGGAACCTTCTTCCATATTAACGGCACCCATACCTGAACCAAAAATATTGATTCCGGCCTCGCTGTCCTGAATATAGGTTTGCAGGCTGCTTAGACTAAAGATGCTGTCTCCGGCCGTAACCGTGCCCATAATGCGGGCGGCATAGTCTTTATAAAGCAACGCGCCGTCGGCATCGATTTGACGAATGGAAGAGATTGCGCTGTTACCGGCAAAAAAGCCCGTGGTACCGGAAGCGGTCATCTGGCTGTTATCATCGGTAGCTTCCACATGATACTCCACGCGGCTGCCATCATTATAATTTGAAGCAGGGATATCAACCATAAAAGTGTCGCCATTGGCAACGGACATGGCCAGGGTGGCCTCACTACCACCGTCAACGGTGAATTTAAGTTCCACACTGCTCAGACCATTATCATCGGTAACCACGGCATACACGGTCAGGTCGGTGTCGGCGGCCGGAACCATATCCGAAGCCCAAACGCCGGCAATCACGGGGCTTTGATCGGTAGTGCCGCCATCAAAGGTATGTTTTCCCAGATCGGTAAAAGTATTTTGGTCATAGACGATCCACTCGGAATCATCGGCGTTGGTGCCGGCGGAAGCGGCCCAGTTCATATTACCCGAAGAGACGCTGCTTTTGCGTACCAGGGTGTGATCCTTGGTGGCACCGGAAACACCGGCCACATCCCATGCGCTACCGGGATCGGAAAGATCATCGGCGCCGATTTTATCGATCTCCACCGTATCAGTACCCGTTATATGGGCCAGGGTGCGCACATCGTCACCGTTGAAACCCATAAAATAGTTCGGCGGACCACCGGGGATCAGCGTATCGGCCACGCTGGTGATTTCCGTACCGGCTGCGTCATTGGCAATCACATAAACATCACCGTCTTTTAAAATCGTACCGGGTTTAAAGGTAAAAACATAATCATAGGGGTTGCCATTGAAATTTTTACGGATAACATAGTTGGAGAGATCAACATCCGCTCCGGTTCCGTTAAAAATTTCCAGGGCCTTATTGTTGCTGCTGCCCTCGATATATTCCGAGAAAAACAGATCGCTGGCCTGCGCATAGACCATGCTTAATAATGAAAGGCTAAAAATCGTAGCAATTAACTTCTTCATCGCATCTCCTTTATATTATGTTGGGGAGGGCTAATATACAAAAAAAAAATACCTCTGTCTAACCGTTATTTTGTTCTTATGAAGAACTAACAAAACAGCCGCTCACCCAAAGGGCAAGCGGCCGGATTTTATTTTACAGCGGGATGCCAGCTGCTGGACTGCTCCAGCATTTTGTTCAGCCGGTTAACCAACCTGTGCGGGTCGGTCAGGTAGCCTTCCAGCAACAGGGCCGCTTCATACATCTGCTCCACGCTCTCCTCGATAAAACTGTCCCGTGGATCCTTTTTGTATATTTTCAACAGGTTACGGGTCAGGGGATGATTTTTGTTCACCTCCATCACCTTTTGCGGCGCGCTGGTATCCTTGTTCATCATTTGCATCATTTTATGCATATGGCTGGTCATGCTGCCATCGGGATTAACCAGGCAGGAGGCGCTGTCGTGCAATCTTTTGGACTCGCGCACTTCGGTTACCCGGTCGCCCAGAATCTCCTTCATACGTTCCAGCAATTTATTAAAGATTTTTTCGTCGGCCTCGCTCAGCTTTTCGGCCTGTTCTTCCTGCTCGCCGTCATCCTTTATTTTATCAAGACTGGCGGCATCGGCCTGTTCCACCGCCTTAAGATCATATTCCTTGTACTTCATCAGGCCGTTCAGGGCAAACTCATCCACCGGCTCATAGAGATACAGCACCTCAATCCCCTTGCGGCGGAACATCTCCAGATGCGGATCGGATTCGATCGCCTCCCGGCTGGCGCCGGTCAGGTAAAAGATATCCTTTTGCTCTTCCTTCATGCGCTCCACATATTCCGCCAGCGAGGTCATCTCATCAGCGGTTTTCATGGCCGAGGAGTTAAAGCGCAACAGTTCGGCAAACTTATCCTTGTTAGCGTAGTCGGTATAGCCGAACTTGAATACCTTGCCGTGTTCCTTCCAGAATTCGGCATATTTTTCGGGATCATCCTTGGCCATTTTGGTCAGATG
>JALXBH010000043.1 GCA_026991535.1 Calditrichia bacterium | reverse complement strand
CACCAACCACCCAGGAGTCGGAATCCAGATTCATCTTGTCGATGTTGGTATAATAAGCATTACCATGTTTGGACTCTTCATAAACCTCTTTTTGCGGATGGTCGGGGCCAAGGTGGCATTTGGAGCAAGCTTCCGGTTGCCGGGCCTGCGCCTTGGAAAAGCTGTGACGGGTATGACAAGCGTTACAACTGCCCATGCTGCCATCGGGATTGATACGGCCGATGCCGGAGTTGGGCCAGCTTTTTCGAGCCAGTTTGTTGGGCGATTCCGGGTCGATTTCCACCTTGGTGCCGTGACAGCTTTCGCAACCGGCGATGGCGATGGGTTCCCCCCCGGCCACATGGGCCAGATAGGCGTCCTTGGATTCCAAAATCTTACCCGCCGTGGCGTGGTAGGAGTTTTGCACCTCCCTGGCCTCATTCTTATGGCAACTGCCGCAATCCTTCGGCGTTACCAGCGTGGCGATCAGGGCGCCTTCATGTTCAAAGGCATCCCGGTCTGTTTTGCTGGCGCCATGGCAATCGATACAGGTTACCTTGTTCTTGGCATGCTCGGACGTATACCACTGATTATATAAACCGGGTGATTCTTTCTTATGGCAGGTCATGCATTTACCGGACTTGTCATCCGGTGCAACGGTAAAGGATTGCAGGGCTATAAAAGAGAATACCACAAATAATGCGAAAAGAATGGATCTAAACATATTACCCCCGTGGTTGATGTTACTTTAACGCAAATGTTGTTGTGAAATAGAAAAAGTGAGCAGGGTCTTTTCCCTTTACGGCTTCAAATATTTTCCCGGGGAAAACGATGCTGTACCCACTTTGAAATTTAATGTGTTCACTCTGTACATAGTTAATAATTAAATCCAGTTCATTGGCAAAATGATTTTCCTTCTTTCCGGCGATGTAGACATCCTCCGCCGTATAAAACAGGTGAAAGGTAGCATCGGCCGAAAACTTATTTACTTTGATAATTTGGCTTCGAACATACATATCATTGAGTCCGGCGCCATAGGTATCCCTCGGCAGGTTGAGAAACATATCGGACATACCGTAAAATTTATGATTTGTGGCATAAAGGGTGTTAAAGGTTTTGTACGTATCGTCACCGGGCTTATCATCGCCGCTGAGATAGTCGATACCAAGGCCGATTTTAGGGAAAACTTCCGCCCCCTCCTGTATATATTGCACAAACAGGGCCAGCATCCAGGCCGAGATATCGTTTTGATATCCGGCGGCATTTTTGCCGGTTTGATAATTGGCTTCCACCGTACCCCTGATCCGTGAAAAGTTAAAGGCCAGGTCGCCGCCGATGTTGATACGGCTGAGCTGATCGGGGCCCTGGGTGCGTTGCCAGATAATATTGGCATTACCGCTCAGTTGCTCATTGTGGGTATAGCGCAGCCAGGTACCGGCCACGTTTTTATCTCCGAAGTCTCCAAGATTATTATTTTCCTTTTCCTTGAAGTTGAAGAAATCCAGAGAAAAATTGTCACTGTTGTAGCGGGCAATAAGTCCGTCAAAACTACGACCCACATTATGCCAGCCCACGGCCCCCAGCAGGCGCTGATTGCCGTAGTTGGCTTCAAAGCGACCCAGCTTCAGGCTAAGGGGAATATCGAACGGAAGCCGGAATTCAATATACATTTGATGAAAGTCGAGCAGATCGGCCGAGCCGTCGCCCAGGGTGGCCGTTTCACTGCCCATGATGCGTGAGTCCTGAATCTGCACATAGGCGCTGGCGGTTTCCGAGGCTTTAAAGCTAAGCCCGAGGCGGTTGCGCATATACGTGTAATTATCAAAACCGCGCTCCTTGACAAAAGTTTTGCCGTTGGCTTCAAAACGGGTGCGCGATTGCAGATCGAGACTGAAAGTATCGCCGGCCCAGGCGAATGACAAGGAGATAAATAAAAGCGTAAGAATAATCTTTTTCATGATTCCTCCGGTTAGATTGAAATAAGACAAAAACATCTTAATAATAAAATCAATATACTTCAAGAAAAAATTCACAAAGTCGGGATAATTTTTAAGGTTGTTTTTAAGAAAAGTTTAAAACAGAGCTAAAAAAACTCTTTAATCTTCCAGACGGTTTTCTCCCGGCAATGGGGGCAACAGGGAATAAGCTGATTCTTATGCAGTTGGTGTTCACGGCCGCAATGAGCGCACGTTACAACCGTTTCCACCAGGGAAATATCGCCGGGGCGGAATTTCATTCTTGCGGATGTGGCAGAGTACAGAGAAACAAAAAAGGGCACCAGAAAGGTCAGTATGAATTTCAACCAGTCAATGTGGTTCAGTTGCAGCTTCAACAGCACATGGTGTTGGTTGATCAGGTTTAGGAGCAGGCCCACTCCCAGGGCCAGGGCCAGTGCGGGCAAAAGGGCTTCGCGTTTAATGGCGATTTGTAAAAAGAGGATGTGCCGTTTCATGCCTGTATGTTACGCTTTTATAAAAAAGGAAGCGTCACCGGACGGTAACGCCTCCGTCATAATTTTAACTTAGGCCCGCAAATCCGGGGCGGGCAGATCACAGATGCTGTACACCTCTTGGCCGTCAATCACTTCCTTTTCTTCCAGGTGCGCGGTCAGTTTTTCCAGCTTATCCCGGTGGTCGCTAAGAATTTTGTGTACCCTTTTGTAATTGTCATCGATAATACTTTTAACCTCTTCATCAATCAACTTGGCCGTGGCCTCACTGTAATTGCGTTCCATGCCGCCGCTGACATTTAAGAACTGGGAGCGCTGTTCCCGGCCGTAGGTTATGGGGCCCAGCTTTTCGCTCATCCCCAGTTGCGTAATCATGGCCCGGGCGATTTCCGAAGCCCGTTCCAGATCGTTTTGGGCGCCGCTGGAAACATCACCGTACACAATCTCCTCGGCTACCCGGCCCCCGAGCAGGATGGCAATCTGATCCAACAGCTCTTTTTTGGTCGACAGGAATTTTTCCTCCACGGGCAGTTGCAGGGTATAACCCAGGGCGCCGATGCCCCGGGGGATGATGGATACCTTATGAACCGGTTCCCCGGTGGGAACGGTAACGGCCACCAGGGCGTGACCCGATTCATGATAGGCCACGCGCTTTTTCTCGGCCGGCGAGAGCACGCGGTTTTTCTTTTCCGGCCCGGCCATGATGCGGTCGATGGCCGCTTCAAAGTCGCTCATCATTACCGCCTTATGACCATGCCGGGCCGCCAGAATGGCCGCCTCGTTGGCGATGTTGGCCAAGTCCGCGCCCACAAAGCCCGGTGTTCTTTGAGCGATAACATTAAGGTCAATATCTTCGCCCAGCTTGAGTTTACGAATATGGATTTTCAGAATCTCGATCCGATCTTTGAGGTCGGGCTTATCCACCACTACCTGACGGTCAAAGCGTCCGGCGCGCATCAGGGCCTTGTCCAGAATTTCCGGACGGTTGGTGGCGGCCATAACTACCACCCCAGAGGTGGAGTCGAAACCGTCCATTTCCACCAGTAACTGGTTCAGGGTTTGCTCACGTTCATCGTGGCCGCCCACCATGGTGGCCGCGCCCCGGGTACGGCCGATGGCGTCCAGTTCATCGATAAAAATTATGCAGGGGGCCTTTTTACGGGCCTGCTCAAACAGATCACGCACCCGGGCCGCGCCGACGCCGACAAACATTTCGATAAAATCGGAACCGCTGATGGAGAAAAAGGGCACATCGGCCTCACCGGCCACCGCCTTGGCCAAAAGAGTCTTTCCCGTTCCCGGTGGGCCGACCAACAATACGCCCTTGGGCATATGTCCGCCCAGACTTTTATAGTAATCGGAATCTTTTAAAAACTTGATCACCTCTTCCAGTTCCACCTTGGCCTCGCTGACGCCGGCGACGTCCTTAAAGGTCACCTTTGGCCCTTCATCGGCATGGATACGGGCTTTGTTTTGGCCGATATTTAAAAAACTGGAGCCCATGGTGCTCATACGTCGCGAGAGGAACACCCAGATTAAAACAAAAATGGCAATGGGTAATATCCAGTCAAAAAAGAAACGGTTGACTGTTTGGTCTTCAATATGCACCGTGTAACTGATACCCCGGGAATCAAGCTCCCTGGCGATTTTATCGTCCGGAGGAGGTACGGTAACAAAGTATTCACGGGCTTTGGTGCCCTCCTTTTTGAGAATTCCCATTATTTTGTTTTGGCTGATAACCAGGGAATCCACCTCTTTGTTTTTTACATATTGTTGAAATTCACTGTAGGGAATTTCCTTGCGTTGATGTTCCAGCATCGACTGGCTGAAGTAAAAAAAAGCGGCGGTGAAAATCAGATACCAGATAAAAAGTTTCCACGGATCATGCCATAGTTTTTGCTGATCCGGTTTATTGATTTCTATGTCGGGTTTTGATTTCCCGGGGGGTAAATTCATTTTTTGCCGAGCCATTTTTCTTTGTCTCCTTAATCTATGTTATATGATGCCATCCCAGGGGAATGGTACGATTAATATAGACAAAAAAAATGAAAAGAGAATGAAGATTATTGAACGGAAATTCTTGCGAACGATGCCCCTTAATGTACCCTAATTGCGTGACAGGGAACGAATATATCGCGAACCATATTTTTTGAGCAGTAGCAGCATGGTTTCCACATTGATTGGTTTGGAGAGATAGTCGTTCATACCGGCGGCCAGGCATCGTTCCTTGTCCCCCTTAACGGCATTAGCAGTAAGAGCGATAATGGGGATAGTGCTCAGCCCGGGGTCTTCAAGCATGCGAATTTGACGTGTTGCCTCGATGCCATCCATTTCAGGCATTTGAACATCCATCAGGATCAGATCGCATCGGTTATTTTTTATAAAGTTTATGGCTTCCCGGCCATTGGGCACCAGGCTGTGTCCGATATTGTTTTTACCAAGGATACGGGTCATAACCTTCTGGTTGATCAGGTTATCTTCCGCAACCAGCACATGGATATTTTTTAGTATATCCCGGGGAGGTTTTTTTTCGCCCGGTTCGATAACCTCTTTGATTTCAGTGGATTCAACAACGGGCATGCAAAGCGTGAACCAGAAGGTTGAGCCGATGTTTGGTGTACTTTCCACGCCGATCTCGCCACCCATCAGGTCGGTCAGCATTTTACAAATGGTAAGCCCCAGACCGGTACCGCCATATTTACGGGTAGTGGTGTGATCCGCCTGTTGGAAGCTGTTAAAAATATGCGCCTGCTTATCCCCGGGAATACCTATCCCTGTATCCTCCACCGAAAAGCGCAGGGCAATACGCTCGGGAGGGCGGCACCCGGACTGTTGCGGTAACTTCTCCACGCGTATGATGATATGGCCATGCTCGGTAAACTTTACCGCGTTGGTTGTAAAATTCAGCAGTATCTGGCGGATACGTACCGGGTCGCCGGTCAACAGAGCGGGAAGATCATCCGGGAGTTCCGCATGTATATTGAGCTTTTTCGGTTTACCGTTAACCTTACAAACCGATGTTACATCCTCAACGATCTGCCGCAAGCTGAAGGTCACATTTTCAATATCCAGCTTACCCGCTTCGATTTTAGAAAAGTCGAGAATATCGTTTACAATGGAAAGCAGGGATTCCGCACTGACGTTGATGGCTTCCAGAAAATCCTTTTGTTCTTCATTCACAGGCGTATTTTTTAACAGACTGTTCATGCCGATAATGCCATTAAGGGGAGTACGGATTTCATGGCTCATATTGGCCAGAAAGAGTGATTTAAAGTGCGTGGCCCTGTCCGCTTCCGCCTTGGCCTCCATAAGCCGACGATTTGTTTCCGTTAGTTCCGCGGTACGTATGGCTACCAGCTTTTTCAGGGTGCGCGAACGCCAGGAGACGATGAGGTAGATAAGAAATGCCAGCGTGATCAGATAAGCGAGGTAGGCCCAGATAGTAGCATACCAGGGGGCCAATATCTCAAAGGGGAAATTGGTTTCAGGATAAATGGCGTTATAGGCATCCTTGCCACGTACTTCAAAAGTGTATTTCCCCGGCGCAAGATTGGTGTATTCTTTTTCGGTATTAAAACTCCAGGAGGAAAAGGTGCTGTCATAACCGATGAGCCTGTATTGATATTGATTGGGCTCACTTCCGTCATAACTGGGCAGCGAAAATTTGAAATAGGCCGAGTTATGATTGTATGTAATGGGGTGGTACATCATGGAGCCGGAAGAAAGATGATAACTCCCGCCCCTGCGGTGTATGCGTGCCATTCCTCCATAGAGTTCTTTGCCGCCAAAGGATATTCTTCGTAGTGAAGTATGGTAGGGAATAGTGTGCTTCATGGGAACATGCGGATTGAAGCGGATGATACCATTTCCCAGGCCAAACCACGTTGTACCGTCATCCTCCGTGTAAACGGCCTCTATCAGATTATGGGCTATTCTGCCGAAAGTGGTATCATCATAGTTAAAATAACCGTTTTTATCCTTCACCAAATAGAAGAGGCTGTCACGTGAGCCGAGTAAAAGCTGCCCGTTATGCTTAAATATTTTCAGGTACAAACGCCGGCCCGCCGCTACCCCCAGCCGGGTTGTATCCCTCACAAACATGTCTGCCGTACTGTCAAAGTTCATCAGACCCTTTTCCGTTAAAAAAATCATGCGCTCGTCATAGCGGAAAGAGTTATTGTTAAGCTCGGAGGGCAGCCCTTTACGCACGCCGTATCTTTGAACATGGGCGGGAGCGGTAAACTTTTCAAAGCGTAAACGATAAAACCCCTTTTCATAGCTGGCCACCCATATATCGCCATTATGCGCTTCATTGATGGAATAGCTGCCCGAATGCCCCAGAAATGTTTTGGACAACAACTTCAGGCCCCTTGAAGTTGCGGAGTAGACATACAAGGTGTCGAACCCGGACAGATAAAAAATATCCGGTCTCAGATAGGAGCGGCGGATAGAGAAAAACTGACCTTCGACAACCCTCCTGGGCTTTTTGGTTTTTAATTGATACAAGCCGTTATCCGCGGCGATAAACAGATGGTCGTTAACATGTACCATGCCCCAACACCAGGAACGTATTTCCTCATACTCCTGCAAACCGAAACGCCGCGCCAGATCGGGATTCAGCAGCTGATCCGGCGAAGCCTTACCCGAAACCTTGTAGAAACGGCCAAGCGTTGTCACATAAATATCTCCGTGGTATTTTTTTATATCCGTTACGCCGGTGCGTATACCGATATCGGGGGTAATACTCATAAAAGCGGATGGATATTCCAGGCGCATAATACCGTCATTCAGCCCTACCCATAAACCACCCTGACGGTCCCTGTACAAAACATTGGCACTCTGACTCATTAAATTGGACTGAATGTCAAAATAGTAAACAAGCTGACCTTCTTTATTTACGACCACAATGCCATAGGGATCGAGCAGCAGGGCAATCAGACCGTTGCTAAGGGCCTCCAGGTCAATGATACGTATGTTTTTAAAATAGTGTCGGAGGTCCGTCTTTATTTCATGGATAGAACCCTGGGCATAGGTGTATAATTTTCCTGAAAAGGAGTTGAAGTATACCGTCGTCCTCTCATCGGGCGACTCGGTTTTTAACCATAGATTCTCTTTTTTATAGGCATCAAACGCATGGCTTACTGTCAGCCCCTCTCCATCCCATTTAAATATTCCCCGGTTATAATCCATAAAATAAATCGAATCACCGATGACGTACATCGAGACAATATAAGCCGAATCGACGGCTATTTCCCGGGTATGTCCTTCGCTATACCGAAACAGGGCGGAATCGGTGCTGATGAACACACTATTGCCAAGGGACTGAATTTCATAGATGGAACCGCGGAAGGACTTAAGGGTATCCGAGAGGTTGTGAAAGACCGGTTCTCCCTTTTCGTCCGCTGTTAAATGGCCGAAATACCCCTGGGAGGCGGCATAGACATGGCCGAGGGAGTCAACGGTAAGGCTGATAATATCCGTATTTTGCTCTGTGGGTATAAGTCGCCAGGTCGTCCCGTCAAATTCCAGAACACCGTAGCTGTTACCAAAATACATGATGCCACGGTGGTCCTGGACGATATCCCAGTTCTGAGGGCCGGCCTTATAGATTTTACTGCTATAGGTTTTATAAAAGGGAATTCCTGTTTGCAGGGGTTGACCGGATAAAAACAACAGCAGGGTCAATTGAAAAAGATAAAAGTATTTCAAGCCGGTGTGTTCCTGATTTCCATATCTTTGTTTTGTCATATGAGCTAAAATATTATCGGCATGGCGGGCCTGTTCTTTAAGGGTATTAACAGCCTAAAATATTAAGAGTGTTTTGTTTTTTTTATAATGGTCTATAGCAAAACAGCGAGGAAAAAAGTTTTTTTGAGAACTGCATATATCTCCTCTTATATTCTAAAACAGATGTCCGCCGCTTTTTATTTCAATCTGAATTTTGTATTTTTATCTCTTGATAAACATCGTAAGAAATATACTCCCTGACCCTAATAAGTAATATTAAGGTCGGGCCGGTATGGGCAACGATGGACCCGGGAGTTAAAATATCATGAGCCGCGGACAATCATACAGCTCTCTGTTATTGCTGGCACTGATACTGCTTAGCGGTCTGTTTGGCAACTGGCACAACCACGCCTACAGCCCAAAGGAACCGGTTACCTGTCCGGCGGCCTTTCTTTCCCTTTCCCATCTGGCGGATAATCCCGAAAACAGCGCTCAACAACCGCCTGTCTTTTTTAGGCTTGAGTGTATTTTAAGCAACACCCCGCAAGTATTTAACGGTCAGTTTTTTCTTTCCCCCTCCTCCGGCCGGTCTCCTCCCGTTATCATTTCTTCTGCAGCCATTTAGACCTGTTGCAGGGAATGTCCTATCCCGCGCGGCCGTAATGTCCGCACCGGGAGGTATATATTTTTCCTGAAGCAGGTTCCAACAGGATCATGGCCGCTCCGCCGTGGGCGCGCCAAAATATTTTTTCAGGAGAAACCGATACCATGTATAGAACAATTTTAATTATACTGGCGCTTTTGTTGCAGTTACAGGCCCGTCCGGCGGGGCAGGATTCCCTTTCCCTGCGACTGAAGCAACTGGAACAGGAAGTGGCGCTGCTAAAGGCCCGACAGGAAGAAAATGAATTGCAGAAACTGCGCCAGGAGGCCGGACAAGCCGCGGAGCAGGGCGATGAAGGCTCTTCCAACAGCAAGGTTTTTAAAAGCGGCCAGCGTTCCCTGCAGGCCATCAATCCCGAAATAAGTTTTACGGGGGATGGCTATGCCCTGGCTGCGCCGCAAAACAGGTGCGGCCGGCAACAGCTCCCTTCCGGTTTTGCTTTCCGGGTTTTAGGCCTGCATGTACAATCCAGCCTCGACCCCTTTAGCCTGGCCAAGGTGGCGCTGGAATTCCGTCCCGATGAAGGGGTGGAACTGGGCGAGGTTTATGTCACCTGGGCGGATTTGGCGCCGGGCCTCTCCTTAACGGCCGGAAAATTCCGCCAGCAGTTTGGCATAGTCAACCGCTGGCATGTCCACTCTCTGGATCAATATGCTTTTCCTTTGGCCCTGACCACTCTGCTTGGGGAGGAGGGACTGAATCAAAGCGGTCTGTCACTGGATTGGCTGGTTTCCGCGCCATGGGCCGATGCCACTAATGTGACCCTTCAGATAACCAACGGCTCCAGTCCCCACCTGTTTGCCGGTGAGGATTTCTCTTTCCCGGCCCTGTTGTTCCGTCTCGGGAATTACTATGACTTCAATGAGAATACCTATCTTGAAATCGGCTTTACCGGCATGGGCGGAAGCAATGCCGCCCATGGAGGGATAGGGCGCGGCGATCACATGACCCGTCTGGCCGGCATGGACCTTACCCTGGCCTGGGAGCCCGTGAACCGTGCCCGTTACAGCGGTTTTATCTGGCGCTCGGAATTGTTTTATGTGGACAGGAATGACGCGGCTGAACGTATCCGGGCTTTGGGAGGCTACAGTTATGTGCAGTACCGTTTAAGCGAACGCTGGCAAACCGGTCTGCGTTTTGATATAACCCAGCCTTTTCAGGCCGCCAACAGCGGGGACTATCAATACCAGTGGGTACCTTATCTTACCTGGTGGCAGAGCCATTGGGCCCGTTTCCGGCTGGAGTATACGACGGGCGGCGCTAAAAATATGACCGCGCCCACTTCCCGGCTGCGCCTGCAGCTTACCTGGGCCATCGGGCCGCATAAACATGAACGCTATTGAGAAAGGATAGGGCTATGCGAAAACCATTATGGACACTTTTCCTCAGCTTTTTGCTGCTGCAACCGGCCATGGCCGCGAAAAAGATTTATGTTGTAACCACTTTGAGTACCTATGCCGATATCACCGCCAGGGTAGGCGGGGAAAGGGTGGAGGTACACGCCATCGTCCGCGGGAATCAGGATGCGCACTTTGTGCGGCCAAAGCCCAGCTATGCCGTTATGCTGCAAAAGGCCGATCTGTTTGTCAGTACCGGTCTTGATCTGGAATTGTGGGCGCCAACGGTTGTCGACCGGGCCGGCAATCCTAAAATCCGTTCCGGCCAACCGGGCTATGTGGCCGCTTGGGACGGTATAAAACTTCTGGACAAACCCACGGTTCTTTCCCGCAGTGAAGGCGGACTGCATATTTACGGCAACCCGCATATCACGACCAACCCCCTCAATCTTAAAGTGATTGCCGGCAATATCGTGACCGGATTGGAAAAAATCGATCCTGCCTCCTCGGCCTATTATCGCGCTAATTTAAAAGCCTTTCGCGATGAGATCGACCGCCGGGTGTTTGGTGATGAACTGGTCAGGCTGATGGGCGGTACGCTGTTGACACGGCTGGCCAATCAGGGAGGATTGATCGACTTTCTGCAAAAGAAATCCTTTAAGGGCAAAAAAATGATAGAGTATCTTGGCGGCTGGCTGAAAGAGGGTATGCCTTTCCGGGGTAAAACCATCGTGGCCTATCATAAGAACTGGGTCTATTTTCAACATCTGTTCGGTTTACGGGTCCTCGATTATGTGGAACCCAAGCCGGGAATTCCGCCATCACCCAAACATGTTGAGGAGTTGATCCGTGAAATGCGTGCCCAAAAGGTGCGGGTGCTGATGGCCGCCAACTATTTCAGCGCGGAAAAGGTGCATGATATCTGCGCCAAGGTGGGGGCTGTTCCGGTGATGGTGCCCATGGGCGTGGGCGGCGCCGGGGGAACCGGCGATGTCTTTAGCCTGGTAGACTACTGGGTCTCTCATTTAAAGGCGGCTTTTGAAACGGTAAACACAAAAAAACAGGAATCTGAAAAACGATGACACACGATTTATGGGATATTCTGGGGCCGGCCTTTTTTGAACTGCTCATCCTGGTGGGTATCCATTCCTATCTGGGGCTGCATGTTATCAAGCGCAAGGTGATCTTTGTGGATTTGGCCCTGGCCCAGTTTGCCGCGCTGGGTACCACGGTGGGCTTTTTATTCGGTATTATGCCTACCGGTACGGGGGCCTATTGGTTCTCATTGGGCTTTGCCATTCTGGGGGCGGCGGTTTTTTCCCTTTCGCGCTTTAAAAACGAAAAAATACCCCAGGAAGCCGTTATCGGTCTGACCTATGCCCTGGCGGCAGCGGTGGCCATACTGGTGATCGATAAAGCCCCGCATGGCGCGGAACATATCAAGGAGCTGTTGACCGGCAGCATTTTGTGGGTGAAGTGGAGTACCATCGGCAAGGCGGCGCTGGTCTATTCGGCTGTGGGTATTTTTCACTACTTTCTGCGTCATAAGTTTCTGCTGATCTCGGAAAATCCGCAAAAAGCTTATGCGCAGGGCCTGTCCGTGCGGTTGTGGGATTTTCTGTTTTATATGTCCTTTGCCGTGGTGATAACCCATTCGGTGGGTACGGCGGGGGTGTTGCTGGTTTTTGTCTTCCTGGTGGTACCAGCCATTACCTCCATCATGATCACCGACGTGTTGTGGAAACAGCTTTTAATCGGCTGGGGTATGGGGGTGGTGGTCAGCGTGGCCGGACTTTATATCAGCTATGTGTATGACCTGCCCAGCGGTCCGGCGGTGGTGGCCTTTTATGGCCTGGTGCTGTTACTGGTGGCCCTGGTGTTGTATGTGATCCGTTCCGCCGGGCGGGGTAGGGCCCTGATGAACATACTTTACGGTCTGGTCACTCTGCTTCTGATTGTTGTGCTTTTCCGGGCGCTTGGACGGCATTATCAGGCCCGGGACGCCCACCATGAGCATAAAGAACCCGCCGTGGCGGAGGAGGCGTGGAATCCGGAGGAGATGGATGACGGGACGCTTAGGGAAAAGCTGTCCGCCGTCAGTGATGTTTCTTTACTGGATAAACTTTATCACCGGACGGAAGATGCGCACATTCGCATTCTTATCGCCGGAAGGCTGGGTGAATTGGATCCGCATCTGGGTCGTGATAAGCTGGAGGAAATCCGCCGCGAAAGCCCTTATCCCTTTATCCGGGAAGAGGCGCTGGAGGCCATGAATCGCCTGCGAAAGTGACAGGCTTAGCGGAACAGGTTTTGCAGGGCGCGTGTCATGCCCAACCGGTAGGCGTTCAGGGCCAGCAACAGCAATAACAAGGCGGCATAAAGCCAGGGCGGCAAACCGGCCGGGGCCGTGATCAGGCTCAGGGCGCCTATGGCCAGAAAGGAAAGTGTGGCGGAGACGATACCCTGATTGGCGTAGCTGACGGGAAAGCCCCGCCGGGACAGCAGATGGCTGACCAGGGGCAGCAAGGCCATGCTGACAAAGGTACTCCAGGCGGCGGCGATCATGCCGTATTGGGGAATCAGCAGGAAGTTGAGCCCGACATTTACCGCCACCGCCAACAGGGCGGCCAGGGAAAAACGCTGACTGCGCAGACGGATAAAGAGACCGGCGCCAAGAAAATCGGACAGGCTGTAAGCGATATAGGCCCAGATAACCCAGGGAATGATATCCGTGGCGGCGCTGTATTCCCCGGGTAAAAAGTAAGGTAATATCTGCCGGGCGGCTATGGTCAGGGCCACCGCCAGCGGCAGGGCCACCAGCAGGTAGTTCTTCAGCGTGCGCGGGATGGCCCGGCGGGCTTCATCCGCTGTTAGGGAAAAAAGCCAGGGAAACCAGGCCAGGGCAAAGGCGCCGTTCAGATACTGGATGGCGGCGCCCAGTTTGTAGGCCATGCCGTAGACGGCCACGCTTTCCAATCCGGTGAGAAACTTGAGGATGATCTGATCGATCTGAAAAAGGGTGTTCATGGCCAGGCTGGTGATCATGAAGGGGGCGCCGTAGCGCAGCAGCTTTTTCAGATGTTTCCCGGAAAGGCGCGGGGTAAAACGCTGCCTCAACAGCGGCAGGGCCGGTATCAGGTAAAATAGCGATCCGGCCAGAAGCGCCAGCGCCGCGCCCGTTACGCCCCAGCGGAAATAAAGCAGAAACAGCGCCGTAAGGATCAGTTTGAGGCCGTTTTTGCCCAAAAGCGCCCGGGCATAGGAGCCGCTTTTCTTTTCCAGCTGATACAGCATGGTGATATTGAGATTGAAGGTTTCCACCACGGCGATGATCAACATCAGCGTAAAAAAGGGCGCCAGGGCGGGATCATTAAAAAAGAAAATGGTTAGCTCGGCGGCCATCAAACGGTGGGCGGCGAAAAGGGCCAATGCCCAGATCAGGCTAAAAACAAGGGCGGTACTTACTATACGCTTTTTATCTTCCCCGCTTGCCGAGGGGTAAAAGCGGGTCAGCGCCTCATTGAGACCAAAAACGGCAAAGATGACAAAAAAATTGAGATAGACATAACCCACATTCAGCGCGCCGTAACGTTCCGGCAACAGAGCGGCCACATAAATGGGGATTTGGGCCAGGTTGAGCAGCTGCCCCAGCACCTTGGTGACAAAGTTGATTCCGCCGCGGCGGAAGAGTTCCCTTTGAGACATCAGCCCGTTACCCCCGCCAATATTTTTGCGCTGACGGTCGCCGGATCGTGACGCCGGGCCACCCAGGCGGGGCCTTCACGGGAGGCGGTTTCCCGTGCTTCCGGGTCCGTAATAATCCGCTCAAGATCGTTTTCCAGGCTGTTTTCGCGCAGACGTAAAAAGGGATGCGGCTGTAAAAACGCGTCAAAATCATCCATCAATTCCACGGCGGCCGGTATGCCCATGGCCAGCGCCTCCAGGCTGTTGACGCCGTAGCCCAGTTCACCGATCTGATCGATAAAAATATCGCAGGAGGCCTTAAGGGCCATCGCCTCGCGGAAGGGTTTGTTTTCGATCAGCACGATCTCCAGGGGGGTTCTTTGACCCACGGTATGCAGTGCTTTCAGGATACGTTCGCTGCCCTTGGCGGCGCGGTTGGTGGGGGCGTGTCCCACGCGCGGGATTGGGCCCGCCGCGCGCCGGGGGGGATGAATGTTTTTGGGGGGAGCGTAGGGATAATACAAAAATGTCAGCCCGGGGTCGAGCAGGGTATGGTCGAACTCAAAGGTGAAACGGGCGTCGGCCAGTTCATCGGCGGCGGGGATGATACCCCGGGTGCGCAGGTCGCTGCCGTAATAGATGCAGATGATCTTTTTGCCCGCTTCCTTAAAAGCCCGGACGAAAGAGGCGTCCCGTAAAAAACCGCTGCCGCCGTCCAGCACCAAAAGGTCGAAGCCGCGCCAGTCGATTTCTTCCAAAAAACGCCGGACACGGGGACGCCACAGGGCATCGCGGGCGCTGAAAAACATTTTTTCCGCCGGGGAACGGGGATGCCAGCGGCGGGCGGGGCCGGAGCGTCTGCGGTTGTCTATTTTACGGGAGGGACGGTACAGGCCTTCCCGCAGGCGCACGATGGCCGGGCTGCCCACGGCGGGCAGCTTCAGGTGGTAATCGTGTTGCCCGTAGGCTTTAAAGGTGTCGGTCAATACGGCCAGATAGCTCTGGTGACCGGCCTTGCGCTCCTCGCGCACCAACAGTCCGGGAATGCGCGAGTAGTCTTCCAGGGCAAAGTGGAGGATTTTCATGGTCTACAGCAGTATCTCAAAGGTATCCCGGAACAGGCCGCGGGCGCCAAAGCTCTCCTTAAACTTGCCCAGGCCCCAGTTGGGATCCATGTTTACGGTGAAAATGCCAAAGTCGTAAAAACCGTAATGCTGTTCCACGGCCCATTGAAAGATGTGGTAAAAGAGGTTGTTGACCGGCCGCAGATGCTGATATGCCTTGTCATCGGCGATGTAGAAAGCCAGCACCACATGTTCATTACAGATAAAGTTGACCACCCCGGCAATCATGCGATCCTGCCAATAGGCGCCCCATAGATGGATTTTTTCAGGAAAAAGCCGGGCCAGTTTTTCCAGCTCCTCCAGGGTGTGGGTGGGCTGCACGTCATGGCGCATCTTCAGGTTATGCTTCAGGATGTCGTAATAGGCGGCATAGTCGTCACTCAGCCGCACAACCACGCCGTTTTTTATGGACTTCCGCGCCGAGGTGCGCGCCTCGGGTTTAAAGGAGGGCAGCACTTCCGGCACGGTTGAAGGCAGCTGCACCAGACTGGTGATCTCGCGCTTCAGATAGCGGAAACCGTTCTGCAACAGGGCAAAATCGATGTAGTTGGAATAGCGGCGCATATAGACCAGCGGAGGCGGCGTCAGACGCAGGCGGCTGAAACCGTTGGCCCGGCCGTAGGCCTTTAGCGATTCCACCAGCGTAAAGGCCTCGCGGATACCGAGATCGCGATAGACAAATCCGCCATAGGAAGAGCCACGATGGGAGATGAGCGTGCGCTCGCCGTCCGGCGTAAGCTCCACCGCCGGCAGCAGGGCCAGCGGCTTGTTTTTGGATTTGAAGATCAGGCTGTGATCGGTAAAACGTCCCCTGGGATGATAGCTTAGAAAACGGCGTGTATGGAACAGGGTACCGTTATCGGCCGCGGCTACATAATCATCCCAGAATTTTTCATCAGCATCGCTGTATTTTTCAATGTGCAGAGGCATGGCGTCCGTGTTTGTGTTTGGGCTAAGGTAAAATGGGGCCGTATGGCACCGGGGGAAATTTAGGGGAAAGTGATCATATCTGAAAGTCTATTTTTTATGGATTGCGGCGCGGCCTGCTCGTCCCTTGCGGCCGGTGGCCAAAAGGCTGATAAAATGGGTATCGGCAAAGCGCGGGATACCGTCCCTATATTGCCTCCCTATCCGCCGGGGCCTTTAACGGCAGCTTTTTTATCTTCAGATCGCTGTTCTTCAGCGGCTCTTCCTGCCTTACCCCGCGGCCGCCCAGAACACGCACCATAAACCGGTATACCGCGGCCAGCATAACGGAGCTGCCGGACTGGCGCAACATTTGGTAAAAAAGCATGTCCACATCCTTTTTGGCAATGGGAATCTCGTCCAGATATTGATAAAGGGCGTCATGCACCAGGCTGGCGTGCAGCGCCTTTTGCCAGAAGACCTCCCGGGGAACAATTTTTGGGGGGACTTCGGGGGAAAGGGTCAGAATTTTTTCCGTATGCGGCCACCAGTCGGGCGTGCCGATGATGAGAAACCAGAAAAAATATATTTTGGGAGAGCAGCCGTCCCAGGCGTATACCCGGTTTTGGCTGAAGTCATACTCCACGATGGCCTCTTTACGGTTAACGCGCGAGGGGCCGGGATTCACAATGATCATACCGTCGTGGATGATCAGCCATTCGCTGTAAAAATACTTACCGCGGGCGATAGCGGTTTCCTTTATCAGGGGATAGGCGATGTAGTTTATCCAGGGGCCCCGGCGATCGCGGCTGTAAAAACCCCACTTTTCCATTTCCCGCTTTTTGGCCCTAAGCGCCCGTTCCCGGCGTACCGTGTCGCCCATCCACCGGGGAAGCCCGAAACCGAGCCAGAGAAACAGGGTCAGGAGCAGCAGCGGAAGAATAAGGGCGGCCGCATAATAGTAAAGAAAGATAAGAGAGGCGCCGGCCCCCAGCGTTATCAGGAGAAAGCTGCCGTCAAAAACAGCAGACTTTAGCTTTATCTCATCCGTTTTCAAATGAACCTCTAAGAAAGTGAAGTACCCTCTATATTAAAGTTCAGACTATTCCTGTTCAAGTCCGTCTAAGCGATCGCTGCCGCTATGTCCGCTCCCCCGGATGTTGTTTTTCTGTAAGGGGACTGTTTTACCGGGAATGACACGGGCCGGACGCCCCCCTGTTGCGCGGGTGATTTTTCCGTCCGGTTTATTTCAATTGCCGGTCTTCTATCCAGATGGCCTCGACCAGTTCAGGGTAGGTGGAGCTTCTTTTTTGAACGCGGGGAGCGATATAATCCGTTTGCGGCTGGTAACCCAGCCTGGAACGGGGATGTCCTTCTATTTTGCCGTTAACCACCCGGAAATCGAAGGAGCGCAGGGCGGCCTTATCGGACAGACGGTTAACGCGCAGTTCATAGACGCCGTCCACCAGCCAGTCTTTTAACAGAAAGGGGCGCGCGTTATAGCTTTTATTTTCGGGATGGATATGGTAGAGATGGCTGTGTACTTTTTCAAAGTGTCCCTTTTTATAAAATCCGTTCCGGGTTTTGCTATGCGCCACCATTTTACCGTCGCGGAACAGGGTCACAATCTGCTTGTCGTCATTCTGGCCCTTGGGTAAATCCAGTCCGCCGAGCCAATAATAAACCTCCGGCCATTCCTCTCCCTTCCAGTCATCCATGATGATAAAGGCAAAGGTGCACCAATAGCCGTCAAAGGCGAATTCCTTGCGCGGATTAAAGGGATCGTCGCCGGTGGAGGTTTGCACCAGGCGAAAGGGCAGGCGGGTGGCGGGCCGGCCATCCACAATGTAAACGATGTTGTAAATGCCGGGTTTGGTCAGCGTAATATCGGCGGGCGCCTGAACCAGGGCCCGGGCATAAACGCCCTCATGGGCCTTGTACCGCGGATGGAAGGGGAACCGGGCCAGCACTTTGTTCTCCTGGTCGACAACGGCCACCTGGGCATTGAGCCTGTTCCCGGGGGCAAAGATGATCTTCCCGTCCTGAAAACTGATCAGGCCGCTGTCGTCAAAATAGGTATCCATCACTTTTTCAAAGTCGAAGACGGGCGCGTAGTTTTGGGCGCTTATCGTTGTGGCCAGTAAAAAAAAGAGCGTAAGGCCTGTTTTGTAAAGATGAGAAAAACGCATGGTATGTTCCTTATGTATGTAAAACATTCCGGCCGGGTAAACCTGACCGTTTAAAAGCATTCCGGGAATGCGCTTCCTTCGGGCGCATTCCCCGGAGTGTTTTTAGAGAAAGCGGTCTATTTTAAAAGCAGCATGCGTCTGATGCTTTCGGTATTGCCGTCACGCAGACGGTAGTAGTAAAAGCCGCTGGCCACGGCGTTGCCCGCGTTATCCCGCCCGTTCCAGGTGACGGAGTGACGACCCGCCGCCACCCCGGCTTTAAACAGGAGGCGCACTTCGCGGCCCAGCATGTCGTAAATACGTATATCCGCCTCCGAGGCGCGGTTTACGCGAAAGGAGATGGTGGTGGAGGGATTGAAGGGATTGGGATAGTTCTGTTCCAGGGTAAAGCTTCGCGGCGCGTTGTCTTCCCCCGCCAGCCCCGTGGGTGAAAGGGTGGTGCGGTAAACCCCGGAGCCGGTGGTTCCGGCATAGAAGAGGTCATTATCATCGATGAGCATGGCGCTGACATCGGCGCCGCTCAGGCCGGCGCTCATTTCCTGCCAGCTCGCGCCGTTATTGACCGAATAGGCCACCTTGCCGTAAAATCCGGCAAAGAGCGTGCCGGAAGGGGACTGTGCCAGGGTTTTGGGATAAAGCGACGGCAGGCCCCCGTTCATCTCCGTCCAGTTGTCGCCGTTATCGGTGGATTTGAAAATGCCCCCGCCGCTGGTGGCGGCAAATAGCTCATCCCTGTCGCTGACCAAAAGTTTATAGACCAAAAGCTTGCTTAATCCGTTGTTGACCTCCGTCCAGGCCGTGTCGCCGGGAGCGATACGGAATACGCCGCCGTTCCATGTTCCGGCAAAAAGAATACCGCCGGCGTTTACGGCCATGGAGCGCACGCTGGTGTTGGTCAGGCCGCCTTCCGGCAGTTGCTGCCAGCTTTCTCCGCCGTTATCGGTATGGTACACCCGGCCCGAGGCATGGGCGTATACCTTGTCGTCCCGGGCGGTCAGGGCCAGGGCATTGCTGCCGGTGAAGCCCTGCTTGCTCACACTCCAGGAATTGCCGTCATCATGGGAAACATAAACGCCCGTCTGGCCGGAAACCCCGGCATAGATGACGCCACCGCTGTCGGCAATCAGCGATTTTATGCTCAGGCCGGTCATGCCGGTATTGGAAGATGTCCAGGCGTCGCCGTTATCCGGGGAGCGTTTTACGCCATTGTTTTCGGTGGCGGCCAGCACGCTGCCGTCATCCAGCAAAAGGATACCGCTTATCCGGGAAATTCGTAAACCCTCCACCCGTTTGTGCCAGGACCGGCCTCCGTCGGCGGAGTGATATACGCCGCCATCGCCATGGGTAAGTAATTCACCGTCATTGTTTTCAGCCATGCCCCTCATTCTCAGATTGTCTATTCCGTTGCCGATCAGCAGCCAGGCGTCGGTATAGGCGTCGTAGGCCAGGGGCCCGTTGAGGGTGACGGCGAACAACAGGTCACTGTTCTTTTTAACATACACATCATAAACATAGCCCGGGGAAGTGCCGGTACCTTTAATCTCCGCCCATGCGCTGTCGCCCGCGCTTAAAAGATATACCCCGTTGTTGGTTCCGAGATAAATATCACCCTCAACGCCGTTCTCCAATGTATTGCAGCGCAGTGTGTTCAAACCGCTGTTGATCTCCCGCCAAAGGGTATCCCCGGCGCTCCGGCGGAAAATGCCCGATGTATAGGTACCGGCATAGCTGTCTCCGTTGGGGGCGGTTAGCACGGCGGTCATGCCGAGGTTGGTTAAGCCGGAATTATCCGCCGTCCAGGTGTCGCCCGAGTCGGTGGAACGAAATATGCCCTTGCCGTACACGGCGATGATGATTTCCCCGTTATCCCTGATAAAGAGGGAACGGACGTCCCTGCCGTCGAGACCGTTGTTGACGGCCTGCCAGCTTGCGCCGTTATCCCGCGATCGCTGAACGCCGAGATTGGAAGTGCTTAAAAATATATGGCCGGCATCGTTGATGGCCATGCCGGTAGCGTAGGTGGCCACGTTCTGCTCGCCGGCAAGGGTCCAGTTGAGTCCGTTGTCATCGGAATAAAATACACCCTTTTGGGTGCTGATAAACAGGGTGCCCGCTGAATCGACGGCCATGGTTTTGACCACGCCGCCCAGGGGACCGTTGGTGGCTTCCCAGGGGCTGTTCTGGGCCGTCAGGCTGCCGTGGCAGAGTAAAAGCGCCGCTATCAGTGTTGCCTTTTGCAAAAGGTGTCGCATAGTGTTTCCTCCTTGTTCGGTTGATGTGGAAATAGGTGACAGGGCATGATAACACCATGCGCCGCGCCGCGCATGCCCGGAGGGGACAATCTTTTATTCACAGGGGACATTGGGACTGCCGGAAGGCCCGGCGGCGTTTTTTCCGGAGGAGAGAGGCGGGAAACTATACGGCCGAGGGCGAAATGCCGAATTTTTCCTTGAAGGCGCGCGAGAAATAGGAGATGCTGCCAAAACCGGTGCGCAGGGCGATCTCCGAAACGGTGCCCGCTCCGGCTTCCAGCAACTGACGCGCCCGTTGCAGGCGCACGGAGCGAATGAAGCCGCCGGGCGTTTCGCCGGTGACGGCCTTGATTTTACGGTGTAGCTGACGGCGTCCCATATTCAGGGTGGCGCTCAGGCTCTCCACGCTAAAGGTTTCATCGGCCAGGTTTTCTTCCAGGGCCTGCATCAGGCGCATTAAAAAGGCCTCCTCCACCGAGGGCTCGCTTACCCGGCGCGGCGTCAGCAGGGCTTTGTGCTGGAAGCGTTTTTGCAACTCGCGGCGCAGGCGGATAAGGTTGCGCACCCGGGCATGCAGTTCGCGGGAGTTGAAGGGTTTGGTCAGGTAGTCGTCGGCGCCCGTTTCCAGGCCGGAAAGTTTGTCCTTTTCCGCGGCCCGCGCCGTAAGCAGGATGACCGGGATATGCGAGGTCTTTTCGTTGCCTTTCAGGGCGGCGCACAGCTGATAGCCGTCCATTTCGGGCATCATCACATCGCTGATGACCATATCGGGTATGGCCTCGGCGGCTGTTTGCAATCCTTCCCGGCCGGTACGCGCCTCCAGAACGGTGAAGTTCTCCCGCAGGTGGCCGCGGATATAGTCGCGCACATCATCATGATCGTCGACCACCAGGATAACGGGCACATCGTCGTCATGGGAGGGCGGCGCGGGGGCTCCGGTATTTTCCCTATCCCCCCCGGGGGCGGCCTGGCGCGGGGAAGACGACAGCCCATCCGTATCCGGCACGGCCTCAAAATCCCCGTCGGAGAAATAGGCGGCGCTTACGGGCAACAGAAGGATGAACTCCGTGCCGCGCCCCTCCTCGCTTGTTACCTTAATCTCGCCGTGATACAGTTCCGCCAGTTCCCGCGTCAGGGCCAGCCCGATACCCGTGCCTTCCTGCCCCCTGTCGGCGCTTACCTGGTAAAAGCGCTCGAAAATGTTCTCCAGGCGACCGGCCGGTATGCCCCGGCCCGTATCGCGGATGTCAAGGCGGATGAAGCCCGAACGGTTGTGCGCGCTCATGGAGACCTTTACGCTGCCTCCTTGCGGCGTGAATTTCAGGGCGTTGGAGAGCAGATTGTATAAAATCTTTTCCAGCACGTCGCGGTCTATCCAGGCTTGCGCGCAAAGGGTGCGCAGGGTGGGAGTCTCCTCCGCCGTGAAGCGCAGGGATACCTGTTTTTGCCGGGCCAGGGTGGCAAAGGAGGTAACGATACCGCGAACGAAGATACGCGGATCCTCCCGGGTAAGACGCAGGTTTAGCTTCCCCGATTCCAGTCGGGATAAATCCAGCAATTGGTTTATTAGCCGTAACAGCCTTTGGGCATTCCGTTGCATCAGCCCCAGGGTTCTTTTTCCGGACTCGTCGATGTTTCCGCCTTCGGCCAGCATGTCCTGCAGCGGCCCCAGAATGAGTGTCAGGGGAGTGCGGAATTCATGGGAGATGTTGGCGAAAAAGCGCGACTTCATTTTGTTCAGCGCCTCCAGCTTTTCGGCCTGTTCGCGTATGATGCCGGTGCGTTCACGAACCAGTTGTTCCAATCGCTTTGTTTTTTGCCGCAGGCGGCGCATGCGGATTTTAACCACCAGGGCCATCAGCAGCACAACCGCCAGGGCATAAAGGGAAAAAGCCCACCAACTCAGATACCAGGGGGTAAGTATGGTGAGGGTGAAGCGTCCCGCCTCTCCCTCCTCGCCATAGATGTTTTTAGCGCGGACATGAAAGGTATAGCGTCCCGCCGGCAACCCGGTATAATCCTTGCGGGTTTCGGCGGTCCAGGGGTGGAAGGCCTCGTCATAGCCTTCCAGCATGATGCGGTACCGGTTGGCCGCCGGATGATCATATCCGGTGGCGGCATACTCAAAGCGCAGCGAGTTGTCGTTATGGGCCAGTACGGGCCGGGGCGTGTGTCCGTCGTTGTAACCGCCCCAGATCAGAGAGTCGCCGGGAATGACGCTTACCCGGCGCACCAGCGCGGAAAAACGGGGCCGTCCGCCGGGAGCGCCGCCGGTGTTGTAGCGATAAATTTTTTCATTGCGGCCCACCAGCCACACATAGCCTTCCTCATCGGGATATATTTCCAGCGCGGAATTCATGTCGACCAGCCGGCGAAAGGGTTTGCCGTGCCATACATAACCGTCGGGCGTGGGCCTGCCCAGATAGAGGTTACTTTTCTTTTTTCCGGCCATGGCCCAAACGCGGCCCCGGGCGTCCTGCGCCAGGCGGTTGATGGTCAGCGTGGAGTCGGCAAGGAAAGGGGCCAGCGTGGAGTCGGGCAGAAATTTGTTCAGGGCGGGGTTAAAGCGCCACAGGCCGCGGTAGCTGCCCACGGTCAGGCGGCGGTCGATGGTGTAGACATAGTTCATGCCGCCGGGCAGCCCCCGGTTTTCATCAAACCTTTCCACCGCGGGCCGTTTTCCCATGCGCACCCTTATCAGTCCCTGAAAAGCGGTACCCAGCCACAGATCGCCGCGGGCGTCCCGGGCCATGGTGCGTATGGCCTCGGTAATGCCGCCCACCCTGCCCGAGGCACGCCAGCCGCCCAGCCGCCGGGTTAAAAGCAGCAGTCCGTCGCGCGTGCCGGCGTAAAGGCTGTCTCCCGGGGGGACGGGATAAAAACAGTAGGTGGCCACGGGCAGGCCGGTTATCAGACGGGTGTGTTTTTCGCCGATATCGTATATGCCCAGCCCCGTACCGGCCAACAGCCTGCCGGCGGCGGAATGGAGGGCCCATACCTGCCCCGATATTCCGGGCACCTGAATGAACATCGGCCGGTCACCGGATAGTTTTTGGGCCGGGAGCGCCGGGGAGCGGAACAGGCCGCGATTGGTGCCCACATATAGGCGGCCGCGGTGACGTATGATGGTGTGCGGCGTGCCCTCGATGCCCTGTCTCTGATCAAAGAGGGCAAAGGGGCTGGCCATCTCCACGCGGGAAAGGCCGTTGTTGAGTGACAACCACAGGGCATGTTGCCGGTCCTGGTAAACATAATGCACCTTATTGCCGGGCAGGCCCGTTTTTTTATTGAGCAGCAGCCGTATGCGGCCCTGTTGATCCAGAATGATCAGGCCGCCGCGGGTGGTGGTCAGGGCCCAGCCTTTTTCCGGGCCGGAGAGGCGCGTGCCGTGATAAAGCCGGTTCTCGCGAAAAAAAGCGTCGGCTTCGGTTTTAAAACGACGCAGCTGTTTGCCGTTATAGATATAAAGCCCAACGGCGCCGGTGGCCAGCAGGATTGAGCGGCCGTCATACGGTACTATGGCATTGACGCTATGGCGGGCCAGGGCTCCGCCTCCGGGGAGGGGACGCAGACTGTCGCCCGCTAACATTTTTAAGCCCCGGCCCTTTTCCAGCACATAGAGCGTGTCGCGAACGGCTGATATGTGACCAAAGGCCGTGGGCGTGTCCCAGGAGTTCAGCCGCCGGCCGTCCCAGCGGAAAATATGGTTTTTGGTGCGGAAGTAGACGCCGTGGGTGGTGGCCACCGTTTCCCAGACCATGCGCACCTGCCGTTTTTCCGGTGGTAAATGGCGCAACAGGGAGTGGAAAACGGGCCTGCCCGCCGGGTCGGCGCGGACATAGCCGAACCGGCCGCGCCCGCCGATAAACAGGGTGTCACCGGCATCAAAGGCCAGGGAAACAATGGTCAGGCTTTCAAACAGCTCATGGGCGCGCCAGCGCACGCCGTCGTACTCTAACAGTCCGGCGGTATTGGCGATAAAGACGACGCCGCGGCTATCCTGGGCGATGGCCCAGTTTTGCGGGTGAAAGTCGTAGGCTTTGGGAGAAAAGTTCCGCATAAAGGGCAGGCCGCCTTTTTGTGCCCCGACAGGGGTAATCAAAAATATCATGCCGCTTAGAAAGCAAAGCATGAGCGAAGCATAGCCCGATACGATGGTGCGTGGATGGTTTGTCCGTTTGGTAAAAATCAACCTGTGCCCTGTGTTTTTATCGCCGGGTTAAGCATAGCAAAAAGAGTCATGGAAAACAAACCCGGTATGCGGCCCTTTTGTAACGCCGGGCGGTTAAGCGCTTTTCCCGCCCCCGAAAAAAGAGTTCCCGCCATTTCCCGAAGGGGTAATGCCTGACATAAAAAAAGCCGCAACCGGGAGGCGCGGCTTGTGTGAAAAACGATTTGCCGTTTTTAAGACATCAGCGTGGCGATAATGGCCTTTTGCACATGCATGCGGTTTTCCGCTTCGTCAAAAACAATCGATTGCGGCCCGTCTATCACCTCGTCGGTGATTTCATCGCCGCGATGCGCCGGCAGGCAGTGCATAACCAGGGCGTCCTTATCGGCATGGGCCATCAGGTCGGCGTTGACCTGATAAGGCATAAAGACCTTGCGGCGCTCGGCGGCCTCATCTTCCTGCCCCATGCTGGCCCAGACGTCGGTATAAATGACGTCGGCGCCCCTGACGGCGGCCAGGGGATCGGACAATACCTCGATATTGGAGATATTTTGAGCGCGGGCGTATTCCAGTGTTTTGGCGTCCGGCTCATAACCCGAGGGCGAACAGATCACCAGGTGCAGGGGCAGTTTGGCGGCCAGGTTGATCCAGCTGTTGGCGATATTATTGCCATCGCCGATATAGGTGATTTTTAGGTCGGTGTGCCGGCCCTTATGCTCACGGACGGTGAAAATATCGGCCATGATCTGGCAGGGGTGGTTGTAGTCGGTTAGACCGTTGATCACCGGTACGCTGGCGTATTGGGCCAGTTCTTCCATATGGCTGTGGGAGAAGAGCCTGGCCATGATGATATCGTTGTAGCGGGAGACGACCCGGGCGATATCCTTTACCGCCTCTCGTTTACCGATACCGATATCGTTGGGTGAAAGATAAAGGGCATAGCCGCCCAGCTGATACATGCCCGTTTCAAACGAGATACGGGTGCGCGCCGAAGGCTTGGCAAAAATCATGGACATGGTTTTGCCCTTCAGGGGATGGTGTTCCTCCCCGTTTTTAACCTTGTTTTTCAACTCCGCGGTTAAATTAAAAATCGCTTCAATCTCCTCACGGCTGTAATCGGCAATGGAAATAAAATCTTTTTTCAATGCTCCTCCTTTACCTGGGTTAATAAATTAAAGCGGGAATTTACGCAGGCAGGCCTTGGCTTTCAATAAGGAAATGCCCGGAGTTAAAAGAGGCCCGGGGGAGGGCGCCGGCAGGGCCATGTGCGAAAACGCCGGAATAAAACAGCCGGCGAACTAACAGACCCCATATTTGGCTTAAAAGCTAAAACCAAAATGGATACCCGGCTCAAATAAAAAATAGTTGGGCCATCGGTCTTCAATTTTCTTAAAGGATGCCGGCAGGTTGGTATTCACGGGCCAGTGGGTGTGTAATCACACCTTTTATAATTTTACTTTGTACTCAAAAAAAGTTGAATTTTTTCCTTGTTTTGCAAGAATTACTATTTTCATTTCTTTTTCGGAAAAAATTAAATCGATTAACTTTCCTTTAAAGTTATAAACCTCATTAAGTGAGGCATTAAATAAATACGTATTTTGACTATCATTCAATGCAAAAATGGGTATGTTTTTATATTTTCTTACAGCATTAGCAACCTTGAATAATCGCTGCGGATAATCCAATGAATATTGTTTCGTTTTTCCATTTGTAATGATGTATTTACGATCATATTCCAATAAATCACAAACATACTTATTACCATTGAAGATTTGCTCTACTACTTTTGCACTATCTCCATTTTCAAGAATCCAATATCTAACTTGTGGACAAAATCCAATTTTCCCGTTTTGCTTAACACATATATTTAACTCGCTTTTCTTATCTCCATAATAAGTTTCTAAATAATTTAAATCCTGATCTATCAACTTTAAAGAATTGCCATCATCTTTAATAAACAAATATTTGGTATTAATTTTCCTTATAAAGCCCAAGCGTTGACTATCAGAATGTTTAATCTTTGTAACAGTACCGTCTATTTCTAGATACCCGTGATTATTATAGTTAATATTATAAATTCTTTTTTTATCAATAAGAAAATTCTTAATGCTTTCTTTCTTTAAGAACTCCAAATAGTAATTATAAAAAAACAAACTATCATTTCTATTATTTATTATATAATCCTTTTTAGATGTTGAAAAAAAGCCATATTTATTAACAATAATTTTTCTTTTATGATTTTTTGGATTAAATGAAATTAATTCAGTTTTATCATTATTTTTAGTTTCAATAATAACACTTGAGTCATTATGTTCAACAACCTTTCCAAGCAATGCCTCAATTTTCTCTGATTTTCCATTATATATCCCTATAGAATCATATTGAAAACCATAAA
>JALXBH010000042.1 GCA_026991535.1 Calditrichia bacterium | reverse complement strand
TTGGGTTTCTTTTTCAGGATGGCGTCGAATTCCAGCAGGGCGTTATAATATATCTGCGAACGATAGTAGACTTCTCCAAGGGTGGCCCGGAATTTAATATTGCCCGGGTCCAGTTCCACCGCGCGGCGATAATCATTGATGCTGCCGCGCATTTTTCCCGTTGCCGCCGCCAGATTGCCGTATTCATAATAGATGGGGGCAAATTCGGGATTCAGCTTGGCCGCCTCATCCAGATATTTTTTGGCCTGCTTATATTGCTTGTTCAGAATACTGATTTTACCCAGATAGTAGTATGCCTTATAGTCATTGGGGTTAAATTCCAGCACTTTGTTAAAATCGGCAATGGCCAGGTCATACTTTTTCTGCTTTTCATAAATCAGGCCGCGCCCGTAGTAGGGTTTGTCAAAATTGGGCAGGGCTTTAATGATCTTATTGAATTGTTGCAGGGCCTCGCTGTAGCGTTTGTTGTTGAAGTATACGATACCCAGGTTATAATACGCTTCCCAAAAGTTCTTATCCGCCATGATGGCCTGCCGGAACAACCCGATAACAATATCGGGGTTGCGCCTCGGTTTGTTGTTTTCAATATAGGCCTTAATAAAACTTTCAAAGGCTTTGGGCCTGCGGGTCAGGGTGCGGGCCATCATGGCCCGTTCCCGCTGGGAAACGGGAACGCCGGAAATATGAACCAGGCGTTCTATAATCTTGTCCGCCGCTTCCGCCAGATTGTTTTCTTTTACGGCAATGGTTTCCTCAAAAATTCGGTTGCCGTTGTTGGTGTTATAGTAATAAACACTCAGCTTGATCAGCGACGCCGAATCGGTATACGTGCCGGAAATAGCCACTTCCGCTCCGGTGATCCTCCCCAGTTGAATGGATACCCGGTCCGAGGTGACGCCCCTGGTGAAACCTATTTCGGAAAATGCCCGTTGCATGGTTTTCCGGTCTATCACATAAAAGCCCGATGCCACCGAGAGCTTGTTGCTCAGAAGATATTCGATCGCGCCGCTGATCCAGTCGATGCGGGCGGGACCTTTATTCTCAAAGGGCGCCAGGGCTACTTTTCGTTTGTCCTGTGCATAAAGTGTAGAGAACAGGAGAAGAAAAATGATGATATATTTTCTATTCATGTATAAGAATCCGTTTCACTTAAGAAGCCTTGGATAAACTCGACGCGATTTTAAAAGTCTTAATTTAAAATTCCCTTATGCCTGCGGAAATTTTAAAATAAGAAAAACTATGGCGATATAAAAGGATGCCGTCCAAAATTATTCAAGAAATTCCAGCATATCAATTTTTGTAATGATATGCAACTTCCCGGAGTCTCCACTGACCATCAGGGCGCTGTGCCCCTTTTTCATATGTTCCAGTCCGGCGGAAACGGGCGTGCGCGATGAGAACAGCGGCGTATGTGTATCCACCAGCGGCGAAATGGCATTGTCCGAAGATGTGTTGTCATTTAACAGATATTCCAGAATACGCGACTCGCTGATCATGCCGATATATTGCCCGTCATCGATAACCGGCAGTTGCGAGACATTGTTGGAGCGCATCAGATGGATAACATCTTTTATCAGCATGTTGCTTCCCGCGGTTAACAGCGGCTGTTCTCCCTTGGAGGCGATTATATCGCCCAGGGTTTCCCGTGTTTGCTCCAGGGCGATACCATTGTCCAGCATCCACTGATCGTTGTAGACCTTGGACAGATAGCGGAAGCCGGTATCGGGTAAAATGACCAGCACGTTTTTATCCGCCGGTAATTTGGACGCCACCTGCAACGCGCCCCAAACGGCCGCTCCGGAGGAACCGCCGGCAAAAATACCTTCCAGGCGGGCCATCTTGCGCGTGGTTTGAAAACCCTGTTCATCGTTTACCTGAATGATATCGTCCACTACGGAAAAGTCCATGGCCTCTACCATCATGTCCTCGCCGATCCCTTCCAGTTTATATACCCTGGGCTCGCCCGGCTTGCCATGCTTAAAGTAGTCATAAAAAACGGAACCTTCCGGGTCCACGGCAATGATTTTTATATCGGGATTCTTCTCTTTTAAAAAACGCGCGGTACCGCTCAGGGTGCCTCCCGTTCCGATACCCGCCACAAAATAGTCGATTTTTCCGTCCATCTGTTCCCATATCTCGGGGCCGGTGGAAGCATAGTGGGCCTCGGGATTGGCCGGATTGTGATACTGGTTAACGTAGAAGGAGCCCTCGGTATTCCGGGCGATGCGCTTGGCCGTTTCGTAATAGCTTTGCGGGGACTCCGCCGGAACACTTGTGGGCGTGACCACCACCCGGGCGCCAAAGGATTTCATGAAGTTGATCTTTTCGCTGCTCATTTTGTCGGGAATGGTAAAGATGGCGTCATAACCGCGTACGGCGGCCACCATGGCCAGCCCGGCGCCGGTATTGCCCGAGGTGTTTTCCACAATCGTGCCGCCGGGCTTTAAATCGCCCTTTTCCTCGGCACGCCGGATGATGTGGCGGGCGATGCGGTCTTTTATACTGCCCGCGGGGTTAAGATATTCCAGCTTAACATAAACATTGGGGCCGTTTTCGGGAACCATGCGGTTTAGCTTTACAATGGGTGTGTTGCCGATGGCGTCCAGTATGTTGTCATATACTTGCATTATATTGTTTCCTAAGCTTATCCGTTGTTTTTTATAAACGCTGAATCTACAAAAATATGCCATCAAATGTATAGCCCCTGTCACATAATATTGATATAAAAATAACCAGGGTTTAATTTCAGGCCATTACACACGGAATCGAACCCATGATTTATGACCTGATCATCGTCGGGGGCGGGCCGGCCGGCGCCGCTGCCGCTCTTTACGCAAAAAAATACGATCTCTCCGTTCTCCTGTTGGAAAAAGAGGCTTTCCCCCGGGATAAAATTTGCGGCGACGCCGTTTCCGGAAAATCCATGACCATTCTGAATGAGCTGAACTTGCTGGATGAAGCGGCGCGATTACCCCACCAACGTATAGACCGTATTCGTTTCGGAAGTCCTTCCGGCCATCAGATAAGCATTGATCTCAGTGAAAACCGCCATCTTAAAATGCCGGGCGGTCTGCTGATCAAACGCCTGGAGTTTGACCGGCTTCTGTTTGACAAAGCCGCCTCCAACGTGGATAAAGTATATACGGACTTTAAGGTAAGCGCTTTGCTACGGGATGAGGATGACTTTGTTTGCGGGGTAAGCGGGGTTGCCAAAACGGGGGAAACGGTCGACTTTAAGAGCCGCTTGGTGTTGGGCGCGGATGGTTTTAATTCCGTGGTGGCCCGCAAAAGCGGACTGTACAACCATGACCCGCTGCATTGGGTGGTAGCCCTGCGTCAATACCACACCGGGGTACGGGTCAATGCCAACGAGATAGAAATTCACTACCTGAAGGAAACCCAGCCCGGTTATTTTTGGATTTTCCCCCTGGCGGAGGGTTGGGCTAATGTGGGGGTGGGCATGTTGCACGATACCCTGAAAAAGGAAAAGATCGATCTGAAAAAAGTTTTAAGGGCGGCTCTGGAAAATGAGCGCTTTAAGGAGCGCTTTGCCGGGGCCCGGGCCATGGAAGAACCCCGGGGCTGGAATTTGCCGGTGGGCAGCCTGCACCGTAAAAATCACGGAGACGGTTTTATGCTGCTGGGCGATGCCGCCGGACTGATTGATCCCTTTACCGGAGAAGGGATTGGCAATGCCCTCTATTCCGGTAAGTATGCCGCCGAAACCGCTTTCCGCGCTCTGCTGCGCGATGATGTCTCAGAAGAATCTCTTAGGGAATATGATCAACATCTGTGGAAAAAACTGGGCAACGAACTGGCCGTTAGTACCCGTTTGCAAAAGGTAGGGCGTCATCAGCCTCTGCTTAATTTTGTGATCGGCAAGGCGGAGCGAAATAGCGAAGTGCGGGAGATCATTTCCGGCATGATGCGCAACGCCGTACCGAAGAAACAATTAACCAACCCTTTGTTTTATATGAAACTGCTGTTAAAATAATGGCAACTTTTACCAGCAAAAACTTTAACCGGGGAGTAACCCATGAAAATGATAACCTTTTTAGTGCTGGCCGCCCTGCTTTGGAACTGTGCGCAACCCAAACAGACGGGGGAGGATGATATGACCATAGCGGAAAAAGTAAAACAATTCGCGCCTACGGAAATCCGTTACGACCACAGTTTGCTGAATGAACGTCAAAAGAAGGTGGTGGAAAAGCTCTTCCGGGCGGCCCGGTTGATGGACTCGATTTTTTTGAAGCAGGTGTATGTAAAAAATACGCGTTTATTGCGGGAACTGGAAAAGGACAGCTCCGCCCTGGGGCGCGCCCGCCTGACCTACTTTAAAATTATGTACGGACCCTTTGACCGTCTGGATCATGATAAACCTTTTTACGGCACGGAAACCAAGCCCGCCGGGGCCAATTTTTATCCCGCCGATATGAGCAAGGAGGAGTTCGAATCCTGGCTGGAAAGCCATCCGCAAGACCGCGCGGCCTTTACCTCGGAGTTCACGGTCATCCGTCGCCGGGGTGACAAGCTTGTGGCCATACCCTATTCCGAAATTTACAGGGATGAACTGACAGAGGCCGCGGGCCTGTTGCGCGAAGCGGCGGAATATGCCGACAATCCCTCGCTAAAAAAATACCTCTTAAGCCGCGCCGAAGCATTTTTAAGCAATGATTATTTTCAAAGCGACATGGATTGGATGGATCTGAAAGATCACGCCATAGAGGTGGTTATTGGACCCTATGAAGTTTACGAGGACGGTCTGTTTAACTATAAAGCCTCTTTTGAGTGTTTTTTAACCCTGCGCGACCCGGAGGAAAGTGCCAAACTGAAGGTGTTTGCCTCCTACCTGAACGATATGGAAAGACACCTGCCCATAGATGATAAATATAAAAACTTTAACCGCGGAGGAGAATCGCCCATAGTGGTGGTGCAGGAGATATACGCAGCCGGCGACGCCCGGGCCAATATCCAGACCCTGGCTTTTAACCTGCCCAATGACGAACGGGTGCGCGAGGCTAAGGGCAGCAAAAAGGTGATGTTGAAAAACATCCATGAAGCCAAGTTTAAACAACTGCTCAGGCCCATTGCGGAAAGGGTGATCGAAAAGGACGAGGCGGTCTGGGTAACCTTTGACGGTTTTTTTAACCACACGCTGATGCATGAGATGAGCCACGGCATCGGTCCGGGAAAGCTGGTGTTGAACGGACGTAAAACGGAAGTGAAAAACGAGTTGAAGGAAACCTATTCCACCATCGAGGAGTGCAAGGCCGATGTGCTGGGTATGTACAATAATTTTTACATGATTGAAAAAGGGGTATTCCGGCCCGAATTCGAAAAGGAGATATGGGTCAGCTTTTTAGCCGGCGTCTTCCGCTCGGTGCGTTTTGGCGTTAACGAGGCCCATGGGGCGGGGAATGCCATCATCCTTAATTATATGTATGAAAACGGGGCCTATGTGTATAACAGGGAGAGCGACCGCATGGCCGTGGATTTTAAGCGCGCGCCGGCGGTGCTGCGGGAACTGGCCAATAAACTGTTGATGATTCAGGCCACGGGTGACTATGAGGGCAGCAAGGCTCTGATAGCCCGCTATGCCGGAGAGTCGGAAATCTTAAAAAAGATGACAGCGAAGCTTAAGGATTTGCCCGTGGATATCTTTCCCGTTTTTCAGATAGAGGAGGAGAATCGCTGATTTTGGCGACCGGGGCTTGTTTTTTTTTCGTTTCGGCCGAAAAACGTATGGGAAAAAGTGACAACCGGCTGTATGGGCCGTTGGGGGATTTGACACACGGCCAATGCGGAAAATCTTCCGTGGCCGGATACAACAGAAATAAAAAGGACATCTGCAAAAATGAACAAACGCGCAAAAATTATCTGTACCATCGGTCCGGCCTGTAACAGCGACGAGATGCTGGAAGCCCTGATGAAAAACGGCATGAATATCGCCCGCTTAAACTTTTCGCATGGCAGCCATGAATCTCATCTGGAAAATATGGAGCGTATCCGAAAAATCTCCAAACGGCTAAACATACCCATAGCCATATTGATGGATCTGCAAGGTCCTAAAATCCGCATCGGCACTTTTGCCGAGGGACCGGTACGGGTAAAACCGGGGGAATTGTTTACCATTACCACCGATGATATCCCCGGAGACCAGTACAAGGTCAGCACCACTTATAAAAACCTGCCCAACGATGTTAAACCGGATGACAATATTTTGATCAATGACGGTTTGATCCAGATGAAGGTGCAGAAAACAACGGATACCGAGGTCTTTTGCGAGGTGGTTATCGGAGGCATACTCTATGACCGCAAGGGGATCAATTTGCCCGGCGTGGAGATATCCGAGGCCTCCCTTACGGAAAAGGACTTACGTGATTTGCAGTTCGGCCTGGAGCATGGCGTGGATTATGTGGCCCTTTCCTTTGTACGCGAGGCGGCGGACATCCGTGATATTAAAGCGCGCATGGGCAACAGGGCCGTGCCCGTTGTGGCCAAAATTGAAAAACCGGAGGCGGTGGAAAATATAGACGCCATTATTGCCGAGACCGACGCTGTTATGGTGGCCCGGGGCGATCTGGGCGTTGAAATCTCCGCGCAAAAAGTGCCGGTTGTTCAAAAAATGATTATCGAGAAATGCCAGATGGCCGGCTTGCCGGTAATCACCGCCACGCAGATGCTGGATTCCATGATGGCCAACCCCGTGCCCACCCGGGCCGAGGCCTCCGATGTGGCCAACGCTATTTTTGATGGCAGCGACGCGGTGATGCTTTCGGGAGAGACAGCCTTTGGCAAATATCCGCTGGAGTCGGTAAGCATGATGAGCCATATCATCGAAGAGGCGGAAAAGGGCGGCTACTTTCGCCTAAACCGGGAAACCATGTCCGGTCGCCGGCCCTTGTCGGCCAGTCGTTCCATCTGCCATGTGGCTAATGTCAGTGCCGATGATATCGGGGCCCATGCCATAGTCGTTTTTACCGAGTCCGGCTTTACAGGGCGCGTGATGTCCAAAAATCGGCCGCATGTGCCGATTGTGGCCCTGACCAGTCATCCCGCTTCCTACAGGCGCATGGCGCTCTATTGGGGAGTCACGCCTTCGCTGATCGATCAAAAGGTGGATTTGGATACGGATATTGCCGGTTTTGAAAAACATCTTAAAAACGCGGGACTGGTAAAGAGCGGCGATAAGTTGATTATCGTGGCCGGTTCCTCCATCGAAGAAGGCGCCACCAATATGATGCGCATACACCGCGTTTTATAGGCGCGGAATTAAAAGCAGACCGGGATTCTTTTTAGCGGGGAACCGCGGGGATAACCTTCCAGTTATTGTCCGGCCTGATGTCGATAATCTTTTTCTTTTCGATATATTCCCGTAAAATGGCGCGCATCTCCTCGTTGGATTTTTTCAGCACGGGCGCCCTGTCCGCTCCGGCGTAAACCATGTGTCCGCCGCCGCCGCTGGCGCGGTAACTGTTCATGGCCACGGTATAGCTTTTGTTCAGGTCGAAGGGGCGGCCCTGCTTATCCTTCATGTTTATAATACGCTGACCCACGGGTTTGCGCACATCAATCTCATAGCTCAGTCCTTCGGCCATGTCGTAATTAAAACCCGGCCATTCCGTGGCGGTTATCACCCGGCCCTCTTTGTAGTCATAATAGCGGGAGGAATATTCCAGAAATTTCTTTATCTGCGCTCCCGTCATTTTTAGGGTATAAAGAAAGTTTTCGTACTGGTACATGGCAAAAACATCTTTTACCCTAATGGGGCCCGGTTGCAGTTTAAAACGCGGGTTGAAACTGGCGGCAAAGGAGATATCCGCTCCGCTGTAATCCAGTTGCGCGGCGTTGATCAAATCCATTAAGGCGGTGTCTTTCAGGCGGGCCTCGCCGGCGTCCAGCGCGCTTTTAAGCACCCCGATCCGTGTATTGATATATTCCCGGGTTTTATCGTGATAATAGCGGGTCAGCTGTAAAATGGCCGTATCGGCGGGCGTTTCGGTCATGGGTTCCAGCCAGGCGCTTTTTTGGGTGACCCGGCGTCCGTTAGCCGTGCCTTCAAGCACAAAGCGGGCCACTCCCAGGTTTTTTGCCCAATAGCCGGCATTTAGGCGCAGGGGCGTGTTCCGGGGGAAGGAACGGGCGTTGTCCCGGCCCGGCTTCATGGGGCCGGCGCGGTGGGAGTGTCCGGCGAAAACGGCATCGAATTCCGGTATTTGTTCGGCGACCAGTCCCGAGGCGTTCTCGTTGGGTATGCCGGCCGCTTCGGATTGTTTTTGCGAATAGCCCGCGTTAAAACCGGCGTGGAAGATGCCGATCAATAGGTCCACCTTAGGGCGCAGCTCCTTTGCGAAAATGCGCGCCCGCTTCACCATATCCTGCCAGGTGATGCCGGGGTACAGCTCTTCATCCAGCCACATGGGGATGCCCGGAGTGGTCAGCCCGATAATTCCCACCCTAAGTCCGTTACGCTCCACAATGGTGTAGGGCTTAAAATAGGTGCTGCCGTCCTGCATAACCGAGTTGGCCGACAGCCAGACAAACCTGGCCTCGTTTCGGGCCTTGTTATAGACGAAAAGGGATTGTTCGACATCATGGTTACCCACGGCAAAGGCGTCATATTTCATGTAATTCATGGTCAGGATCATGGGGTGGGGCAGATGACGGTCATGCTTGTTAAAATAGGCCACCAGGGGCGTCCCCTGTATCAGATCGCCGGAATCGACCAGTAATACATTCTTGTGTTTCTTACGGTATTCCACCACGCGGGAATAAATTTTAGCCAGTCCGAGTGAAGAGTCGGGCCGATCGGTAAAATAGTTGTAGGGATAAATGTTGCCGTGTACATCGGTGGTTTGCAGGATGTAAAGCGTATCGGCGCGTTGTGCAAGGAGTGATGCCGTTAAAAATAAAAGGGCGGATAAAAAGCGCATTAAAACTCCCGAGTGCTAAAAGTTACTCTTAAAGCAGACCAATCTAATAAAAATCGGGCTATTTAAAAAAACATATTAATAAAAAGGGGCGGTGTTTGCATAATAATTCCCCATGTGGGAGCCATCCGGGGAAATATACGGCTGGCAAAAAAGGCGGAGCGGCCTTATCTTGTACTATTGCGGAAAAAAGAGAGAAGGTATGGCCCGTCAAAAGCAACGATTGGGACGGGAGGGGGAAAAGCTGGCGGCCCGCGCATTGGAGAAGGCGGGTTACAGGATTATTCACCGCAATTACAGCCACCCGCCCTATGAACTGGATATCATCGCCGTAAAGGACGATACGCTGGTGGTGGCGGAGGTTAAGAGTTTTCATGCGCCGCCGTTGGGCGCCGCCGAGTTCCGAATCGGTAAAAAAAAACAACGGGCGCTTTACAATGGAATTGACGCCTTTTTGGCTGAAAATTCTCAATTTAACGACTATAATGTACGAATAGATATATTCATCGTGGATTTTAGCCTTTATCCGGCAAGCTTAACTCACTATCCGGGTGTTATCTTCGAGTAATCAATACAAAAATGGGATTTTCCGATGTCACTAACCAAATACCGTGCCCTGTTCCCCTTTCTGGTCAATAAAATATATTTAAATCACGCGGCGATATCGCCCCTTTCCACCGATGTGCGGGATAAAATGGACTGGTTTGTAAACGAGCGTAGTTTTGGCGAGATCGATTTTTATCAGGATATGCTGCAACTACGTGAACAGACGCGCGACAGCGTGGCCCGGTTGATCAATGCGCCCGTGGGGCAGATCGCCTTTACGGGCAATACGACGGAAGGGTTAAACTGGTTGGTTAACGGCCTGGAGTGGCAGGAGGGCGATGAGGTTATTGTGACGGATATGGAGTTTCCGGCCAATGTCTATCCCTTTTTAAACCTGGAGCGGCAGGGGGTAAAGGTGGTTTTTGTGAAAAACCGCCGGGGATGTATCGAACTGGAGGATATCCGCGCGGCCATTACCCCCAAAACCCGCCTGCTCTCCATCAGTTTTGTGGAGTTCCTGAACGGTTTTCGCAACGATCTGACCGCCATAGGCGCCCTCTGCCGCGAACATGATGTATTGTTCAGCGTGGACGCCATACAGGGGTTGGGCGCCATCCCTCTGGATGTACAGGCCATGGACATCGACTTTCTTTCCTGCGGCGGCCATAAATGGCTGATGGGGCCGGCGGGCGCGGCTTTTATGTATATGAAACCGGCCTTGCTGGAAGCGTTGCAACCCGTGTTTGCCGGATGGCTGAGCGTAAAGAACCCCTGGGACTTTTTTGACTACAGGCTGGATTGGGAAGAGGACGCCTCCCGTTTTGAATATGGCACCCAAAACTTTTTGGGTATCGCCGGACTGGGCGCCTCGCTGGATGTGTTGCTGAGGGTGGGCGTGCCCACCATTGAGCAGCATCTGCTTATCCTGGGGCAGCAATTGGTGGATGGGTTGACGGATATGGGCTTTTCCTTTTTGGGTGCGCCCGATCCCAAACACTGGTCCGGGATATACACCTTCCGCCACGAAAAGGCGGAAGAGGTTTTTCAATATCTGCGGGAGCAGAATATCCTTCCCTCCCTGCGTGACGGGGCTATCCGTTTCGCGCCGCATTTTTACAATAATCGCGAGGATATCCACGAGGCCATAGATGCCTGCGACCGCGCTTTGCGCAAATTAAGTTAATTCGCTTTAAAATATTTTTCGGGGTATGGTATGAAGAAGAACATAACAAAAATTTTCTATGGCGCTTTTTGGGGCGCGCTGGCCGCTGTTTTTGTCTGGCTTTTGGATAATTACATCGCTCCGGGCCTGATGTATGAATATGAGGCCCGCACCTATGACTGGCGTGTAAGGCAAAAAGTGGCTGATGTGCCCGATCAAAGCATTGAGAATATCGTCGTTATCGATATTGACGGCCGTAGTGTTTCCGAACTGGGTAAATTTTACCAGTGGCCCCGGCGTTACTATCCGCAGATTATCGATTATCTGGATACGGGCGGGGCGGCAGCCATCGGCCTCGATATAATTTTTGACAGGGATATCTGGCGGCCGGAGGAAGATAAACTGTTTATCAACAGCGTGCGCCGGCAGGGGCATGTTTACAACGCGCTCTATTTTGGCGGGGCGGACAGCCTGAATTTCCGCTACGCCATGAAAAAGGAACCCGCCGCCTTTGAGGCAAAAAAATTCTATTATGAAGTGCACTCCCCCCACCGGCCCCGTTTCCGTAAGGAACAGCGCCTGGAAAATGAATTTTTTGAACTGCTCAACGCCAGCCGGGGCGTCGGCCATGTGAATTTTAACGCCGATATTGACGGGGTGGTACGTTCCATTCACCTTTTTACCGATTTTAACGATCACCTTTACCCCTCGCTGGCCCTGCGCATATACATGGATATGCTGGGCGCGGACTCTATCGCCGTGGATGACCCCGAACGACTTAGCCTGTATGGCGGCGGCCGGGAACTGGCGGCCATTCCCATCGATGAGCGCGGAAATATGCTCATCAACTACTATGGCACCTATAAAACATTCCGCTATATCAGTTTTTACGATATTCTCAGTAAAAACATAGACGCCGAGTACTTCCGCGATAAGGTTTTTCTGGTGGGTACCAGTCTGGCCGGATTGTTCGACTTGCGCAGCACGCCGATTCTGCAGGCCTTTCCCGGGGTGGAAATCCATGCCAACATCCTAAACACACTGATTAACGGGGATTTTGTAAGGCGCACGCAAGCTGCCACCGGTTTTATTATCACGCTGCTGATCGGCGCTTTTTTGGGCATACTTATCAGCTATATGTCGCCTTTTTGGAGCATTATGGCGGTGCTGCTAACCGGCGCCGGTTATGTTGTTACCGCGGCCATACTCTTTTTCGATCAAAATATCTGGCTGGATATTGTTAACCCTCTGCTGACCATAATTTTCACCTTCAGCCTGACCTATGTGTACCGTTTTGCCACGGAAGAGCGCAAAAAACGCTTTATTCGTTCCACCTTCTCCCACTTTGTCACCAAATCGGTGGTGGATGAACTGTTGGCCAATCCGGAAAAAATCAAGCTGGGCGGTGAAAAGAAAAACTGCACCGTATTTTTTAGTGACGTTGCCGGATTCACCTCCATTTCCGAGCGGCTGACTCCGGAAGCTTTGGTCAGCCTGCTTAATGATTATCTGACGCAGATGACCAATATCGTTTTTAAATACAACGGCATGCTGGATAAGTATGAAGGCGACGCCATCATGGCTGTTTTCGGCGCGCCGGTTTCCCACGGGAACGACGCTTATAACGCCTGTGCCGCCGCCCTGGAGATGCAGGAGACCCTGAGACGCATGCGCGACCTGTGGCGCAAACAGGGCAAGGATGAACTGCACGCGCGCATGGGCATAAATACGGGGCCGATGGTTGTGGGCAACATGGGCTCCGAAACCCGCTTTGACTATACGGTGATGGGCGACGCGGTGAACCTGGGCGCCCGGCTGGAACCGGCCAATAAGCAATACGGCACTCTGATCATGATTGGCGATGAAACACGTAAACAAGCCGGTGACCTGATCATTGTCCGTCAATTGGATCTGTTGCGGGTGAAGGGCAAAAACGAGCCGGTGAAGGTGTATGAACTGGTGGGCACACGGGAAAAAGGCATAAGCGAGGATACCCAGCGGGTATTGGAGTTATTCCGCGGCGGCTTTGAGGCCTATCTGGGACAAAGCTGGGCCCAGGCGCTCAACTATTTTGAGCAGGCCCTGGCCATCAATCCCAATGACGGTCCTTCCAAGCGCTATGTGCAGCGTTGCCGCCTCTATGTGCAAAAGCCGCCCGCGCCCGACTGGGACGGGGTGTTTACCATGACCACAAAATAATTTTCGTCTTTAAAGGGGGCGGCCGTCCGTACCCCGGAATAAATAAAAATGTGTAAAACGGACAACAGTAAAATTCCGGCGGGCCGCTTTGGCCGGTGGCTTAAGGAAATCATAAAGGCCGCCGGTTCCGGTGGCTCCGTGGATGTGCCCTGCGGGGAGTGCCGCGCCTGCTGCACCTCTTCCTATTTTATCCATATCCGTCCGGATGAAACGGAAACACGGGCCCACATTCCCAGGGCGTTGCTTTTCCCGGCGCCGGGTTTGCCACGGGGGCACCATGTGATGGGCTACAATGACAAGGGCCATTGTCCCATGTTTATCGACAACGCCTGTTCCATTTACCCCTTTCGTCCGCTAACCTGCCGTATCTATGATTGCCGGCTTTTTCCGGCCACTGCCGTTTGGGAAATAGAGAACCCTAAAATTAAGGCCCAGGCACGTCGCTGGCGTTTTGAGCTGACCACGGATGAAGAGCGGAAACAGTGGGAAGCCCTGCAAAAGGCGGCGGCATTCCTTAATGAACAAAGCGCCTGTTTTCCCGAGGCTTACCTTCCCGCCCGTGCAAGCCGGCGGGCGATCCTGGCCCTGCGCATCCATGAGATTTTCCTCAAATATGACGACGACCGCGACATCCGGGATCATCGCCGGGAAATTGCCGGAGAGATCATGACGCTGTTATCTGAACATAAAACGGATTAAAGCCTCGCTGACGTCCATACCCCGTCAAAGTTTTCATTTTAATATCCCGCGCTACGACTTTTTTCGTAAATATATCGTAGCTTGACATTTTTGTCAGAGTGTTCCTAATCGTTAAATAATTGTATATAGATGCCGATAGCCCATTGTAAGGATCACCGGGAAAATTTCTTTGTGTGAATAAGGCGGACAACCGTTTTGTATAAAGTTTTTCATGTATCCTGTTAATTAAACTATCCGGATGATAAAGACGAGAGGAAACCGGGAAAACAGAATTTTATGGGCAATCAATATACCATTCTGGCCGTTGACGACAATCCGATCAACGTAAAACTGCTTTCACGAACTTTGAGTAACAACAGCTATGATGTGATAACCGCGGCTTCCGGCCCGGAAGCTTTAAAACAGGCCCGGGATGAACAACCCGATCTTATATTACTGGATGTGCTTATGCCGGGCATGGACGGATATGAGGTTTGCAAGATATTGAAGGAGGATGAAAAGAGCCGTCATATACCCGTCATTTTTCTTTCGGCAAAAAATGAAACGGTGGACAAGGCGCGCGGCCTGGCCCTGGGGGCGGTGGATTATCTGACCAAGCCTTTTGATCCGGTGGAAATCATCGCCCGTATACAAACACATCTGGACGCCCGCAGAACCGTGCACGAGCTGAGCCGACTCAACGATATTCTGGCCGGGGAACTGGAAGACCTGCGTAAACGGAAAAAGGGTGACGGCGGCGATGAAAAGCTTCAGCTCTTTATAGATGACTTGCTGCCTGTAAAGAATGTTGAGTCCAATGACTATTTTCAGGTGAGCGCCTTTACCAAAACCCAGGCCGCTCCGGCCACAACCCTGTTTTTGCCCCTGTTGATGGAAGACCGCCATCTGCTCTATATTCTCACCGGCGGTTTTCGCAAGGACTACCCCACGGCCATGGTGCAACTGATGATGCACAAATTTGCCGAGGGCTTGATGAGTGGCGGCAAACAGCCTTTTTATAATGAACAGATATTGATGAATATGCTGGAAAAAATTCTGGACGCCTTTTCTCCCGATCATTATCAGGCGCCCTTTACCATAAGCCTGAATTATATCAATCATATTAAAAATGAATATCTGAACCTTTCCATCCATCAACCCTTTCCCTTTGTTTTTGACGGCAATTGTGAACGTTATATCGGCGAGGGTTTTCCCCTGGTGGTGGAATCCCGCTATACGGCCATTGTCCGGGCCCGTCGTTTTAACCTGCCCGCCCGCGGGATGTTGATACACTTTTTAAGCGGCAAGGATACGCTGGATGTGGAGATAAATGACTTCCGCAGTGAGTGTCTGGTCAACGACGGCGGCGACATGGAAGAGAAGACGCAGGCCTTGTTTGATCTGGTGCCGGACTCCTCAAAAGACCGCCTGATGGTTTTAATCCAACTGAAATAATCGGCGGCTCTGTTTGCTTTTAGCCGGCAATAGCGCTAACTTTCCCGACTTTTTAAAAATGATTGAATTTCTCCATGATAAAAATTACTGAGGTTAAAGAGGGCAGTATTGCCGCGGAACTGGAGATTAAAGCGGGCGACATGCTTGAGAGCATCAACGGCAAGCCGGTTAAGGATCGCCTGGATTACCGCTTTTACCAAACCGATGAACATCTGGAAATGCTTGTCTCCCGGGATGGCGAACAGGTTCTTTATGATATCGAAAAGGATATGGATGAGGATATAGGCCTGGAGCTGGAAGAGATGCAACTGATGGCCTGCGGGAACAACTGTGTTTTCTGCTTTGTCTATCAAAATCCCAAGGGTATGCGCAAGCCGCTCTACTTTAAGGATGAGGACTACCGCTATTCCTTTATGTACGGCCATTATGTCACCATGACCACCATCAGCCAGCAGGATCTGGAACGCATTGTGGAACAGCGCCTGTCGCCTCTGTACATCTCCGTGCACTCCACCGAGGAGCAGACCCGTAAGTTCCTGCTGGGCATAAAAAAAGATGACCATCTGCTGGAAAAGATGAAGTATCTGACCGACAACGGCATTCAGTTGCATACCCAGATTGTGCTGGTTCCCGGCGTCAATGACGGAGCCGTGTTCGACCAGACCGTTAAGGATTTGAGCGCGTTCTATCCGGGGGTGACTTCGGTGGCGGTTGTGCCTATCGGGCTGACCAAACACCGCGCCCGCCTGGTGCCCCTGCGCATGCACACACCGGAAGAGCTTAAGGAGCAGATCGACTTTGTAAATATCCGCCGCGAAGCTTTTAAAAAGGAGCTGGGGGTAAACTTTGTCTATCTGTCGGATGAATTTTTTATCAAGGCCCGCGTGCCCCTGCCCGGGGCGGAGTATTACGACGCCTTTTATCAGATTGAAAACGGCGTGGGCGAATTTCGCGATATGATCGATAACTTTAATAAATATTTTAATCCGAACCAGACCCTGGAACAGCGCACGCGCGTGACCATGGTTACCGGAATTCTGGCCCACGGCAAGCTGAACGAAGAGATCGTCAATCCCCTGCGTCGCGTGGGCAACCTGGAGATTGATCTGGTGCCGGTGGTGAATAAATGGTATGGGCCCTCCATTCAGGTTTCCGGCCTGCTGGTGGCCCGGGATATATATGAAACCCTGTCGCGGAAAAAGCTGGGCGATGTGGTGTTGCTGCCGCCACGGGTGTTAAATGATGACGGCTATTTTCTGGACGACTGGACCCTGGAGGATCTGCAACAAAAACTGGGCGTGCCCTGCCATGTGTATGACGGTAACCTGGCCTATCTGCCGGAGGAGCTGGCAACGCTCTCGGTAGCTTCTTAACTTTTGAATAAAGGAAAATGGAAAAAGATGGCTGAATCAATTGTCGCCATAATCGGGCGACCCAATGTGGGTAAATCGACGCTTTTTAACCGCCTGACGGGGCGGCGGCAGGCCATTGTGGATGACCAGCCGGGCGTTACCCGGGATCGCAACTACGGCAGCGTGGAGTGGAACGGCGTACAGTTTGTGCTGATCGATACCGGTGGCTATATGCCGGAATCGGAAGATATGATGGACATGGCCATCAAGGAGCAGGTGGAAATCGCCATGCAGGACGCCGATGTTCTGATCTTTTTGGTGGACGCCCAAACCGGCATCACCGAAACCGATCAGCAGATAGCGCGCATGCTGCACCGCAGCGACCGGCATGTAATCCTGACGGTGAATAAGGTAGATATCTTTGAACAGGAAGCGGACGCCGCCGAATTCTACAATCTGGGTCTGGGAGACCCGGTGCCCATATCGGCCATGAAAGGGCGGGGCAGCGGCGATTTTCTGGACATTGTGGTGGAGCGCGTGCGCAGGCACGGCTATACGGAAAAGGAGTTTGACGGAATTAAGCTGGCCATCATCGGCAAGGAAAACGTGGGAAAATCCTCGCTGGTCAATGTGTTGACCAACCAGCCCCGCTCCATCGTGACCGATATCCCCGGTACCACCCGCGATTCCATCGACTCCACCCTGAAGTACAATGGGCGGGATTTTCTGCTGATCGATACCGCCGGTTTGAAGCGCAAGGCCAAAATCAAGGAGAACATTCTTTTCTACAGCAGTCTGCGTACCCATCGCAGCATTCAACGGGCCGATGTGGTCATGTATCTGGTGGACGTCAACGAGGGCATCTCCCGGCAGGATATTGCCATGCTGGGCGAGGTGGTCAAGCAGCGCAAGGGGCTGATGTTGCTGCTCAATAAATGGGATCTGATCGAAAAGGATGATAAGACCATTTACACCTTTACCGAAGAAATCCGCATGAAGCTGGGCATTATGCAGTTTATTCCCCTGATGTTTGTGTCGGTTAAGGAAAAGCAGCGCCTGTACAAGGCCCTGGATAAGGCGGTAGAGGTCTATGAGCAAATCCATCGCCGCATACCCACGCCGGAGCTGAATGAATTTATCGCCGGGCTGTTCCAAAAGACCATGCCCCCGGCGGTCAAGGGTAAGGAAATCAAGATAAACTATGTCACCCAGATTCCGGCGCGCTACCCCCTGTTTGCCCTGTTTTGCAACCACCCCAAGCTGATAACCGAAAACTACCGCCGCTTCCTGGAAAATCAAATCCGGGATAAGTATGGTTTTGAGGGAGCGCCGATCGTTTTGTCTTTCAGGAAAAAATAATGCGCTCCTTATCCCTGCTGATATTTTTGCTACTGTTCCGGGCTCCCGCTTTACAAGCCGAGGATGTGGATTCCCTGACCATCGGGATCATAAAAGATTTTACCGGCGCGGAAACTTTAAGCCCGGAAATGCGCGGCGGTTTTGTGCGCCAACTGGCCATTAGAAACTATCTGCGACGTTTTCCCGAAAAGAGCGCTCTTTTCGCCTCCGCCCTGCAAAAGGTGGCCGCGCCCCAACGGCAAAATCAAAGTTTTTCTTCCTCCGGTCGTTTTGTGCTGCATTATGACAGCGACGGCATCCATGCCGTGCCCCCGGAGGATGTGGCTAATAACGGTATTCCGGACTTTATCGATTCGGCCGCTGTTTATCTGGATCATGTCTGGCAGGTGGAGGTGGAGCAGCTGGGCTTCCGGCCGCCCCCGGATATAGACGGCACGCCCGCCGCGCAGTATCATATCTACTTTACAAACTTTAGCGACCCGGGATTGTACGGGCAGACGGTTTTTCAGGATGAGATTGCCTCCCTTCCCGGAGAAAACTATACCAGCTATATTGAACTGCACCATACTTTTCAGGGCGGTTCGCTTTATACCTTTGGCCTGCGGGCCATGAAAGCGACCATCGCCCATGAGTTCAACCACGCCTGTCAACTGGGCTACCGGCTTTGGACCCAGGGCTTTTTATTTACCGATCTCTTTTTTATCGAGTCTTCCGCCGTCTGGCTGGAGGAGTATGTTTACGGCGAGGTTAATGACTATTACCAGTATCTGCCGGGCCTGTTTGAGGGGATTCAGCGGGTGCCCTTTACCGCCGCCAATTATCCCTATCTTTACGGTAACGGTATCTTCTGGCTGATGAGCGGCCTGACCCTTTCGCCGGGACTTGTGCCCGAAATCTGGGAACAGATTATGCAGGAGCCGGCCTTTGAGGCCATCGGCACGGTTTTTGGGCGCCATAATACCTCTTTTGCCGAAATGCAGGCCCGGTACGGTCAATGGCTCTACTTTACCGGTTCGCGGGCGCTGCCGGGGCAGTTTTACCCGGAGGCGGCGGACTATCCCATGCTGACCATTAAAGCGGAACAGCACTTCGTCGCCGCCGATACACTTTCCTTCCGCGGCACGGTGGGGCGCAAGTCGCTGGCTTATTTCAGCATCGACGATCTGCCCTCGGTGCGTCAGCGCGGGCAGGTACGGGCGGAGGGCGCGCTGAATACGCCTGCCGGCCTGTTCAACCATCTGTCGCTGAGCGATCCCCAAAAAACGGCTGTCGCTATCTCCTCGGCGCAGATCATCGCCCCCTTGCCGGGCGATACTGTAACGGTGCTGGTGACCAATCCGGCCGATACGCTGCAAAACATCTTTTACAGCCTGCAAAGCGATACGCTGATCGCTTCATCCATCGGGCCCAACCCCATTTTGTTAAACGAGGGCAGGGACAGGGCCTGGTTTTATAATGTGCCCGAACAGGCCCGCATATTCATCTACAATTTGAACGGCCGTCTGCTTAAAAAAATTACCCGCCGCGGCGAACGGGATATCTCCTGGGATGTACGCGATGAAAACGGCCGGCTTCTTTCCACGGGAATCTATTTTTATATCATTCAGGCGCCGGAGAGCCACAAGCGGGGTAAATTTGCCGTTATCCGCTAAGGAATAAGGTTCTGACCGGACATTGGGCCATAATTTGTATTTCTTTTATATGTTAAGTCTGATATATTTTACGTTTTAACAGGGTATTCTGAAGACCCGAAAGCATTGGCGGCCGGGCGCAACAGGAAGCTGCGACAGGCCCGTGAGGCTGTGTTTTTAAGGAACCTCACCCCCCCTCTCCTTGCCCGGGAGAGGGGTGTACAAGGCTTTGTGGCTTTGTGTGAGTAATAAAAGGACAATCAAGACAAGGAGCGGCAACAAGGTTGTTTCATTTTTGGAGCCTTTTTTCTACTAAGGTTTGTAAAAGAGAAATAAGGTTATGTTAATCATTGGCTGCTTTTCGGCGAGCATAAAGTTAAAAGTTACTCCTTTAAAATAATTAAAGATATGTCTAAGAGGGGCTGGACAAAAAAACACCCAGCAACTCGATATGTTCATCCCACAACCGATAAGTCTGTTGTTGATAATAAAGCAGGAGAAATTTTCCATGTTGGAGGAGAAGGCTTTAAATATTAAAAAAATATATGTGGCATTGCTTAATGAAGGCTTAGAGGTTTGGAGGCCGGTCAAGGCGTTGCAATTAAGTGATTCAAAATATAAAATCTTGAAAGATAATGAGTATGACAAAGAAAGCGAACAATGGGAGTTCCCCCCCGGTTCGATTGTCTTGTGTGAGAAAAAGAAAATTAAAGAAGGGGTAATTAAGGCTGCTGTAAGTAAAATATCTTAATCTTATTTTTTAATGCAGGTTCTTCCAAACTACCGCGGAACAGCGCAGCCCCCTCTCCTCATCGAAGAGAGGGGAGAGCATACCACCTCACCCCCGGCCCCTCTCCTCGTTCAGGAGAGGGGAGAAGAAGAGACTTTGTGCCTTTGTGGCTTTGTGTGAGCCAAGTTCAAAGGCGTTTACTGTTTAGAAAGATATCGCCACTGAAACTCAAATCGCGGAATTTTCGGGTGAGCGTTTGGCCGTGAATGACGTTATGGTAATGAGACAAAATTCCGCCAATGCTTTTGGTTCTTTTGGCGAAACAAAAGAACGAGGAAGACTCTTTGTTATGGCAGAGCACTACCGGGAAGATCTCACCCTCACCCCCTCTCATTGCCCAAGAGAGGAACTGGACAGTGAGGACTTGGTCATCTCCATGGAACAGGGCAACGACAGTCAGAACGATCTGAAGTATTGACATGGCCACCAAGATATTTATCCTGCCCACGCTACCCACGCCGGCCGGAGAACTGCACGTGCGCAACTGGTACAGCGTGCGGCCTTCCACCACCACCATCAACAAAATGTGTGGAATATGGATGTGATCGATATCCCCTTTAAGATGATCGGTAAAAACAGCACCTTCCGTTTTGCCAATACTAAAATCACCGTGTTTAACATTGATAACGCCTTTGAAACCAACAATATCTACGACAGCAACAAAATCGCCGAGACCTTTATCGATATCTACAAAGACGGCAGCATCTATTGGAGCGGACGTGTCATTTGGGAAAAGAGCCGCAAAACAGACTGGTACAAGGAAGGCAGTACTATCACATACCGCGCCTACAAATTGTATTGCGTGGATAAGCTGGAATACCTGATCGACGCCTCCTATGAGGATGACATCAGCTATGCCACGCTAATCGGCATGAGTGCCACGCTGCATAAAACAGTTGTAGTTGTGATTACCGCGACTTGACATTGTACCCTTTATTTGTATATTGTCATTTAAATATATTTATACTTTTACATAAAGCGCGGGGAATTAAACATTCCCGGGCGCGGGTCGTATATAAGAGTACGAGAGAACAGAGAGGTACACGATGAAAAAAAACAAAAAAATGGCGAAGTTCGCCAGAAAAAATGCGGCCGTTTTAGATGGAATAGCCAGTATTTTTGACCTTAGCGGGCGTTCATTTAACCTTAAAAAAAACATGTACAAACACAATATTAAAGACAGGCGCATTGAACAGTCCAGGCGCATAGGTGTCTATTTTGGACGGGTTGGTCATTATATCACCGTTGCTATGGAGTCGGAAGGGGCGATACTGGCGGGGAAGGATGTTCCTGTAAAAGATGATGTGCTACAGAAAATTGAAATGTTACCTAAAACAAAAAATGTAAAAGGTAAAAAGGCGCGTGTCCCGGCGAAAATCTAAAAATATAACAAAAAGAGAGAACCCCGTAGCTAAAGATATTGATGAGAAAGGGCCTAAGGTTGAATTTTCCGGTAGCTTTATCTCCGAAATGCACTATAGCGGGCCCATCCCTCCCCCGGACGTTCTTAAGGATTACGGCACCATAGATGCCACCCTGCCTGACCGCATTATGTCCATGGCCGAAAAAGAGCAGAATCATATGCACGAAACGGAAAAGGCTCAATTAAACAATGATTATATTTTGTCCCGCCGGGGGCAGAATTTCGCCATGACGCTTACGGTGATAATAACTGTGGCATCAATGTATTTTATGTATATGGGCTCCAGCGTTGGGGGAGCCATATTCTCCAGCGGTGTGTTGGTTATAATTATTCATTCTTTTATCCGAGGGCATCGTACAAAAAAAACTCCCAAGAACAACCCCACCTTATAGTTCCCTTATTTTTTATAACTTTTTTTGTATATTCCTCCATCACCAACCAAAGGAGGGATGCCACGCGTAAACTGTTAAAAAGAAGTATAAGGTTTTGTGGCTTTATGTGATTATTAAAAGTATCTGCAAGACAAGGGCGACAAGAAGGTTGTTTCATTTTTGGAGCCTTTTTTTCTACTAAGGTTTGTAAAAGAGAAATAAGGTTATGCTAATCTTTGGGGAAAGAAAAACAAAATATGACAAATGAAGGGAATACAAAATACAAAAAGATGGTTGAGCCGGCCGGTTGGTGAGCCTTTGGCGTGAGTTCCCTGAAGACATACCAGGTCAATTTTTTGTAAGCCCACAAACACGCCTGCGGGAAAAAAGGCGGAATTTTCGGGTGAGCGGTTAGCAGTGAATGACCATATGGTAAGGGGATAAATTTCCGCGGATGTTCTTTATTTTGGAAGTGTCTTGCCAGAAAGGCTGTTATCCCGGCGGTTGAATAATATGCCTCTTTTATATAGTTTGATTATTGTTCATTGAAAGACCTGTGTAAGAGCGGCCAAAGCCCCTCCGCTTGTCTTAGAAAAAAAATATTTGCTGTTTTGCTTGATTTAAGAAAAAACATCTGGTATTATATGCGGTATCAATTTGATTTTTCAGGATTACGATTGGTATTATAAATAATAATGAAAAAACCATTAATTGTTTTAGATACAAATGTGCTGATTTCAGGATTGTGCCGGTATGAAAATTCTCCGTCATATAAACTATTAAGGAGTATTCAAAAAAGAGAAACACCCATTGCACTTAATCAGAAATTATTTTTAGAGTATGAATCTGTTCTTTATAGAGACGAAATATTGAGGCTTATCGGGGCAACACCCGGAGAAGTTAAAATTATCCTGGACGCTCTGGTTGCATTGGCTATAGAATCCGAACCCTATTATCTATGGCGTCCAAATCTGAAAGATGAAGCAGGCAATTTTATATTGGAAGTAGCAGTCACCACATCGGCTATTCTGATAACAAAGAATTTAAAAGATTTTGAGTCTGGTGAATTAAAATTTTCTGATTTGTCAGTGATGACACCCGGCAATTTTTATAAACAATATATAAAGGAATAAATATATGAGTACATTGTCAATAAGAGTTCCGGAAGATTTAAAAGAAAAAGCATCACGCCTGGCTCGCAAAAATAAAATGTCCTTTAATGCTTTCGTAAATCAATGGCTACAAATTGCTGTTGCCCGGGAAGATACATTGGAATGGATGGAAAGCAGATTAAATAATAAAAACCGTGAATTACTTATTTACGAATTTGGTGATTTTCTAAACAAACCGAAACAGGGCAAAGAACCTTCGGTAACTGAAATCAATCGATTGCTGTGATAAGACCACTAATCATATTTTGCTTTAGTACATTGAAATACAATTTCAGTAGATGGCGGCGCTGGAAAACGGTGGCAATGCCTCGCGCTATGCGCAGTCGTCCACCTATCTAAGGCGGGTGACTGGCGCATGGAACGGGTACAGCATTACCTGGAATAACGTGCCCGGCATTACCACAAACAACCGGGTGTCCATACCCGCTCTGTCCGATGGCTATTCGCCCATGTCCGCCGATGTGACCGGCCTGGTAAAGGATATACTCAATAGCGAAGAGGGTACCAAGGGCTTTGAGATGCGGTTGCAAACGGAGCAGAAGCACCGCAGCGTGCGTTAGGCCAGCACCCAACACAGCGACGCTAACCGCTGGCCCAAACGGGCCGTCACTTATACTCAGATCAATGAAGCCTATTACCTGAAAGACCACCCTTCGGTTCACTCAGGGCAGGCCTTGCAACATCCGCGTAACCGTGGACGAAAACGGCTCCATTGTTTCCAAGGACGACTATTACCCCTTTGGTTTGTTGGAGCCCGGCCGGAGGCGGGCGGAAACCCCGACGCCTCGGGGCAAATGGACGGCTACTCCTATGTAAGCGGCAACCCATACAACAAACTGAAATACTCCGGCAAGGAGCTGGACCAGGAGCAGGGGCAATACAAATACCACTTCGGCTGGTCGAAGCATAGCGGAGATCCCGATTTATCGGGGCGGGATTATTACCCGGAGCTTGGACGCTGGGTGGTGGTGGACCCGGCCCGGCAGTTCGCCAGCGGCTATGTGTTTAACGGCAACACGGCGGTTAACGGGTATGATGAGGATGGTCGATTTTTTGCAGAATTGTACATGCTTTATAAAATATATACCATTGCCAGCGCTACATACAATGTTGTAACTGCTTTTAATAAAGGTGGTTTAGCTGGGGGGATTCAGGCTCTGGCCGGAAGTGCTGTCTCTTTTGCAGTCGGTACCACTGTTAGTGGAATAGCAGCTAGTTTTGGGGACTTCTCAGGGCTTTTGCCGGGAGCTGGAATGGGCGCTTTGACAGGTGGGATTTCCGGGGGAATAACTTCATCCATCATGGGAGGTAGCTTCAGTGATGGTTTTGGAGCAGGTGCTCTTGGCGGCACTATTGGTGGTGGACTTTCTGGATTGGCAAGTGCAGAAGCATTACCTAATAGATATGAAAGAGCAAGCGATATAGGCGCGGAATCTAATAATGATAAAATAAAGGACAAGGATTTTATCAAAAAAGGCTTAAAAGCTATGAAAGAGAAAGGTGGAGAACTCGGAGTTGAAATGCATGATAAAATTGTAGATAGTGGTATGCCAATTATTGTTGATAATACAATAGATGGATACGGATACCAAGGCAATACGTATGAATCAACATGGGAAAGATATTTGGGTATAAATGGAAAACCTTCAATTTTTATTAACGGCAATAGGATTTTTGATGAATCACTTTTTGCGAGTGATTGGAAGCATAGTGGAATTTCCACTAATAATTATGTAGCAAAAACTGCTGCTACTTTATATCATGAAGCAGGCCATCATTTTGGAATGAGTGGGTGGGTTTATAATAATGTTACAAAACAGACGTACTTAAAGTTTTATGAACCAAGTGCAGTGAGTCATATTGGGCCACACACACCATTTACTGACCCAATGAATCCTCATAGCGCATCTCAATTGACAATGAGTTGGTTTAGACGAATAAGGTGGTAAAATGGATTATTATAATATATTTAATGTTGAAGATTTTATTAGGATGAATCCTTATTGGGGCCCTGAACTAGTTTACTTCCTGTCAACATTAGTATTTCAGTTTAGTTTGTTTTTTCTTTTTAGGAATAGAAGGTTTAAGAAAAAAAGTAGATTAATTAATGATAATTATTTTTTTTCATTCATAAAAGTTTCAAGTGGAATTTTTGTAATATTAGTATTAAGGCTTCATATTGTTCTGCTTTTTGAGAAAATGCAAGTAGATACCTTCCTTGCGGCAGATATGATGTCTGCACTTTATGATGCCATTTTACGCTTGGGAACACTATTGCATGAAATAATAGTATTATTAATAGTTTATCTAATATTTAAATCTATTCTTCATTTTCGGTCTCCTAAGAAAGAATAAATGGAGATGGCTAAAATAAGTGCCGTGCAAGTCCACTTCGATTTACATAATGTAAGGCATTTTATTCACCATCAAAAAAGAGAAAAGTTTTCCTTTTGGCAATAAATCTGCTTTGATGGTAGATAGAATGATTTAAACGAAGCCGCTCCATTATTAGGGCGGACAGCTATTTGGATTTAATGCAGGTTTTTACTTTGCCCGAAGGGAGGCAAGCATAGCCGCTTTTCATCAGTTGGCCTGCTTTGCCACAGTTGTAAATCCGTCTTTGACTGGCGGGACTATTACCCTGAATTAGGACGATGGGTTGTAATAGACCCCGCCCACCAGTTTGCCATCGGCTATGTGTTTAACGGCAACACGGCGGTTAACGGGTATGATAAAGACGGTCGGATCTTTTTAATCGCGGTTGCCCTAATAGGTGGAACAATAAATGTTGTACTGCATGCAAAGCAGATACACAATTTTTCTCAGTTTGCGGCAGCTTTTGGTATTGGGGCGGTTGCAGGATTTGTAGGTGCGGCGACCGGAGGTGCGGCCTTTGCTGCCGCCGGAGGAGCTGCGGCCGGCGCGGGAGGGTTTCTGGCAGGCGCTGCCGGCGGGATGGTCGGAAGCGCGTATGCCATGCCGATACAAAGCATGGGCAATAACGTCTTTTTTGGCGACCCGGTCATGACCGCAAAACAATATGCCCTTGGTATTTTATCGGGCGGTGTAACGGGTGGCGCCGTTAACGGTATAACAGCCCTTGTATACGGTCGAACTTTTTGGACGGGGAACTTATGCCACGCCCTCAACAACGCTTACTACACCGGCCATAAGCGACATAGATGAAGCTTCGCTGCCCAAGCCCCAAGTCCGGGCCAATGTGGAAGAAGCGCATAGGTTACTTGACCGGCAAAGATTAGGGAATCCGGGTTTATCGCAGCAGAATACTTTATATAAGGCGCCAACTACTACTGATGGAATTCCAATTAAAAATCCAGTTACAGATGGTAAGTGGATTGGTAGTGCTTTAAAAAAAAGACCCTTATCATGCATTTAGTAAAATTGTTGATAATTATGCTGGTAGTTATGGAAAGATGACTCAAATTATGGGAAGTGATGGAATTACAAGAACTCTTATTCAAGTGCAGGGTTCCTATAGAGGCAAGAGTGGTATATTTGAATGGATAGTTCAAGGTAGTACTGTTGTTCATAGAAGATTTATAGAAAATGGCATTCTTATCAATATTCCAAATCAATAATATAAAAGGGTATCAAATGAATGTGCTTTCAAAAAATAACATAAATCTTAACTGGCTCAGAATTTATGTTGGTATGAAAAATAATTGGATTACGTTGAAAGATGTTTTTCAATATGCAGAAAATACGTTAACTAAATCTCCTAAAATTGAAAATGAAATTGTCAATTTAATGACCAGTGAAATGGATAATTATAGTGAAGTTTTAAAACATGTAGAAAATATTTTAT
>JALXBH010000041.1 GCA_026991535.1 Calditrichia bacterium | reverse complement strand
CGGTAAAGATCAAGTTTGCCACCCTGGCCCCGGAAGGTTCCACCTGGATGAATGTGATGAAAGAGTTCAGTAAAAGTCTGAAGGAAAAAAGCGGCGGCAGCATCAACTTTAAAATTTATGCCGGCGGTACTCAGGGCGACGAGAAAGATGTTCTGCGTAAAATCCGTATTAACCAACTGCACAGCGGCGGCTTTACCGGCGTGGGGCTGGGAGAAATTCTGCCTGAAGTGCGGGTGTTGGATACCCCCTTCCTCTTCCGCACCAAGGAAGAGGTGGACTATATCGGTGAAAAGTTCTTTGACCGTTTTGCCGCCGGCTTTGAGAAAAAAGGCTATATCCTGCTGGGCTGGGCCGAGGTGGGCTGGGTGTATGTGTACACCAACCGCGCCTTGCGCAATGAAGAGGACATGAAAGGGGTAAAGATGTGGATGTGGGAAGGCGATCCTCTTTCCAAGGCCACTTTTGAAGCCTTTGGCGTGTCACCGATTCCCCTTTCCATCACCGATGTGCGTACCTCCCTGCAAACCGGCCTGATCGACGGCGTGTATACCTCGCCCCTGGCCTGCGTGGCCCTGCAATGGTTTACCAAGGTGAAATATGTGATGGACCTGCCCCTGGCCAACTCCAACGGGGCCGTGCTGATTTCCAAAAGGATGTTCAATAAGCTGACCCCGGAACAGCAGCAACTGCTGAAAAGCGAGGGCAAAAAGTATTTTACGGAGCTGACGCAACTCAGCCGCCGGGACAACGAAGCCGCCCGGGAAGAGATGTTTAAAAGCGGCCTGAAAAAAACCGAGATCACCGATCCCGCGCAGTTGGCCCAGTTTGAGGCTATTGGAGCGAAGGCCCGGCGTAATCTGGTTGGACAGTTATATGACGGGAAACTGCTGGATTCCATTGAACAGGCCTTAAAGGAATTCCGCGCCCAAAAGGGAAAATAATCATGGATATCAGGGAATTGACCGCCGTGCTGAATGGGCTTCTCGATGCCGGGGCCTATAAGGACTTATGCCCCAACGGTCTGCAGGTGGAGGGGCAATCCGATGTGCGCCATATCGTTTGCGGAGTAAGCGCCTGCGTGGATCTGTTTGAACAGGCTCTGAAGCACGGCGCGGATACCATCCTGGTGCATCACGGCATCATCTGGAATTTTGAACGGCCCCTTTATAACGGAGCCTACAAAAAACGGGTCAAGTTGCTGTTGGAAAACGACCTGAATTTGCTGGCCTACCACCTGCCGCTGGACGCCCACGGCACACTTGGCAACAATGCCCTTATCGCCGGAGAGCTGGAACTGAGCGAGCGGGAAGCCTTTGGCGACTATAACGGCGTCTCCATCGGCTTCAGCGGTCTTTTTAAGGATACGGCCGACAGACTGTTCGAAAAGGTGCGCCGACGCATAAACCCCAACGCCATGATTTTCCCCTTTGGGCCATCTTCGGTTAACCGGGTGGGCGTTATCAGCGGGGCGGCGCAAAAGGAGATCAAACAGGCGGTGTTGCAAGGCTTCGACGCCTTTATCACCGGCGAGGTCAGCGAACATGTTTACCATTACGCGCGGGAAGAGGGCATCCACTTTATCGCCGCCGGGCACCACGCCACCGAGGTGTTCGGTGTGCGCGCCCTGGGCGAATATATCGGTCGGGAGTTCAATCTGAAAACCGAGTTTATCAACATAGAAAATCCGGTATAAAGATTTCTCAGGCGCGGTTTGTTTTTATCCGCTCCACAAATGCCCGGCTATCCGCGGCTCCCAGCATATGTTCCACCTTTTCCGCGGAGGAGGCCACTTTGGCAATTTCCGCCAGCAGGCGCAGATGTAACTCAGGATCGCTTTCCGGGCTCAGCAAAAGAAAAAGCAGACGTACCGAATCGCCCTCATAGGTACGCAAAGTCAGCCCGTCGGGCACGATACCCACAAAACAAAAGGCCCGGTCGATATCCTGGCAATGGATGTGCGGCGCCGCCACCCCGTGGGCCAGCGTTGTGGGAAACTCCTGCTCACGCTCAAACAATCTCGGGCTTATCTTATCAAAGGGCAGATCGGGATACAGTGCACGGGCCAGATCCATAAGTCCCGACAGGGCCTCTTCATAACTTTTCGCCTCAAGACGCCGCACATGCCGCTCGTCCAGTAATCCGGCCAGACTGGTCTTAAGCCTTTCCATAACCAGCATGGCTTCAACCGAATCCTTTTCCCCGCTCTCGCCAAAGGTGATTCCTCCAGACGTCAGGCTTAACAGCACCCGGCCGCGGTTTTCCCTTCCCGGCACGGGCTGGCGCAGGGCCAGATCGCCGTTGAGAAGTTGATAGGAAACCTGGGAAGGTTTAGGCATATGCGGCCAGACCGGTATTCCGGGCCCGGCGATTTTTTTCTCCACTTCCGGGCTTTGGGAAGACCAGCGGTATAAATTTTTCTTTTCCACCACTTCCGACCAGTTTTCGCAGATTAACTGGTTCAGATCGCGATTATCCGTCAGAGCCAGCACATGCCCGATGGTAACAAAGAGATCGGGGGGAAGAACATCGGTGGAAAGGGCGTTGCCCCGGTAGGCGCTGTAGCCTCTGGCCCGGGCGTCATTAACGGCGTCGGCGTTCGTATCCACCAAAACGCATTCCCCGCCCATATTTCTGGAGATAAAGTCCGCCGTCCGCCGGGAAAATTCATGGGCGCCCACAATGAGCCAGTTGGTTTTGTCGGGCTGCTCCACCTTTAGCGCCCGGGCCAACATGCCCGCCGTGCCGCCCTGTATCAGAATGGTGCTTATGATAATGCTAAAGGTAAAGGTTTCCAGAAACACTGACTCCGGGTGACCCAGGGCGGCCAGGCGCAAGCCGAACAGGGAAGCCATGGAACCGGCCACAACCCCCCGGGGGGCAATCCAGGACAAAAAGAGTTTTTCGTTAAGGGAAAGCGAGGTGCCTACGGAACATAACAGAACGCTGAGAGGACGGATAAGAAAAAGCACCCCGGCCAGCACAAGCAGACCCATCCAGCCTATATCCAGAAAACTCTCCAGCTTCAGGTTGGCTGCCAGCAGCATAAACACCAGGGCGATGGACAGCTCGGTCAGTTCCGATTTAAACTGCTTGATGTGTTTTAAGCGGGGCGGCGCCGCCCAACCGATTACCAGGCCGGCGATAACCACGGTTAAGATGCCCGATTCATGCACGATAAAATCCGAGATGCTGAACAGAAACAAAGCCGCGCCGAATACAAAAATATTGCTCTGCTCCTCGGGGATAACCTCCTTACGCAACAACCCGGTGATAGCCTTGCCGCCGATATAACCCAGCACCAGGCCGATAAAAAGGCGCAGACTAAGGTGCCAGACATGGGTAAGAACGCTGCCTTCCACCGCCAGCCATTCGAAACACAATATGGCGATAAACACGCCGATGGGATCGATCAACACCCCTTCCCAGTGCAGCACATGATACAGCCTGGCTTTTATGCGGATACGCTTGAGCAGGGGCGCGATGACCGTCGGCCCGGTAACGATTATCAGGCTGCCGGCCAACAGGGACATCTCCACGGTAAAATCCAGTAAGAAATAGAGCAGGGTGGCCGTGCCCAGCCAGGTGACCAGCACCCCCAGGGTCAACAGACGCCAGATCATTTTAGGGGCTTTCTTTAATCCTTCCGGGTTCAGCGTCAGCCCCCCTTCAAAAAGAATAACGGCCACGGCCAGGGAGATAATCACCCGCAACCCTTCCTTTAGCGCGGCCGGATGGATCAGCCCCAGAAACTCGGGCCCGAGTATGATACCGCCCGCCAGTAATAAAACAATGGCCGGCAGACGCACATATCCGGAAAGGATAAATAATGTGACCCCGATAAATATGGCGAACACTAGTGTGGATAGTTGTAAAAAGTAATTTTCCATGGAAAGGGCATTCCCCGCGTTAAAGTTTATTTTAAAAATTGCATAGTACCCTATCTAATTTAAACTGTGGGCGATTACGGTCAAGTTTTCCTTTGATCGGCCAATGAAAAAAAACCGCTTTCGCCTGCTGTCCCGCAATCAGGGTTTTGTTATTGTTTGTTGCATATACAACAATCTTTTTTTATCTTGGCCCGATCAAACAGGGAAAGGTTTCATGAATTTTAGTCCTTATGATTGTATTGCCGGTAAGATCGCCCGTCTAAACCGGCTTATCGGCCAGGTGTATCGTAAACATTTGATGCCGTACAAAATAACCCAAAGCCAACTGGGAATATTGATGATGATAAATGAAATGGCCCCTCTGGCCCAGGCGGAGCTTGCTCAAATGATGGTTTTGGAGCGCTCCACGGTAAGCAGAGATTTAAAGCGCCTGTCAGACAGGGGCTATCTGCTTAAAAGCGGTGCCTCTAACCGTCCTGTGCTGCAACTCACGCAGGCCGGCAAAGCCCGCTTAAATGAGATATTACCTTCCTGGGAAGCGGCCATGGAGGAAAGCAGACGTCTGATAGGCGAGGAAGGCGATGCGGCATTGGATATGCTTTTAAAGAAATTAAATGTTCTGAAATAAAAATTTTAATTTTTATGTTGTAGATACAACGCTTATTGATGGAGGTAATGTATGAATTTTGTTGAACAATACGGGGCGTGGGCCCTGGTTACCGGCGCTTCGTCCGGTATTGGTGAAGAATTTGCCCGGCAGTTGGCGCAAAAGGGGCTGAACCTGGTTCTGGTGGCGCGCCGTGGGGAACGCCTGCAAAAACTGTCCGGAGAGCTGAACGGAAAACATGGCGTGGAAACCCGTGTTGCCGTGGCGGATTTAAGCGCTGCCGATTTTATGTCTCAAATTGATCCGGTGATTAAGGACATCTCTATTGGACTTTTGGTCAACAGTGCCGGTATTATGTATATAAACAACTATCTGGATATGTCCGCGGCAGATGAACTGCGTCTGATTGACATAAACGTGAAAGCACCGGCCATTCTGTCCCGTCGTCTTGCGCCGGAAATGGTAAACCGGGGACGGGGAGGGATTATTTTTGTCGCTTCCATTCTGGGGTATATGGGCACTCCCTACTCGGCGGCTTATGCCGCCACCAAGGCTTATGAAATAGCCGTTGCCGAGGGACTTAATTTTGAACTTAAGCCCCGGGGGGTGGATGTGATGGTTTTGTGTCCCGGTCCCACCAAAACAGAAATGCTCAATGGTATGGACATGGAGAAAATGCCCATGAAACCCATGGAACCCGCACCCGTTGTTGCCGGTGCTTTGGCGGACTTGGGTAAAAAAGTACGCCATATACCGGGAAGCGTTAATAAAATGATGGTCTGGATGAATAAACGGCTGATGAGCCGGGACATGGCAACGACGATGATGGGCCGCACCATGAAGGCATCCGTGAGAACTTAAGGCTTTGGTCGGAATTAAGCGTTTATTTTTCCCGTATGGGTATCCATACCTCCTCTTCGCTTGCGGGATCATCCGGCCGGTAACCGGCCTCCATGATCTCAAACTGCGGACGGGCGTCCAGCTCATAGCCGGAATAAGGCAGCCAGTGGCCGAAGATGTATTGAAAGGTACGGTTAAATTCCCTGGCCGCTCCGCGGTGAATGAACATGGCATATTGGCCGCCGGGCAGGATGAGTGTTTCCATCCCCTCCGGTACTTCACGGTGGTCGGTCACTTCCACGGCGGCCCATTTGTCAAACCGGGTATCTCCGTTAAAGGTACTCAGGCTGAAATTTTCCGGAAAGACCTGAACCGAATAAAAGCGGTCGTCTGCTTTATGGCCGATTTCAGCGACACGCGGCCGGAAACTGCTCCACAGCTCTAAAGCCCTGTCCTCGGAAACGGTGGTTTGCATGCGCATCCCCAGAAGTTTGCGCTCTTCCGCCATGCGGATGTGTGGTTTATCCATGTCTGCCCCGCGTTCTATGATTGTTTTTTCAGAAAATCATAGAGATACTCAAAGTCAGGGGTCAAACGTCCCTGATGGGCGATTACCGCCCGTTTAAACGGCGCGGGGATATCCAGCTCTTCAAAGGAGGCGGAGAAGTCCGCCCGGGCCAGATCGGCCACATAGGGAGCCAGAGCCTCGCCGAAAAAAGCGGTCGCCTCGCCGGGCAGCTCGCTGGGCAGTTTATCCACCGCCAGAATCACCGGGCCGTGGGCCTGCATGCTTTCATCGGCCTCATCCTTTTGAGGGTCGTAAACATAAGCGGGCTTATCCGAGGCCGTGCAGTGCAGGGTACACTCCACCGAGCCCTGTACATCGCAGGTGATGTCGGCGATCACCCTCAAATCGGGCTGTTTTTCGCTGTACAGCCGTGCTACCGCCTCTTTGGTAATCAGCCGCGGATAGCGGGTCTCCCAATAGATACCGTTGATAACCACGGTCAGATCGGACAGATAACCTTCAAAGTCCGCTTCGTACTTTTCCGGATGATCAAAATAGTCCTGCCAGTCAAACTTACCGGCCGGATTCTTCGGCTTTACAAAGTTATCGCAATCGATGATCACCTTGTACAGAGTCTTCCGGTCAAAGGAGCCTTCCTTTTGCATTTGGCGAAACTCCGGGGGCGTCACCTCCTTCACCGGCAGCAGGTCGATGATCTCCTGAGCCCCTCGGGAAACGGTGCCGGCGCCGGTGAGGGCAATGCTCCAGGTCTGCCCCGTATCGGGCATGCCGTCGGCTTCAATGTGCGCGGCCACGGCGCGAATGGCTTTTTTAGCCTCCTCCAGCGAAGCATATTCCCGCGCCTGGCGGATTTGGGACAGGGGAGAGGCGATACCCTCTTTTTCCAGACGGCGGCCCAACAGCCACAACGCATTGATGGCCCCGGCCAAACCGGCATAGGGCCCAAAAAAGATCAAACGGCGCCCCCGCTCATCGGTCACTTTTTCATAGTCCAACAGGGTTACCTTATTATCGAGAATGGCCTGCAACAAGGGCATATTATAGGACTGACCCTTAATGGTGTGCGAAAAAAAGACATGGGGTTTTCCGGGGTACAAGTCATCCACGGGTACTTCCTTTACACCGAAGATGATATTGGCCGCGCTTAAATCATCGGAAATGCGCGCCCCGCTTTCCCGCCATTGAGCGGCGCTGAAGTAACGGTTATCCCAGGGTTCCACGGTTACTTCAATTCCCTTTTCCATAAGCCGGGCGGCCTGGGCCGGCGTCATGGGTGATCTTCTTTCGGTCGGTTCGATATTTTCCTTACGGATGGCGATATGGCCTTTCATGGCGTCCCCCTGTTTTCAACTAATAATTTATTTTCATCAAAAAAAGCTTAAATTTAAGCCTTGGTTCCCTGACGATCAAACAAATCCTTAACTTATTTCCACGGAGACGCCATGCGTTATTTATTACTTCTCCTCTTTTTGGGAAGCTCTCTGTTGCAAGCCGGACTGCCTCGTGTTTCGCCGGAAAACGCCGGACTGAACCCGCGGGCCCTGGAGCATGCCGACCGGGCTATCGAGCGGGCCGTCACGGAAAAAACCATTCCCGGTGCCGTACTGGCCGTGGTTTATAAACAAAAACTGGTCTGGCTGAAAGCCTATGGCCACCGCCAAACCGAACCCCGGCTGCTGCCCATGAAAACCAACACCCTCTTCGATCTGGCTTCGTTGACCAAGCCGCTGGCCACCGGAACCACCGTGATGCAACTTATTGAGCAGGGCCGCCTGCGTCTTGCGGATAAAGTCAGTGATTTTTTGCCCGGCTTTAAAAGCTGGCAGGACAGCAGCGGGCACACCAGGCCCATACGCATCATTCACCTGCTGACCCACTGCAGCGGTCTGCCGGCCTACGCCCACCCCAGCCTGCTCAAAAAACTTTACGGGCGGGTGGACCGGGCCACGCTGGAAAAACATATCGATACGGTGGAGCGCCTGTACGAGCCGGGGCGGGAGTTTAAATACAGCGGTCTGAACATGATCAGCCTGCAACGTATCATTGAACAGATAAGTGGGGAGAAGCTGGCCGACTATACGCGGGAACGGATATTCCGGCCACTGAACATGCATGACACCGCCTTCCGTCTGACCCCGGAGCAGATCGAACGCTGCGCCCCCACCGAAATTTTGGCCGACGGCACCCTGTTAAAAGGAGTGGTGCATGATCCCATGGCCCGGGAAGCCATGAACGGCCTCTCCTCCAACGCCGGACTTTTCTCCACGGCAGAAGACCTGGCCGTCTATGCCGCCATGCTGCTAAACAAGGGACGGAGTGGGACGATAAAAATCCTTAGCCCGCGCGCCGTATGGCGCTTCACCCACATCCCGGACGGATATGAAAAGATCGGCCGGGCCCTGACCTGGGATGTCTCTTCGCCCTATGCCTCCAATCAGGGCGATCTGCTCAGCGCGGAAACTTACGGTCATACGGGCTATACCGGTACCTCGCTGGTGATTGATCCGCAAAACAATCTGGCTATTATCTTGCTGACCAACCGGGTACACCCCCGGGATAAGGGCAGTGTGGTCAGGCTGCGCGGCGAGGTGGCCAATGCCGTGGCCGGGGCATTGCCTTAGTCCTGTCAGGCTACATAACACCACCGTACAGGCCGCCATCCACCTGGATGGTGGTGCCGGAAAGATAGGAGGCCCGCGATCCGGCCAGGAAGGCAATCAGGTAAGCCAGATCCTCCGGCCGACCGATGCGCCCCACGGGGATACTGCGCGACCACATTTCCAGAACCTCCTCGCGGCTGCGTCCCTCTTTCATTTTATTGACGATGATCCGTTCCAGCCCCTCGGTCAGATGATAGCCGGGGGCCACATTGTGCACGGTAATGCCATAAGGGCCCAGCTCGCGGCTGAGGGTTTTGGCCAGGCCGACCACCGCCAGACGCAGGGCGTTGGAATAGACCAGAGACTCGATCGGCGCCTTTACCGAACTGGAGGTGATATTGATAATCCGGCCGGACTTTTTCCGTTTCATGGCCGGTAAAACGGCCTGCACCGCCCGCACCACGCTCATAAAGGTGATGTTGTACCACTGTTGCCACTCGTCATCGGTGGATTCCTCAAAGGTGCGCACGGGCGGGCCGCCGGCATTGGTCACTAAAATATCCGCCCCGCCCGCTTTTTCCTCCGCCAGCGCCGCCAGGGCTTCGATTTGTTCCTTAACCCCAACATCCGTTGGCTGGTAATATACGGCATTGCCCGTGGTTTCCCGGATATCTTCCGCCGTCTGTTTCAGGGTGGCTGCATTTCGCGCCCCCAATACCACCGTGCAGCCCTCGGCGGAAAGCGCCATGGCCGCCGCCTTGCCCAGCCCCTTGCTGGCCGCCATCACCAGGGCGGTCTTTCCTTCCAGTCCCAAATCCATAGCTGTTCTCCTCTTTTTGTTAAACCGGAAACGCCCTACTCTCCGGCAGGCCATGAGAGCAGGGCTTTTTTTCGGGTTATTATCCTGTTGAAGGCCTGTTCAATCATCTCTGCCTTAACCCGGCCCTCGTCAATAAGCGCCAGTATATCCTCCACGGTGCGGCCCATCAGGTCGCCTTCATAGGGGTTAAGATTGGAGTGTACCAGTACGTCAACCCCGGCATTGATGGCCAGGGCCAGCATCTCCCGGTGACTGTAATATTTCTTTATCGCCCCCATATTCAGGTCATCGGACAGTATCAGTCCCGTAAACCCCAGTCGCTTTCGCAAACCGTCCCGAACATGGGCGGAAGACAGGGTGGCCGGATGCCGCTCGTCTATTCCGCGATGTATAACATGGGCCACAAGAACGGCCTGGTCATAACCCTCTCCGATCAGGGCCTGATACGGTTTAAGCTCTTCCCCGCTCCAGCTCTCCGTGATATCCACCATGCCCAGATGGGAATCTCCGCCGGCGCTGCCATGGCCGGGGTAATGTTTTAGACAGGTCAGGATATTATGGCTTTCATGGGCTGCGATTGCCTTCCGGGCGTGCGCGATAACTTTTTCCGCCTCCGGCGAGAAGCAGCGCTCCTTGCCCCCCAGGGCCGGATTGTCGGGACGCAGATCAAGATCGACCACCGGCGCCAGGTTAAAGTTGACACCCAGGGCGCGCAGATTGCGGGCAATGGCTTCATAGTGACGAAAGGTGAGCCGGGGATCATCCCGCCTCCCCAAATAGCGCGCCGAAACCGTGGCCGGAAAACCGGCGTGTTCCCTGAGGCGGATAACCTGTCCACCCTCGGCGTCTATGGCGATAAACAGCGGAATGGCCGAGGCCCGCTGAAGACGCCGGCACAGTTCGCGCAGTTGTTGCGGAGAGCTGATATTGCCCCGGGTTTCCCCCAGCGGGCTGTTGTTATCCGTAAGCCAGACGCCGCCCGGTTTATATTTTTTTATATCGTCGAGTATTCCGTTCAATTCTTCCCCCCGGGCGCCGGGGAAACCGAACAACAGCATTTGTCCGGCCATTTTGCGCAGTGTTGCCCTGGTCATATCTCCACCTGAATCTGTTGTCTGATCAAGCCTAAAAAGGAAAAAGCAAAGAGGCAAATCAAAACACGGAATATAAAAAAAAGCAGAGGAGGAGCGGGGCTCTTGAAATAATCGTCCGGGTGAAATAAATTGCAGTCCATGCAACAACTATCCATTCCCATCCCCCCTGTATTTAAGCAGAAGTTTAACGGCAAGCCCTTCAGCCATTGTCTGGTGTGCGAAAAAGAGCTCATTGCCTCGGGCGCGCACTATCTGATTGAAAAGGCCGTGCGTCGCTATAAGGACTACAATAGCGAAGACATCGTTTTTGAATATGCCATCTGTACCGATTGCCACCAGCACATGTTGGTTCATTATTCCCAGGAATCCCTGGAGGCCATGCGCGCCTTTTTTGCCGAGCATGTGGATTTTAAGCTGCGTCAGGAAACCATGCGGGAAATGGCGGAAAAGGAGGCCTTTAACACCGGCGACTGGATACGCAACTGCCTGGTAAGGGGCACGCCCGTGGAGAATCTGGAGGAATATCAGATGGGCTGCGAGTGTATAGGCGACCGCATGATTATCTCCTCCATGCCCTACATTATCGGCGGTCCGGCCATTGATGAACTGACCATGCAGCTTTCCAACGAAACCATCGATCAGATGCGCGGATTGATGGATAAGTTTCTGGGTCTGCCGCCGGACCTGCGCAAACTGCTCAACGACAGCGGTATTCTTATCCTTTAGGCCCGGCGCGAAAAGGGCTTTTTATCCATTAAACTGTATCAGTAGTTGTACATATTTACCCGCTTCGCCCTTTTGCTCCAGCGTGGCATTGTAGGCCTGTAAGGCCTGGCCAACCTGAGGGTTCAGCGTCGGAAAATCCGTTTGGGTGGTAAAAGTGGTAAAGCCGATGGTTATGCCGCTCATACTGGCGTTAAGGGATATCTGCTGCGGCTGGTCGCTCAGCCGGTCGATATAATTTATGGCGTAATTGATCACCTTGATCAAGGGCTTAATATCAGTGGTTTCAATGGCGCAATCGAACTCCAGCGCCAGGTTGGCCTCCATCTGTTTTTGTTCCTTTATCATCAAAATAAGATCGCGCAGATCCACGCTTTTGCTTTCCATGGGGCCTCCGTTAAAAGGGGTTGTTGTAAAAACAAAGTATACAGCCCGAAGGCATAGCATTCAACCATTCCCCGGACAAGGGCCCATACCTGTCCATTTTTTATTCTTTCCCCTTTGGAAAAACAGCGGAAATCAACGGCCGGTCAGGGCGTTACAACAAATTTCTTTCCGCCCGGACATTACAATTTTGTAAATTAGGACGAAGAGAAGCAGGCCCAAACATGAGGATGCCATGAGTTTAAATTTCAATGAAAACGAAAGCTGGATTCATTCTATCTCCGCCGGTGAAAGTTCCCAAAGCAGCGCCGAGGTGGATGAAATCGGCAATATCTTGAACAATTTTATCAAGCACACGCTGGAGGTTGAGGCCCGGGGCTTTGATCAGACCTGGGATAAGATCACCACGGCCGCCTGCGGCAGCAACATGCTTTCCACCCTGGCCGAGCGCCTGCATCTGGACGCCTTTTTTCAATTCGGGCAGTTTCTTTTGGTGGAAGCCGAGCAGAAATCCACGCCGGAAATAAAAAGAGCCATCGCCCACTTTCTCAACTTTTTCCGGCAACCGGTATTTTTAAAGCGTATTTACGGACAAAAACGCTGGGAGCCGCTCATTCTTTCACTGATCCTGGTTTCGGATTTTACCGTGGGGGCTCTGTTCCGGCAACGCCGGGCCCAATACGGGCGTAAGCCCCTTTTTAATCTCATTCATCCCCACAGCATCACCGCTTATAGTTGGGACGAATGCGCGCGGCAAATCGATATCTATAGAAAAGGACTGGCCGCCCTGCTCTGGCGTGGGGAGCATTTTGATAAAGTGGCCTTTCTTACCGAAAACAGCCTGGATATGGCCCTGCTGGATCTGGCCTGCCTGACTTCCGGTATCGTCAATGTGATGATTCCGGCCAATTCGGTTCCCCAGCATATCGCCTACATTATGGGCCAGACCCGGGCGCGGGTTTTACTGGTGGCCAACGATAAGCAACTGGCCAAGGTAAAAACCATCCGCGAACAGCTGCCCGATCTGGAACGGGTGGTTTTGTTAAAGGGCAGCAGTATTGAACCCTGGGTGATCTCGCTTTCCGAAATGGCCCGAATGGGCAGGGATGTGGACGAGACTCTTTTTGAGCAGCGCGACCGGCAGTTAAAAAGCGAACACCTGGCTACCATCATGTATACCAGCGGTACCACAGGGGATCCCAAGGGCATAATGTTCTCCCATGCCAATCTGGTGTATAAGCGTTTCTGCCGGGCCATGGCCCTGCCGGATATCGGTTCCGGCGACCGCCTGCTGGCTTATCTGCCCCTGTTTCATACTTTTGGCCGCTATCTGGAAATGCTGGGCAGTGTTTTTTGGGGCGCCGAATATTTCTTTATGGAAAACCCCGCCCTGGAAACCATGCTGGATAATATGCGGCGGGCCCAACCCACCATATTCATCAGCATACCTAAAAAATGGTATCAGCTTTATCATCACATAAATACCAAAATCGACATGGAATTCGATCCTCCGGAAAAAATACGCAAAACCTTCCGGCGGGAGTCGGGCGGCAAACTGCGCTGGGGGCTTTCGGCGGCGGGCTTTCTGGAACCGGAAGTATTTAAAACCTTCCAGGCAAACGGCATTGAACTGATGAGCGGCTTTGGCATGACCGAGGCCACCGGCGGCATCACCATGACGCCGCCCGGACGCTATAAGGAAAATTCCCTGGGCAGCGCCCTGCCCGGCATAGAAATTAAACTGGCCGATGACGGCGAGATGCTGATTCGCGGCGGCTATGTGATGATGAATTACTACAATGGCGACGATGCCTTGCCGGCCGATACACGCAGTTGGCTGCCCACCGGCGATATTATGCAGATGGATGAAGAGGATAATTATTATATCATTGACCGTAAAAAGGAGATTTACAAAAATATAAAGGGGGAGACCATTGCCCCGCAAAAGATTGAAAACTATTTCCGTGACTTTCAACTGATCCGCCAGGTATTTCTCGTTGGCGATCACCGGCAGTTTAACAGCCTGCTCATCTATCCGGATCGGGAGGATGAACAATACCAAAAAATGGATGAGAGCGCCCGCAACGATTATTTTGCCTCGGTGGTGGTTACCGTTAACAACTTCCTGGCCCCCTTTGAGCGCATAGTCGATTTTCGTGAAATTGACCGTCCCTTTAGCGAGCAGCACGGCGAGCTGACGCCCAAGGGCACCTATAAGCGGCGCGTTATTGAAAAAAACTTTGAAGCGGTCATCAAAGCCATGTATCAAAAAAACTATATCAGCGAACAGTGCTGTGGTTACGAGATACGCCTGCCCAACTGGTTCCTGCGTGAAAAGGGTTGCCTGACCGGAGATGTGTCTATCAGCCGCCGGGGAATTGCCATACCCAAATATCAGCAAAAGCTTAGCCTTAAATTTCCCAAAAAGGAGCAGGTACGCATCGGCGATTACATTTTTCACTGTCAGGGCGAGCGTCTGGATTTTCAGATCATCCTGGCCAATCCCGTTTACTGGCTGGGCAACCGGGGTATTTTTGATTTTGCCGGTGAAACTATTTATCAGTGGTACCGTCTGGATACGCCCGGGCTGGCCATCTCCTTTGACTCCGTGGCCCGCCGCGCGCATATCAAAAAAAAGGAGCGGCAGCGTTTCGAAGCCATCTTCCATGGCGGGGAATACTCCCTGGAGGGGCTGCATCTGGCCGCCCTGCACCTGCAAGGCTCGGCGGAAAGCGACTACGGCCTGGCCTGCGACTATCTGGGCTTTATTCTGGAAGATGACAGTCAGCCCCTGTTTAACCTGGCCCGGGAGCTGACCCGCCGGCCCACACTGGTGGCTTCTTCCGGAGCCCGGGCGCGGCTTTTCCTTACCGGAATAAAGTATTTTCAACCCGGGGAGTTCCGGGAGGTGCTCTACGCCTATCTGGTGGCCGACAGTCATCTGCTGGAAGATGCCGCACTCATGGCCCGCTTTATTGAATCCGCCCGGGATGACGCTTATGTGGACGGTGTATACCACGTGTTGAAACGCCTGGTGCGCGAGCTACCCGACCCCAACAGGTTTGGGGAAAGCGCCGTGCCCTCGCTGTTGACCATCCTGGCCGAGTACGGCATCAAACATCCCACAAAATATAAAAAGGTACGGCAGATGATTGTCCGTTTTCAGCTTATGGACAAGTCTGCTCCCCGTCTGGCCCGCAGGGCGCGTCAGGCGCGTATCCGTCTGCTAAAAGGGTTCCGGCAATGGTTGGGCGACAACCAGGCCGTGGCCGTGGATGTGGAAACGGGCGAGGAGTATCAATGGCAGGATGTGATCACCTTTGAAGAGAGCATTTCCGAAGAAGATCGCCGGCATCTTTTGCAGGCCATCGAACAAACCTCGCTGGTGCGCGAGGCCATCTTTCTGCTGTCCGGCGGCAGCATGGTACGCCTGTACGATATTCCCACCGGTGGTATGTGGATCAGCCAAATCGAGGATACCGGCCATTCCCGCCATTTCCGCCTGGCGATCCAAACCCGCTATCAGGGCGCCTATGACATCACCCTGTGCCTGGAGCCGAACACGCCCCCGGCGCGCCTGCGCACCGAAATAAACTGGCTGGTGCATATCGGCGCGGTGAAAAAAGGAGAATTTCTGGTGGACTCTTTTGGCGGTTACTGGGCCGAGTGGAAATTGTGGACCAAAGCCTACAGCGCCAATATTTCCGTGGAACGTTTCATCCAGCGCCAGTTGCGCCGGGGACGCAGTCAAAACGAAAAACGGGTTTACCACTTTTGGCCCTTTGTGGTGTGGTCTGCCGCCTGGGCCCATCTGCAATTCTGGAAACGCAGCTACTTCCGCCTGAGCGTACGGGATAAATCGGCGCGCAATATCGTTATCCCCACCCACGACTATCAGACCGGCATTAAACTTATCTCCATCGCCGAACGTAAAAACACCACCTCGTTGACAGTTTTGCTAAAGGATTTTCAGAAGGAATTCGTAAAAGCGACCGCCGAGGAATTTCCTATTTTAAAACAGGGCCCCATGTGGGAGTATCTTTTCGCGGCGGTGATTGATTGTTTTGGTGAGGAGAAAGGGCTGGCCGAACTGGAAGCCCTGTTGAGCGAAGAAAAGAAAAACAGCGTCTTTGCCCGGCATTTAAACGGGTTTATCCGGCACATGAAGGAACATGGCTATATTCCCAAAATGCTCTACTTTGCCACCCGCCGCTTTCAGCGCTGGTTACAGCTTAACAACGAGGCCTCGCTTAGCGCCCAGGCCCGCACCCTGAACGAGCTTTACGTTACCTATCGCCTGGACGAGCTGGAAACACGGCATCCCGAAACGAGGGCCAAGTTCTTTCTGAAAACCGTCTTTGAAAACTCCTCGGACGAGCTGAAAAAGGCGCTGGCCGAACTGATCCGTAAAATCCATGCCGAAAACTACAGTCCGGACGAAATAGTTAAGCAGGTTTCCCTGCTGGAAAAAACCCTGAAGCTCAGCGAAAACGAGGCCTATTTCCTTACCCGGCTCAGCTATCCCCATCTTAAGCCTTCGGATATGGCCGAGTTTGTAAACCTGCAGCATGGCGGGAAAATGCATGCCGATGTGGTAGTGCACCTGGAAGACTATGACGGCGAAACCTATATGGTGCGCCGGCCGGTAACGCCCAAGGAGATATCCCGTCTGCATCAGATATTTATCGAAGCGCAGATGCCCGTCTCCTTCCGTCCGGATCATCAGTTTATGGTGGCCGTGTCGCAGCGGGGACATATCATCGGCGGCTTGTTTTACAACTACATCGACGCCAAAACCGTTTATATGGAAAAAATTGTGGTGGCCGACCGCTACCGGCGCAAGGGCATCAGCGAAGGTCTGATGTATGAGTTTTTCAACCGCCTGCGCGGGGAGCATGTGGCCACCGTTACCACCGGATTTTTAAGACCGGAATATTTTTACCGCTTTGGCTTTAAGGTAGAGCGGAAATACAGCGGGCTGGTTAAGGATTTAACCCAGGGCGAACAGCGCGCCGGTGAGACTATTGCTCAAGCTTCGGATTACGATGGAGCATAAAGCTGAGCAGAAAGGCGATAAAAATCAAAATCCCGGCGCTGGTCAGCGGAAAACCGATATCGAAGTGGTCGAAAAAGAAACCGGCCCACAGGGGGCCCAGTACCCGACCCAGGGCCGAGAAGGATTGATTGAGACCCAGAACGCCGCCCGTGCCGTCCTTGCCGGCGTTTTTGGATACCAGCGACATCACCGAGGGGTTATGCATGCCCAGGCTGACGGCCATCAGCCCCGCCATCAGCACAAAGGGCGTCAGCGCATCAAAAACCGGCATCAGAATAAAAGAGAGGGATAGCAGCAGGGTGGAAACGCTGATTAATGTTTTTTCGCCAAAACGTTTGGAAAGCCTGCCGATGAACACGCCCTGCATCAGCGCGCTGCAGATTCCTATAAAGCCGAACACATAACCGGTGTTGCGCGCGTCAAAGGCGAACTTACGCTCGGCATAAAGGGCAAAAATGGTTTCCATGTTGGAAAAAGAGAGACTGACCAGAAAGAAGATGGTAAACAGCAGACCGAGGCGGGGGTTTTTCAGGGCGTTGAACAGAGTGGAAAGGCGATAGCGTCGCAAATCGGTGTGCCGTTCACCGCCGGGTGCGCGGCTTTCTTCCAATTTAAACCAGGCCACGCCAAAAGCGGCCAGGGAGAGAAAGGCGGCCAGAAAAAGAGGTACGCGAAATCCGCCGAACTGGGTTAAAATACCGCCCGCGGCCGGCCCCAGGATAAACCCCAGGCCAAAGGCCGCCCCCACCAGTCCCATGCCCCGGGCCCGGTTGCTTTCATCGGTCACATCGCTGATATAGGCCGAGGCGGTGGGCACTGTTGCCGCAAAAATCCCCGTAAGTATGCGGGCGGCAAACAACATCCACAGCTCGCTGGCCAGGGCAAACCAGATATGCGTGACCATGGTGCCGATCAGACTCATCAGCAATATGGGCCGCCGGCCGATGCGATCCGAAATACGGCCCCAGACGGGCGCGAAGATAAACTGCATCAGGCTGTAAGCGGCAATCATGGCCGCCATCAGTTGACCGACATTGGCGTCCGCCGGTACAAACTGCTCCAGGTAAAAGGGGATGATGGGGATTATCAGGCCAAAGCCGAGCAGATCGATAAAGATGACCATAAATATTATGGTCAGGGGAGTGCGTGCTGTTTTTTTCATATAACATCCAAAATCATTATAAACGGCGAATTTAATACAGCTTTCCAAAAAATGCGAGTGTATTATGATTATTACAGCGGGCTTTTTATTACCGGTGAATTATATTAATACCCAGCCGCGCAACTACCGATAAGAAATGTTTAAAACAAGAGGAAAATTATGGGTCGTAATATAGAGATCAAGGCGCGCTGCCCCAATCCCGGCGCCATCGAACAGATCATCCAAAAGATGAACCTGCCCTTTGGCGGCATTCTGCGTCAAACGGACACCTTTTACCAAACGCCGCGCGGGCGTCTGAAACTGCGGGAGACGGATAACGAATCCATGCTGATCCCCTATCTGCGCAAAAACCAAAAAGGGCCGGGGTCATCGGACTATGTACTTTTGCCGGTGGAGGAGCCCATGCTTACCCACCGCATTCTGGAAGCGATGTTCGGCGTTCGCTCCGTGGTGGAAAAAAAGCGGCGAATCTGGTTTTATGAAAACGTGCGCATACACCTTGATGATGTGGAGGATCTGGGAAGCTTTATCGAGCTGGAGGGTGTGGTCAATGAAAAAAATCCGGGCAGGCCGACGCTGGAAAAGGTGGAACTTCTGATGGAACTGTTCGGTATCGTGGAAAAGGATCTGGTTATGAATGCTTATGTGGATTTAATGGAAACGGGCAATGATTGAAAAATGGATTAAAAAGGTAACGCATCTGCTTGATGTGGAAGAAAACGACACCGGCGGGGAAAGCCTGCAAACGGCCACCGCCGTACTCTTTCTGGAACTGGCCTACGCGGATTTTGAGCTGTCTCCGGATGAAGAAGGAAAGATGAGAAAAAGTCTGAAGTCCTTTTTCCAAATGGACGACGAGGCGCTGGACAACTTACTAACGCTGGCCCGGGAGAAGCGGGAGCAGCGCAACGACATCTGGTTGTTTACCGATATGATAAAGCGCAATTGGCCGCGCGATACAAAGTTAAAGGTGCTGAAAATGTTATGGCAACTGGTCTATGCCGACGGCCATATGGATATGCGGGAAGAGGCGCTTATGCGCAAGCTGACCAGCCTTTTGGGTCTTTCCCACGGCGATATGATCATGGCCCGCCGGGCCGCCCGTGAAGAAAAAGGGCAAAACCCACCCGGATAAACCCGGGGGTTAACACTACTCCCCTCCCCTGGGATGTGGCGAGGGCCGGGGGGCGAGAATTCACGCGGAAGGGAATTTGCCGCTGCGGGCCAGAAGTTCGCGGGCGTTGGCCCGGCTTTGGCTGCCGACTTCCTCCCCGCCCAGCAAGCCGGCCAGTTCCTCGATGCGGGCTTCATTATCCAGTACATCCACCCGTACTTCGGTGCTTTGCGCCGTACTGGATTTATAAACCCGAAGGTGGCGGTCGGCATAGGCGGCGATTTGCGGCAGGTGGGTAACACAGATAAGTTGGTGGTAGCCGGCCAGCTCCTCTATTTTCCGGCCCGTTATCTGGGCCGTTTTTCCGGAAATACCGCTGTCAATCTCATCAAAAACCAACAGGGGTGTTTTATCACGGGCGGCCAACAGGCTTTTTATGGCCAGCATGATGCGGGACAATTCACCGCCGCTGGCGATTTTATGCAAGGGGCGGGCCGTTTCCCCGGGATTGGCCGTAAACATAAAGCGGGCGGTCTCGAAGCCGGTTTCGGATAATTCCAGCGCCTCATTTTCCAGGCGGAAGGGCGAGGTGGGATTGGGCGTGGTTATCAGGTCACAGTGAAAACAGCTTTCGGGCATGGCCATATCCCTAAGATAGGCGTGGATGCGTTCATGCAGCTTTTGGGCCGCTTCCGCCCGGGAGCGTGAAAGTCGTTTTCCCAGGGTGTTTAGCGTCTCTATCCGGCTGTTCAGTTCTTTTTCGGCGCGGGTGATGAAGTGATCCACATTGGCGATGGCATCCAGCTTTTCATTCAGCTCTTCCTTAAAGGCGCGCAGGGCTTCGATATCGTCCTTTTGATATTTTTTGAGCAGAAAATCGAGATCGGAAACCCGCTGCCGCAGATACTCCGCCCGTTGCGGGTCAAACTCCAGGCCGCTGAGATAGCGTTCGGTAAATTGTCCGGCATCCTCGATCAGGGCCTGTCCCTGTTCCACATTTTCACGGTAAGCCTCAAATTCCCTGTCCACGGAGCTCAGAAAGCGCAACTGATCCAGCAGTTCCTTTAGCATTTCGGAAAGGGAGATTTCGTTTTCGTAAAGCAGGTTTAAAACCGTCCCGGCGGACTGGTGGATTTTCTCATAATTTTGCAGGCGTCGCAGTTCCTCGCGCAGGGCTTCGGGGTCGGCCTCGTCAATTTGGTGCTGTTGCAGCTCGGCGATTTGAAAGCGGTACAGCTCTTCGGTTTGGCGGGCGGTCTCCTTTTCGGCGCGCAGACGTTTGAGTTCGGCGGCCAGATGCAGATAGGCGTCATGGGCCTTTTTGAACTGTGCACGCAATTCCCCGTTGGCGGCAAACAGATCCAGATAGCCAAGATGGTTCTCGGGGTGCAGCAGCTTTTGATGCTGATGCTGGCCGTGCAGGTCCACCAGTTGTCGGCTGAAGCCGTTAAGAATTTGCAGGGAAACCGGTGTGTCGTTGATAAAAATGCGCGAGCTGCCCGAGGCGTTGATCTCCTTGCGGATAATCAGCTCGTCGCCGTTGCGTTCCAGTTCGTGCCGTTCCAGGTTGTCCCACAGAGGATGTCGTGGTTCCAGGGTAAAACGGGCCTCGATAACGGCTTTGCGTTCACCGCCGCGCACCATATCGCTGCCGCCGCGCGCGCCCGCTATTTGGGCCAGGGCGCCCACCAAAATGGATTTGCCCGCGCCGCTTTCGCCGGTTACAATGTTAAGCCCGCGGTGAAAGTCCACCTCCGCTTCCCGGATAAGGATATAATTTTTCAGATAAAGAGAGCTTAACATGATCAGGGTTTGATTACTGCGATTTTACCACTGGTGGCACTGCCGTCCGCGGTATAGGCGGAAAAGATATAGATACCGCTGGCCACGGCATTGCCGTTTTTATCCTTGCCGTCCCAAATGGCGCGTCCCCCCTCAATATCATTGCTACCGGCCCTGAGCTCACGCACCAGACGGCCGTTCAGGGATAGAATCTTGACGGTGGAATTGTCCTTTAAGCGTTTGATGATAAAGGGCGTTTTTCCGCCATCCTGAATGTAGGGGTTGGGGCCGGCGACCACCTGTTTAAAATCGGGACGGATTTCGGCAAAAGGCCCCTTGTAAATGGAGATGCCCGACTCCGTGCCGATCCATGCCTCCCCGGTGACCGGGTCTATGGAGACGCTGTGCACGTTGTTATCCAGCAAGCCGCTGTTGGCGGTGGTGAAACTGACCCAGGCCCCGGGTTCGAAAACGCTGCGCTGCCCGCGCAATATGCTCAACCCGGAAGAGGTGGCCACCCATTTGTTATTATAGTCATCAACCACGATCTGACTGATTTCGTTGCCGATGGGTCCGTCCACGCCCTCGGCGCCGTCTCCGGGATGACGATAGAAATTAAGTCCGTCAAAGGAACTGAGCCCGGCCGTGGTCCCGATCCAGACAACGCCGTCCTTATCGGTGGCCAGGGCGCGCACTTCATTGCCGGCCAGGTTGTCATCGATGTTTCTGCGGAACACGGCGTCATCGCTGCGGTCATCCAGGGTGTTGTTGTAATCCAGAATGTAGACGCCCTGATCGTGGGTGGCCAGCCAGACCCGGCCGAAGTCATCGATGGTCATGGCGGCAATTCCCTTGTCTCCGGAAAGGCGCAGGTTGTCGGAAACGCCAAAGTAGCGCCATTGGCTCTTGTCCAGTTCGGGAAAACGTGTTTGCTCATTATAGGGCACCACGGCAAGATAATTTCCGTTTTGGGCATAAGCATTGGCGATCCACAGACGACCGTAGCTGTCTTCCTGAAAAGCGGTGATCACCTCATAATCATCCACATTGTTATTGGCCCCGCTAAAGTGGCCGCGGTATTCCGGGGCGGGCGCGCTTAAGGGGATTTCCCGTACTTCATTGCCATCACGGATGGTCTGTATGCCATCGGTCGTCTGACTGTGCATATAGCCGAAGGCGCCGTCGCGGAAAAAGGTAATGCCGCCGCCCCAGGTGCCCAGCCAAACTGTATTGTAGCGGTCTACATAAGCGGCGCCCGCGGCGGATTTTCTGCTCCAGATGTTGGCGCCGTTGCCGGCTCTCCAGGTAATGTATTGCCATTCCGTGCCGTCATGACGATAAAGACCGCTGTAGGGTTGAAAAAATTTATATTTTTGAGCCAGGGCCCAGGTGTTTTGATTGCCATCGCGCAGGATAACACGCACGGGGTTGTCGTAAGGGCCGTCCAGTAAAACACGCTTGTTGCTTTGTTCGTTTAACAGGCCCTTGCGGATGAAACCCAGCCATATTTGATTGGCTGGATTTTCCATGGCGGTAATCCGCGCGCTGAAAGGGCGGTTGGCAAAATTGATTTTGGCGGCGGTATTTTTATACAGGCGTGCGTCCACGGCAAGGTAAAGGGTATCGCTTGTGCCCAGCATGGGGCCGATGGCGCTGCCCTGATAGTAGCTGATATTTTCTATCTGCTGCTTTCCGTCCATGGCCGCCAGTCCGGCCGGGGTGCCGATCCACAGTTTCTGGTTAAAAACCGCCAGAGAGGTTACGGAGGCCGAGGGCAAACCCTCGTCAGGGCCAAAGCGCGTCCAGTTTTGCGGATCATTCAACGTTACCGAAAGAAAGCGCGAAGAAGCGGCGTATAAGCCGTTGTCCGTGGCCAGGTATATTTTATCCTTAAAACGCATAACGGCCCGTGTCTCTTTTATCAGTTTGGGAAAATTGACAAAGTAATCAAAAAAAGAATAGTTGCCGCTGCTGTATTGTAAAACGGCCAGCCCCTTGCCCGCCGCTATCCAGAGCGTGTCCTGCTCGCTGTGCAGATCGCTCAGTTCAATATCCTCAAAGCGATACACTTCCCGCACATCGCCCGTTTCGGTGATCATCTGCAGATAGCCGTCGGCGCTGCCGCTGAGTATATTTCCGCGCGCCGTGGCCGAGATGCTTTTTATATTAACGCTGCGCAGGCCGTCCACAATGGTATAGCGCTTAACGGACTCATTGTCAATATCGTAGCGGTAAATACCGCCTTCCGTGGCCGCCCACAGCGCGTTCCCGGTACGGGTAAGTCCCGTAAGGGTGTTCATGTTGGTAATGGCCCGCCAGTCCGGGTTTTGCGCCGTAAGCAGGCCGGCGGCAATCAATAGAAGGCTGATATATCTGTGCATTTGTTTACTCTGTCTTATTTCGTACGAAATAGAGAATACGTATCATGGAAGTATAATGTAAGTTAAAAAAAAATATACTGCATCACTATTTCATTGTCGTGCCGCCCGGGCGCCCGGACTAAAAGAGGTAGTATCTGCTGTTGGCCGGATAAAGCATATCCAGAAAAACCAGGCGACATCCTTCTTCCCTGACCATAAGCTGACCCTGAATGATATCTCCCTTGCGGATAGGCAATCCCCCCAAAAGGGGCATTTGAACGCCGGTATGGTAATTCTTCAGGTGAATGTCATAAAGGATGAATCCTCCGGCGTCGTCATGGCTTATTTCAAAGTAGCCTTCTCTCAGATTCGGGTCGCCTGCTTCGTCAGAGAGTAAAAAGCGTATCAGGGGTTTTTCCTGCTGATAGGCGCGCACAATACCGAGGCTGCGTTCCAATTCGGAGAACTTATCATCCACGAAACGGTCGAACTCTTCCAGCAGGCGGGTGCCGGCGCTTTGATCGATAAAGTCGAACAGGTGATAAAAAAGATCACGCGCCACGGGCACGGAGATGTCATCCTCGGCCAAAAGCTGTTGGGGCAGGATCAGGGAAAGGAACTCGTCAAAATCGTCCATGTCAAAAATATCCATGCGGTCCAGGGCGATATAGTCGTTAAGATAGTTTTTAAAGAACCTGAGAATTTTGCCCGTACCGGAGGCGGCCATCAATTCGGGATGTTCCTCAAGGAAAGAGTCGAAAATATAATCCACGCGCAGATATTTATACTTCCAGGTTTCGCTTTCCTCATCCTCGCCCGGGTTGTCCAGCAGGGTATCTTCCCAGCCCTTGTCATCAATATCCAAAACTTCGTCAAACAAATCGCCGGCCAGCTCGTTGGGGGCCGTAAGCAGTTCGGGGCCGTTTTTGTGGATGAAGCGGATGATGACATTCATTACAAACTGATTCAGCTTCTTTAGCTGTTCATCACCCTCCTCCAGTTGCAGGCCGATTTCAAAATTGTAAAAATCGATGATCGTGTCGGCCACCACATAGGTCATCACATCGTGATGAAAACACTCTTCGCGGGTCAGGCAGTTGGCGGCGATACCGTCAAACTCCATGGTTACAAACTCGATGCGTTTCTGATCTTCTTCCGGGCTGAAAGGGGTGGATAGTTTATTGGGGCAACCGAGCGCGCAGCCGCCAAAACAGTTTTTTTCCAGAAAGGATTGCAGGCTGTCGGCGATGGCAAAGGCCAGCGAGGTTATTTCATGGGTGTGCAGATTGTGAATATTCTCCACCGACATCTTTTTAAAATAGTCGTTCTCCATAGCCGAACTTAGTTCATTTATAAGAAGATAGGTAAAGTAATCCAAAAAGGTCAGTTCGTAGATTTCCTTTTCCCAGCTGTCCACAAATTCCTGTGCGGTCATATAGGTTTTTTTCGATTGTTCGGCCACGTGTCATCCTTCAAAATTCAAAGATACAATCTCAGCAAAATAAGCTAATATTTCAACTAAATATTAGCGTGCGTCTCAGTAACGGATCAACCCCGCCATATAGACCCCGGCTGCGGTTACCGCTACATAAACCCCATTATCGGACGGTAGTTCCGTCGGCATTAAGGATGGTCACTTAAACGTTCTCATCAGGCCAATAATTCCCTTCCCATAGCAAACGCGACCCGGCACGGTTTACATATCCCTGCGGGAAAAATGAACGACCGCTGCCCCCAGGAAAAACAGGGTAAGCAGAGCCAATACCGCAATAGCGACGCCGTAATCATATTTGCCGTTGACGATGTCCACCGGCTGGTACCAGTGAAACAGGCTGTAGTTTTTTAAAAAGGCAGCCTGTTCCCATACCTTTACCAGTGCGTCAAAGATAAAGGCGATCAACAGAAACCCAATACCCCAGGCCATGGCCTTCCCCCGATTGTCGAACAGGGTGGCGGCAAAGGTAATCATGCTGTTAATGGCCGTAAAAAAGAGTAGTCCGCTTAGGATAATTTTAACAATCAGCGCGGCCGGCAGACCGTCGCTTAAAGCGGTCGCGGCCTGTCCGGCCAGGGTGCCGCCCATCATGGCCGAGAAAAGCAGCGCGTGGGCCACGAAGGTATACAGCCAGGTGGTCATCACCAGGCGGGAGCGGGGGAAAAGACGGATGGCCAGCAACTCAATGGAACGCCCCTCCATCTCGGCCGTGATAAAACGCCCGGCGATGGCCACCGGCACAAAGGAGAGAATAAACAGCATGGAAGGGTGTGTGTAGCCGAAAGCGAGGAACTGTTCTCCGGAAAAACCGCTGCCCATGATGCTCATGAATTTTTTAAAGGCCGGAGGCATAATGGCAAAATAGGCTTCGGCCAGCTTGCGCATGGCCGAGCTGGAGAGAATGACCACATAAAGCATTTGCCAGGCAAATGCCAAAAGCATCAGCAGGGGCAGAACATAGCGCTGGCTTTTAAAAATGCGTTTAAATTGTTGGTGGGAAATCATGCCATGCCTCCCTGTGTGCCGTTGCGGTAATAGTCCATAAAAAAGGACTCCAGGGGAGATTCGGGCATGTCCATATTGGACAGGGGCATTTTGCATAAACGGGGCCAGACTTCCTCGAAGGAGCCGCGAATGTGCAGATCGGCCTGCCGTGGCGAGAGGACGGTGAAATTAAGACCCGACTTTTCCAACTCCCCGGCAGGCATTTCCCGGCGGAAGGTGACGCGGATGGTGCGCGGCAGTTTTTTCTTAAGGGTTTCGATTTCATCCTGGACGATCAGTTCACCATCCTTGATGATGCCGATATGGTCGCAAATCCGCTCCACCTCCGGCAGATTGTGGGAGGAGAAAAAAACAGTCTTGCCCCGGCTTTTAAAATCGGCCAGCAGTTCGTACAGACGCATCTGGATCAGCGGGTCGAGCCGTTCGGAGGGCTCATCGAGGATGAGCAGATCGGGATCGTGCTGCATGGCCTGTATCAGCAGTAGCTTTTGCTTCATCCCCTGGGAATAAGCGCGTACCTTTTTCGTTAAATCGGAAGAGGACATCTTTAAGGCTTCGGCCAGCCGGGCGCGCAGCAGGGGCGGGCCCTCCAGAAAGCTTTGGAAATAGTCCAGCGTTTCCAGGCCGGTCATATCCTCATAGAGGCGCACCTCTCCGGGAACCACGCCGATGCGTGGGGCGATGGCACCGAAGGCTTCTTGCGGACGCCCGAACAGGCTTACCGTGCCTTCCGTGGGTTTCTGCAGGTTGAGGATCATGCGGATGGTGGTGGTTTTTCCGGCACCGTTAGCCCCGAGATAGCCGAATATGCTGGCGGAGGGCACCTGCAGGTTGATCTGTTTGACGGCGGTAAAGCTTCCGTATTTTTTGCTTAACCGACGGCACTGGATGGCTGCGACACTGGACATGAAATTCCCCCTGGTTTTCTATTCGGCAGATAAAAAGTTAATCTGTTTGACGGATAGACGAGAATATGACTAAATCGTTCCAAATATTTTTAGCTTTAATTTACGCTATGATGTAAATTTACCCACTTATACGTTTGTAAAACAAGGAGATAATTAAATGGTCTTCAATTTAGATATGATTAAGAAGGTTTACGAAAATCTTCCCGCCAGGGTGGAGCAGGCGCGCAAGGTGGTTGGCCGCCCGTTGACCTATACGGAGAAGATACTTTATACACACCTGTATGAAGGCGCGGCCAAACAAAAGTTCAGCCGTGGCGAGGATTATGTGGATTTTGCTCCCGACCGCACCACCATGCAGGATGCCACCGCCCAGATGGTGCTGTTGCAGTTTATGCATTCCGGCCGTAAAAAGGTGGCCGTCCCCTCCTCCATCCATGCCGATCACCTGATCCAGGCGGAAGTAGGCGCCGAAACCGACCTGAAGCACGCCATAGAATTTAACCGCGACGTGTATGACTTTATGGCCACGGGCGCAAAAAAATATGGCATCGACTTCTGGAAAGC
>JALXBH010000040.1 GCA_026991535.1 Calditrichia bacterium | reverse complement strand
ATAACGGTGTGGCCTTGTGCGTGGAGGTAGAAGAAGAACGTATTGAAAAGAGGGTGAAATTCAAATATTTGGATACGATGGCTACCAGCCTGGATGAAGCCCTAAAGATGTGTCAAAAAGCCGTGGCCGCGGGCGAGCCTCTCTCCGTGGGATTGCTGGGCAATGCCGCCGATGTCCTGCCGGAAATGGTCAGGAGAAACATCATACCCGATATAGTTACGGATCAAACCTCCGCTCATGATGAGTTGAACGGATACGTGCCCAACGGTATTTCTTATGCCGGGGCGCTGGAACTGAGGAAAAAAGACCCGGAAAAATATATAGAAAAATCGTATCAAGCCATGGCTACGCATTGCCGGGCCATGCTGGACATGCAAAAGGCCGGAGCCATTGTTTTTGACTATGGCAATAATCTGCGGGCACAGGCCCAAAAGGCCGGGGTGAAAAATGCCTTCGACTATCCGGGATTTGTACCGGCATATATTCGTCCCCTTTTTTGCGAGGGAAAAGGTCCATTCCGTTGGGTGGCCCTTTCGGGCGACCCAAAGGATATATACAGAACCGATGAACTGGTGCTGGAACTGTTCCCGGAAAACAAGGCCCTTAGACGATGGATAACCTTGGCCCGGGAAAAAGTAGCTTTTCAGGGATTGCCATCGCGGATTTGCTGGCTGGGTTATGGCGAAAGGGATAAGATGGGGCTGGCCATCAATGAACTGGTGCGCGCGGGAGAAATAAGCGCGCCGATTGTTATCGGCCGGGACCATCTGGACGCCGGTTCGGTGGCATCGCCCAACCGCGAAACCGAGGCTATGAAAGACGGTAGCGACGCCATAAGCGACTGGCCTCTGCTGAATGCCATGGGCAACGTGGCCTCGGGAGCCTCCTGGGTATCATTTCATCATGGAGGCGGCGTGGGTATGGGCTTTGCTCAACACGCCGGTCAGGTACTGGTGTGTGATGGCTCCCCGGAAATGGATGAACGTATACGCGCGGTATTGACCACGGATCCGGCGTTGGGGGTGATGCGTCATGCGGATGCCGGTTATGATGAGGCGATAAAATGTGCCAGGGAAAAAGGCGTTAAAATACCCATGCTAAAAGCGTAGTGTATGAATGGGAAAGATAATTGCCGTTGCCAGCCAGAAAGGCGGCGTGGGAAAGACAACGACTACAATCAATCTGGGTGTTAGTCTGGCCATATTCAATAAAAAGGTTCTCATAATAGATTTAGACCCGCAGGGAAGTATCGCCGAGACCTTTCATCTGGGGCCCTATGAAATTGAATACGGATTGTTTGACGTCTTTAAAGACAAAATCCCACTGGCGGACGCCATAGTTGATATTGGTTTGGAAAACTATGAAATTGTAGCTTCCAATATTCAAAATGAGGAAGATGAGGTAGAACTGTACACCTTTGCTTTTAACCTGAAATTGTTGCGTGATGTTTTGAAGCCATACAAAGAGATTTACGATTATATCCTGTTGGATTGTCCGCCCAATCTGGGTACGCTGACCATGAATGGCCTGGTGGCCGCGGATTCGGTTATCATCCCCGTACAGTGCGAATATTATTCGCTTAAGTCTTTGGGTAAGTTTTTGCAATCGATCCGCAACATCGCCAGGAAGTATAATCCCGGTCTGAAAATAGAAGGCATACTGATCACCTTATTTGATAAAAGATTAAAAAAAAGCAAAGAAATAGCCGAAGAGTTAAAAAGATCCTTTAAAAATCTTGTTTTTGATATAAAAATTCCGAGAAATGCAAGAGTAGCTGAAGCTCCGGCGCATGGCAAACCTGTTGCTTTGTTAGATATTAACTCGCCCGGAGCGATTGCCTATCTTGAATTAGCAGAATATTTAATCGGTAAATAAAAGTACCTTTAATGGAAAGGAATCGGGCGTGAATAATCTATACAGCCGTTCAGAAAATATAGATGAACTGATTCGATCGGTAAAATTGCCCTATGTGGCCTGGAAAGTCCTTTTTCTGGTAACGCAAAATACCCGTGCCAATCAAATTGCAGACATTCTTCAATCCGACACAGCAGAGGTAGAAGGGGCCCTTGGATTGTTGGCGGACAGCGGTCTGGTTACCACGGTGTCCGAACAGGTGTCCGCCGATACGCCTGAAGAAGAGACGGCGGAAGCCGTGGAGAGTGTGGCGGAAGCTGTGGAAGAGGCGTCCGAGACCGCCGCGCCGGAAGAGGAAACATTGATAGAAGAAGTCAGTGAGGAAGAAAGCGCGGAACCGGTGCCGGAGAAAGAGGCGACCGTTACGGAAGAAGCCCCCGAGGCTGAGGAAGAAACCGTTGAGGTTGAAGATGCGTTGGAAGAAGAGGAAAACTTTGACCTGTTAACGGAAATTGAGGAAGAAGAGGTCGTTGAGGTCTCGGATGATGAAGATATTTCGATTGAAATCCCCATGGAGGAAGAGGATAAAGATATCTCCGAAGACCTGGATTTTGAAGTGGATCTGGAAAGTGCCGTTGAAGAGGCGGCCGTTCCGCAGCCCAAGGTCGAAACGCCTGCTCCCGAACCGGAGAGTAGTGAAGGGAAAAAGAAAATCCTGGTGATTGACGACAGTCTGGTCATCCGCAAGATGGTGGAGATCGCTCTGGAGGATGAGGACTATGTTATCGAAACGGCGGTTAGCGGAAAAGAGGGTCTGGAAAAGCTGGATTCCGTTTCTCCGGTGTTGGTGATCCTGGATATGATGCTGCCGGATATCAACGGCATTGAAATCCTGAAAACCATAAAGGCTTCCAGGGGAATTCCGGTGATCATGCTCTCCGGCAAGGACTCGCCCCAAATGGTGGAGAATGCCAAAAAAGAGGGCGCGGAAGAGTTCCTGCCCAAGCCTTTTAAGGATGATGACCTGGTAGAAAAAGTAAAACTTCTGGCAAAATAGACAGGCAACATTCCATAATGGCTAAAGAAACAAACGGTAAGATAAAAACATCCTATCGCTATTCCATATTGTGTATTTCCGACCACTATTTCGGCGTGGAGGTGGATAATGTGCGCGAGGTTTTGCTGACGCCCCACTATACACGCATGCCCAATGTGGATAAACATATTGTCGGCGTTTTTAATTTGCGGGGACAAATACATTCCCTGGTGGATATAAGCGGTTTTTTAAATTTACCGCCAAAGGAAATAAAAGAAACGGATTTCGTGGTTGTTTTGCAAAAGAAGGATATGTCCATGGGGGTGCTTGTGGATAAAGTGCATGACGTGATCCGTATAGAAACTAACAAGATTGAAGTGCCGACCCGTGATATGCCCCTGAATCTGATAAATTATACCAATGGCTTTTATGACCACAAAACCCTGGGACGCATCTTTTTGCTGGATTTGGAAGTGATTTTCAACTCCAGGGAGCTCTCCCGTTATAGTTACCAATGAGGCTATGATGACTAAATCAAGCTACAAGCTGATCAAGCAGTATTTAAAATATATGTTGCCCCTGACCCTGATACTTGTATCCGTCTGGGTCTACTGGCAAAGGGAGCAGGGGATAACCGGGGAAACAGCCAAAAACGAAGATATCGTAAAAACGGCGGCCGGAACGCTGGCGGGACTGATCAATGGCAGCGACTTGGATAAAATAAAAAATACCGGAGATTACAACAGTCCGGCTTACCGCGCCATTGCCCGGCAGCTATCGCGATTGAGTACGGTCCTGCCCAACGCGGCCGTGGAAGCAAAAATCGTTAAGCCTGCCGGCAATGTTTCCACCATTTTGGTAAGCGATAAGAATGAAAACCTGATCGGCAGGGAGTACGACAGTTGGCTGGAAATGAAAAAGGCTGCCGCGGAAAAGAGAGTCTATTCCCGTGTGGAGTGGAAAGGAGACAAGGCGCATATAGCTGCCGTGGCCCCTGTTGCCGGCTCCGCTGAAGGCGCCTTACTGGTTGTAAATGCCTCCTTTGCATCGGAGGCATCCTCCTTTTTAGGCGGGCTGCTTATTCCCCTGGCCTTTGTTCTGTTATTGCTGTTACTGTCCATATTTGTTCTTGTGATAGAGGCCAACCATTTTAATGCCGATGTGGATGATGTGGCCAAATCCATAGACCGGCTAAAGCAGGGGCAAAGTGTATTTTCCGCCAATAAGGAAGACAGTTACTGTTCAGAGCTGTACAGCCATCTGAAATCCCTTGAAGGGAGTATGCAGGTCAATAAATCTCTGGAAGAAGAGCAGGAAAAGATACAAAGGCAGATCAAGGAGTTGCTGAAAATAGTCAGTAGCGCCGCCGACGGTGATTTTACCCAGAAAGCGGAAGTAACGGCGGATGCCCTGGGTGCCCTGTCAGACTCTTTTAATATTATGATCAGCGACCTGAGCCATTTGATAAAAGACGTTAAGAAGGCGGCCGAACAGGTAGCTACCTCCACCGAGGAAATATTAAACAACACCGACGCCATGTCTCAGGGGGCGGAAGCGCAGGCCAACCAGACCGATAACATCAGCAAGCTGGCCCGGGAAATGGCCGAATTGATTTATAATACCAACAGCAATGCCCAGCGTGCATCCGAGGCGGCTAAAAAGGCTATTAATGTGGCCCAGAGGGGTGAGGCGATTGTTAAACGCTCCAACGAAGGCATGCAAAAAATCCGCCGCTCGGTGCAGGAGGTTTCCCGGCAGATGAACACCCTGAGCGACAATTCGGTACGCATCAGTGAAATAACTGATTTTATCAGCGAAATTGCCAGTCGCACCAACCTGTTGGCCTTAAATGCCTCAATCGAGGCGGCCCGCGCCGGAGACGCCGGGCGGGGCTTTTCCGTGGTGGCTGATGAGATACGCAACCTGGCCGAACGTTCGGCAAAGGCGGCCGAGGAAATTTCCGATCTGATCGACGATATTCAAACCGGCACCTCGCAAACGCTAAAAGCTATCGAGAATGGCGAAAAGGAGGTGTCCGAAGGGACTAAGCTGGTGGATGGCGCCGCCGGCGCCCTGAGTGAAATTCTGGAAAGTGTGGAGATATCGACAAACTCCACGGTGGATATCTCCAAGGCCACGGAAGAACAGGCGCAATCCAGTCAGAATATTGTGGAATCCCTGGACCGCATTGCCGGTATCGCCAAGGAAACTGCCCGTGGCGCCAAGGAATCAAAAAAATCGGCCTCAACGCTGGAATATTTGTCCCGTCAGTTGAACCAGGCCGTGGAAAAATTCAGACTATCAGAATAAAGAGAGGATGCCATGGATTATTCCCAAACGGCGGAAATCCCTTTTAATAATTTTTATTTAATCGAGTTTTTTAAACATTCCCTACACAAGCTGGAAAGCCAGGTGGCGGAATCCCATGTAAAATTGTTGGACGACCTGGGCAGCTATCTCATCCGGGAAGAAAACCTGATAAACGGTCTGGAAAAGATCGCCCGTCAGCAATATACCAATGATCTGGCCATCTCTCTGTTTGATATTTATGAACGGCTGGGGGAGCTGCCTCCGGAACAGGCCCATGCCGATGTGGAAGCCGCCGCAGAGGATTTTACCAACCTTTATGCCCTGATGATGGAAGACCGGGAGAGCGTTGCGGCCGTGCAGCAGATTGTGGCTGAGTTTAAGGCCCAATACGGTGAGCAGGAAAAGGAAAAACAACTGGAAGAGTTTATGGAGATGGCCCAGGCCGATGATACGGAGGTGATGAAAAAATCCCTTCTTTCCAAACCACAGTTGGATTTTGATACTTTTATTGCCCGGGAAAGCAGTCAACGCCTGTACGGTTTACTGGCCGGAGACCCCAAGGCGGAAGCTTTTAACCAGGTATTCAATAACGTTCTTGCTTATCTGGCCACCGCCCCGGATAAAACCAGTTATCCGGCCAATATAAAAAAGCTTTTTTCGGCGATCAAACCGCTTACCCCCGCCGGGCAGCCTTCACCCTCGGAACTGTATCTGAATCTGGATGCACATGTTTCGACGATCCATGAGGCCTTAAAGAACTTTGAAGAGCGGGATGGTGAGCTTTTTAGCCGCTTTTTGGACAAGATCGAATTCGCCGATGAGAAGAAGGCCTCCCGGACAGAGGAAGCGTCCGCGGAAACCGCCTCTCTGGACGAGTTGTTGCATGCCTATTTTAAAGCCGAGGTGGAAGACTGGACAGGCGAATTGAAAAAGGGTCTTAACGCCGTGACTTCGCCCCACTATTGGAAACTGCCCCGGGAAGTATGTAAGGCTTTTAAGGAAATGAGCATGATTCATGGCTACCGCGCCTACGAGCATGTGGCCCAACTTCTGCTGGATCGTTTTCAGCAATGGGAGTCGGAAAATAAAATTGTCCGGGACAGCGAAAATACATTTTCATCGTTGTATGACCTATTGCAGGCCGCCGGCTTATATGGGGATAAAAAAACGGCCGGGCCCCTGTTGGAAAAAATCCTGTCCACTCTGGATGCCGCCGGGGAAAACCTTGTAACGGAAATACCTGCTCCGCCTGAAACGGAGGAAACGCAGGAGGCTGAAACGCCCCCGGAAGAAAAAATAGCGGAAGAAGAGTCTGCCGAGCCCCTGATGGCTTATGGCGATCAGCTTGCCGCGGACTGGTTAAGGGAGGCGGCCGCCTTTGCCGCCCAACAAAACAGCCTTGCGGCCGTAAGCGAAAAAAGAGGCTCTTTAAAACATTTGTTGCAGGCCCTGGCCGCTAATCACTTTGCCTTCCCGGCAAATTTTACCCATGAATTCATTCCAAGGCTGGATCGTTTGTTTGATCGTCTTGCCGGGAGCGGGAATGACGCCGGGGCGGATTTAGAGGTATGGAACGGGGTTTGGGAAAAACTCCGGGATGAGGGCCTTGGGAAAACCGACCTTGCCGCCCTGAACCGGACCTTGGATGAGCGTGAGAATGCGGCCGCCGTTTTGGGGTGGCATGATGAACAGGTTCTGCGTGCCCTGGCCGAAGGGGCCCTTAAGCAATGGAACCGTCTGTCCGAAGATTTTTACAGTCTGTTTATAAATCCCTTAAAGGCGGGAGAAGCCTCCCTCTTTTTAGATAGGCTTGACGATAACCTGCGCCTGCTGGAAATGGCGATGTTTCAAACGTTTAGCGGCGCCATGTGTACCTATCGCGATCAGGCCCGTTCCGCCGCGTTTAACGAGGAGGACGCGCGGGAGTTGTCCAGCGCCTTTAAGCTTTTTATAGATCGTTTGAAAGGAGCTTCGGGCGACCAGTCGTGCGAGGATATCATCGAGATACTCAGCGATGTGGTGGACAGCCCGCAAGCCCTGCTGGAAGAAGATGAACCTGTTTCCGGAGAAGAGCCCGAGGCGGTTGTTGAGGAAGAGGCGCCGCAAACAGAAACGGGACGGGATGCGGCCAAAGAGCTTCTCGGGGATATGGTGGAGGAACACACCTCGCCGGAAAATGCCGATGATGACAGCCTTCTGTTTAGGGAAGAGACCGAAGCCTTCCTAAAAGAGCTGTTTGAATTCCATGACCGTTTTAAGGAAAACAGGGAGCGGGCCGAGCTGAGAAAAATGGAAAACAGCGTACACGGCATACGTTCCGCTTCCCACATGCTGGGCTTTTCCAATGTAAGCGCCCTGGCCTCTTCCATGGAGAGCATACTGGAAATGTTTGGTCAAAGCGACCTGGAGTATCCGCCCCATCTGAGCGAGGTGCTGGATGAGGCCCTGCGGGGCATGGAAAAGTCCATTGCCGATCCTGAGAGAGATACAAGCGCATTATGTGACAAGCTGGATGAGCTGTTGGATTTTGTGGTTATCGGCGGTGACAAGAAAAGCATGGATGAGGCCACCGACACGGAAGCGGGCACGGCCAGGGAAGCGCATCCCAAGTTAAATAAGGTCGCTGATGAGCAACCCCTGTTCGCGGAGGGCTCCGACGAGGATGAAGAGCTGAGGGAAATTTTTAAGGAAGAGTCTGCAACGTTCATCTATGACATTGCCGAGTCCAACAAACAGTTACTGGAAAACCCGCAGGATATCCATGCCGCGGAAAGTTTAAGCTATGCCGCGCATTCATTGAAGTCCGCCGCAAAAATGCTGGGATTTAAGGAAATTTCCCAGCTAACAGATGCCCTGGAACGTCTGTTTGAAGCGATCCTTAAAAAGGAAGTGGGGCATAGCCAGGCCTTATTCGAAAAGATAGAAGAATCCATCGAACTGTTGCAGGTTTTAAGCGACGGCAAGGAACTGAGCCAAACCAAAATCGGTTTGCTGCTCTCACAACTGGAACCGGATATGTGGCGCGTGAGCGTGGAAGAGGAGGAACCGGCAGAAAGTACGGAGAGCAATCCGGAGATAGGATTGATCTTTTATGATGAAGCCTCGGAAATAATCAACCATTTGAATAATGAATTGCTGGAGCTGGAAAAAATCCCCGAAAGCGAGATGATCCTTTCCAACATTCAGCGCCGCCTGCATACACTGAAAGGTTCGGCCTTTGTCTCCGGTTTTAAACGCATCGGCGATCTGGCGCATAAGCTGGAAGATTATTTTCAGCTCTTTAAGGAAAAGGATGTGCTGGTAAAGCAGGAGATGTTTGACGCCGCCTTTACTGCAATGGACCTTCTGCGGGAAATGATTCAGACAATCCCCGAAAAGGGCAGTGATGAAGTCGACCGTTACCTTTTCCGTCTGGCGGAAATCGATAACAAACTGTTTCTTTATCAGAATTATGACCAAGGCCCCAGGGGAGAAGTTACCGCCGGTCAGTCCGTTTCCACCTCGCCGGTTTCCTCCAAGAGCGATGAAGATAACATCATCCGTATCAGCACGGAATACATGGATAAGCTGGTTGATATGGCTTCCGAACTGATGATAAATCAAACGCAGCTCGGTTCAAATCTTCATGATTTGAAGGAAGTACTGGCCGACATCGAGGGTGAGAAAAAACAGATACGCACCGCCGAAAATATTATCGACGAAGCGCTTTCCAGGGGCACCCTGGATGATGAAGAGGATCTGGAAAATAAGCAGAAAACAGTTGACGCCATATCAAACAATATCAAGGAAGTGGTGCAATCGGTTAATATGATCTATTCCGATCTGAATAAACTAACCGAGGGGCTGGAGCATAATATCGGACGTGTGGCGGCCATCAGCAAACTGCTGCATGCAGACATGCTCAAGGCGCGCATGGTACCGGTGGATATGCTTTTCAGCCGTTATCCCCGCGCCGTTCGCGACCTGGCCAAAAAACAGAAGAAAAAGGTTAACCTGATCATCGAGGACAATAATACCGAAATGGACAGGGCCATGATAGAAGGGCTGGCGGAGCCGGTTCTGCATATCATACGCAACGCGGTTGATCACGGTCTGGAGACCCCGGCGGAGCGTAAAAAAGCGGGCAAGGCGGAAACCGGCACGCTGATCTTACGCGCCCATCAGGATAAGAACCAGATTGTGATTGATGTGGAAGATGACGGCCGCGGGATTGATGTGGAAGCGATCCGAAAGAAATTGATAGAAAAGGAGATTGTTGAGCCGGAGCGGGTGGAGCGGCTGACCGAGGCGGAGTTGCTTGATTATATTTTTTATCCCGGCTTTACCACGCGGGATGAGGCGACGGATGTTTCGGGACGCGGCATAGGCCTGGACGCCGTGGCCAATCAGATTCAGAAGCTTAAGGGCAATGTTCGCTTAAATACCGAAGCGGGTGTGGGTACTTCCTTTAGCTTGCGCGTGCCGCTTACCCTGGTTCTGTCGCAGGCACTAATGGTTAAGCTGGGCCGCCAGACCATTGCCATTCCGGTAATTACCGTACAGGAAACGGTGCAGTTTAAAAAGGAAGAAGTTGTCCGCGATGATGACAAGGGCTATCTGCGGGTACGCGGTCGTCTGCTACCGTATCTGGAGCTGTCCGAAGTACTTAAGTTTGATGAGCCCCGTGAGGGGGCGGAGAAAAATGAGATGCTGGCCGTTGTCCTTTTTGACGCCGGTGTAAGCATGGCCCTGGGTATCGATGAAATTATCGGCCGCAGGGAGGTGGTTATCAAGTCCCTGGGCAGTCATTTACAGAATGTGGATTACATTTCCGGTGGAACCATTCTGGCTAATGGCGAAGTAGCCCTTATACTGGACTATGCCCGGGTAATCCGTTATGTGGAAAATCAATATTTCGGCAAGCCCATGGACAGGCCCGCCGTGCGCAGGAGTGTGCGAAAAGCCCCGTCCGAGGAGGCTGTTGCGAAGGAAGAACGGCCCGGGGAGAAAAAAGAGACGCCGGCATCCGGCGGGCAGACGCCGAAGAACAGAGTGGTTAAGGGGCGTAAGCCGGTAATACTTATTGTGGACGACTCGAACAGCGTCCGCAACTTTGTCGGTTCCATCCTGGAAAGAAACGGCTTTGAAACGGTTAAGGCCGTTAACGGTCTGGACGCGCTGGAAAAGGTGAAGGATGAAGAAATTGATCTGATGATCACTGATCTGGAAATGCCTAAGATGCATGGTTTTGAGCTGATAAGCTCCATGCGCAAGCAGGAGCGGTTTGAAACGCTGCCCATTATTATCCTTACGGGAAGGGCCGGAATAAAACACCGCCAAACCGCGGCGGAAGAGGGGGCGGATGCGTTTATTGTCAAGCCCTTTAAGGAAAAAGACCTGTTGCAGGCATTGGATCAATTTATAAAGACGGCTTAAGGCACATTAACCGCCGACATCTTTATTTTCTTAGTCCGACCCGGCCGGTTCGTGCGGATATTAATTTCATATTTTTGTAACTTATTCCACTATGCGAATTGTATATATTTTTTTATTGTTTTTAACCGGGTTTATTCTGGGGCAGCAAACAACCCTGACCGGGGCGAGGATAAGCGCCTCCACCGTTTGGCGCGGAACCATTCTGATAGAAGGCGATGTGGTTGTGGAGTCCAGCGCCATTCTAACCGTGGAAGCGGGTACCAGAATTTACTTCCGCCCCAATACCGATAAGCAGCGCGGCGGCGCCGACAAGACCCGTAGCGAACTGTTGGTGAAGGGCGTGTTGATTGTTAAGGGCGACGCGGACAACCTTGTCCTTTTTTCCTCGGCCACGCAGGAACCGCATATGGGAGATTGGTATGGCATTCGTCTGTTGAACTCCCGGGAACCGTCCATAATAAATTATGCCCGCATCGAATATGCCTATAACGGCATCAGCATAAAAAAAAGCAATCCGCAAATTTCGCATAGCCAGATTCAGTTAAACTACAATGCCGGACTGACCATAGATTTAAAGGCGCGACCGAAAATCCGCAACTCTATTATCTCGGAAAACGGTTATGCCGGGGTTATTACCAGCCTGGGAGCCAAACCCGTTTTTTCCAAAACAATCATTTCACTCAATCAGATAGGGGTCATATCCTTTAGCCTGTCTCAGCCCAATTTGGGAGATTTATCCGCCGGTAACCGCAATACAACGGGTAATAACGAACTGTTTGCCAATGAGGAGTATGATTTTTATAACCATACCAACCTGGAAATAAAGGCTGAAAATAACAGTTGGGGCGTGGAAGACCCGACGGCGGTGTCCGCTCATATCTACGACGGTGAGGATGATCCCCGTTATGGCCGGGTGGATTACGAACCCATGCAGGGGCAAACAGTGCAAAACCGCACAGAGCTGATACAACTGACTCAGGCCAGCACCGAACAACCCCCGCAAGATGTTTTACAGACCCCGCCCCCGCCCGACGGAGGGCAACAATCCGAAGAAAGCCCGGCGCCTGCCAATCAAACGGGACAGGAGGAATCATCCGCCAGTCAGGATGACGGTACGGCTTTGGCCCTGGAGGAAGAGAGCAGCCCTGTTCAGACTCCGTCAAATAATCCGCCGGAAAAAAAGAGCGAACCGGAAAAAAAGCCTGAGTCGGATACAAAGGTGGCGAAAAAGGATGACATCGATTACAATCAGGTTTTTATGGAGCTGTTGCTTGACGCCAAAAAGAGCGAAATAATCTCCAAGGCCACGCCCGATTTAAGCGGCTATAACGTTTTGCGTTCCAGGGGGCGGGTAATTGTCCGTGCCGTTGTGGGCAAGGATGGACGCGTGGAAAGCGCTTCCGTTGTGCGCAGCCTTAATCCTGTTTTGGACAGGCTCTCCAGGGAAGCGGCGCAGAAATTCCGTTACAAAGTAGGCACGGTAAACGGCCGTCCGGTTCGTTTTGTAACCAATATTCTTTTTAAGTTTTAAGGAATGGGAGCCCCGTGAAAAAGGAAGGGAAATTATATGTGGCCATCGCCGGCAATATCGGCGTGGGCAAAACAACCTTAACCCGTAAACTAAGTGAAAAACTGGCCTGGAAAGCCTATTTCGAAAAGGTGATAGATAATCCCTATCTCTCTGATTTTTATGCGGATATGAGCCGTTGGAGCTTTCATCTGCAAATATTTTTTCTTTCCCACCGTTTTAAAAGCCAAAAGGAGATCACCGAGTGGCCCGGCTCCTGCATTCAGGACCGCTCCATCTATGAGGATGTGGAAATTTTTGCCTATACGCTGCATGAACAGGGTTTTCTTTCGGACCGCGATTATGATAATTATCGCGCCCTTTTTGCCACCATGGTGGAGTATCTGCGTAAACCGGATCTGATACTTTATCTGCGTTCTCCCGTGGAACGCCTGCTTAAGCATATAGCCAAGCGGGGACGTGATTACGAAAAAAGTATAGACCCCGATTATCTGCACCGGCTAAACGATGCCTATGACGCCTGGATAGAAAGGGCCATTGAGGATGGTTTTAATGTGGTGACCATTGATTGCCGGGGCCGGGACTTTGAGAATAATGAAGAGGACTTTAAACTTATTTACCAGCCGGTGAAAGAATTGGAACAACAGCAGTGGCTGCCCGGTGTCTGATTGTGGCATACTACTTCCCTCCCACGGGCGGGGGAGGTGTGCAACGCGTGACCAAGTTTATAAAATATCTGGCCCGGGAAGGCTGGAGCTTTACGGTGATTACCTCCTCGGAGCCGGAAAACCTGCCCCGGGATAATACCCTGGCGGATGACCTCCCCGAAGATACAAGGGTACTTTCCATTCCCATAAAAGAAAAACCCGGCTTGTTTGGCCGGCTGCGGGCTCTAATCCGCGGCGGTTTTATTCAACGCTGGCTGGCCGGATTCTTCTTTTTACCGGACTCCCGCCGCGGGTGGGCGCGTTATGCGGAGCGCTTTGTCCACGGGCTGTGCCACAGGGAAGATTTTGATCTGGTCTTTATAAGCGCGCCGCCATATTCGTTGGCTCAAACCGCTGCCCGGCTGACCCGCCGCCTGTCGATACCGGTTGTGCTGGATATGCGGGACCCCTGGAGTACCAACCCCTATAAAATATATCCGACGCCTGTTCACAGATATATTGATAAACGGTTGGAAAAAAAGAGCCTGTCTGTAATAAAATATGGCGTGAGCGCCTATGCCTCTTTTATTGATTATCTCCATGAAGGCCTGGGAATAACGAATACCTGGATACATATCGCCAATGGCTATGACGAGGATGATTTTCGTGATTTACAGCCGATCACCCTTGAGGAGAATTGTTTCCATCTGGCCTTTTCGGGTACTTTTTATTCCCATCTAAATGATCCCCGTCTTTTGTTTTCTCTTTTCGCGGAGCTCAAAAAAAAGTATCCGGAGAGCTATCGTCGATTGCGTTTTCATCATTTGGGGCAGAGCATCCCGGATATGGATGCCCTGGCCCGCAAGGCCGGATGTGCCTCTGTTGTGGATCGCCGGGGGTATCAGGATCATCGCCGGGCGCTGAACATTCTGGCCGCCATGGATGCTTTTTGTATGATTCTCGATCCGGCTCACCCCCTGGCGGGCAATACGATTGGCGGTAAGGTTTATGAATATCTGCGCCTGGGCAGGCCCATACTGGCCCTGATACCCGAACAGGGGGAGGCGGCGGCGCTTCTACGGGAAACGGGCGGTCATAGTATTGTTAATCCCCATAACAGGGAAAAAGCGGTTGGGGCCCTTCATGCGCTGATAAGCCGGGCAGGTAGCAAAACAAAGGCCGCGGGCACGGATGCGCCCCACCAACGCAGGCTTCAGGCTAAAAAACTGCATGAATTTTTCAGGTCGTTGATAGATAAAAAATAGTAAGATTTTAACATAAATCATTGACAATTCCTTATCTCCGGTTGTAGTTTAAAAATGTTGTTTTCGTTTTAATATCTATCGGGAAAAAAAACCTCCCAAACCCTTCACTTTAAAGGGGGATTTCTAAAGAAAGCGAAACAATAAGACGAATATTTTCATGCTTTTCTCAACTTTAAAAACTTAAAAGGCTGTAGGCCTGACAGGAGTATCCTTTATGAAAATCCGATCCGCCATACCCCTTGTTCTTTTGCTGGGTGTGTTTATATTTTCGATTTCTGCCGGCTATGCCCAAAAAGCCAGCGCTGAATATATTTCTAAAATCAAGCCGGCCCGTTTAAAATCCGGCGAGCAGATATACGACGGGATAAAAAACGTTTTTTATCAGGATCAAAAGCTGTATGTGACCAATATTTGGGCCGGGTTGCAGATTGTTGACGTCAGCGATCCCGCCCATCCCCGGGAACTGGGCAGCTATACCACGGAAAACCGTTCGCACAACAGCGTTGTGGAAAACGGCCTGGCCTTTCTTTCCAGTGAGTTGTATGGCGTTCAGGTTTTGGATGTCAGCAATCCCGCCGCACCGAAAAAAGTGGGACGTATCCGTACCAAAGGCGATGTTCAGTGGGTTATAAGCAGCGCCCCCTATATTTACACGGCTGAAGGCGCCCGGGGCATTGCCGTTTATGATGTTTCCGATCTTTCCGCGCCCAAAGCGATGGGGCACTATGATACGCCCGGTTTTGCCTGGGGTCTGTTTCTGGATGGAACGGACTTATACGTGGCCGATAAATCCGGCGGGGTAACTATTTTGGATGTCAGCGACGTCAGCAACCCAAAGCGCCTGGGACAATTTGCCGATATGCGCAATGCTAAAACCATACAGGTGGAAAATGGAATTGCCTATGTGAGCAATGGGGCCGACGGTCTGTGGATTTTGGATGTCGGCAATAAAGCCTTTCCGAAGTTGATGGCCCGGGTACCCGCCGACGGTTTTATCTTTGATGCCTTTAAGTTCGGCAGTAACGTTTTTCTGGCCAACGAGACCAAAAAACGCCTGGATATTATCGGCGTGGCCGATCCGGCTAACCCGGTTGTGGAAGGCAGCTATCAGGGCAGCTCTAAGATGTATTCCAGCTGGAAAAATGATGTTATCGTTTATGTAGCCGCGGACTCCAATACCATCATTCTCCGCCATAATCATCCGCCATATATCACGCCTATTGCCGATGTGACCGTGGATGAAAACACGCCCCTGGTTATCACTCCAGAGGCCGGAGACCCCGATGGCGACGCCATCTCTTTCAGCGCCGGTCATCTGCCGCCCGACGCCCACTTTGACGCCGCCACCGGCGTGATAAGCTGGACGCCCACCTATGACCAGTCCGGCGTCTATCCCGGGGTAACTATTAGCGTTACCGAACAGACGGAAAGCAAGCTGAGCTCTTCCACCACCTTTGACATAAAAGTAAAACATGTAAACCGTCCGCCGACCCTGGCCGATGTGGGCGATACGACTATTAATGAGGAACAAAAACTAAGCTTTGTCATCCCCGAGGGACAGGACCCGGATGTGGAAGATAAGGGCCGTCTGAAATACCGGGCGGAGAATATGCCCGATGGCGCTGTTTTTAACCCCACCCTGCGTATGTTCAGTTGGACGCCCACCTACGAGCAATCCGGTGTGTATACCGTGGATTTTGTTGTGGAAGACCCCGCCGGCGGTTTGATGCGCGACGGAGCGACCATTACCGTGAATCATGTGGACCGTAAGCCGCTGTTGAGCGAGGTAAAACCTCAGGTTACGGATGAAAACAAAGAGGTGACCTTTACCCTTAAGGGAAGCGATGCCGATAAGGAAGATCAGGATAAACTTTCCTACGCGGCGGAAAACCTGCCCGAGGGCGCTGTGTTTGATCCGGCCAAGGCTACCTTTAGCTGGACGCCTACCTATGATCAGTCCGGCGTATACGACGGACTGCGTTTTATTTTTAAAGCGGGCGCCCTGGCGGACACCATCCCCGTGAGTATCACCGTAAATCATGTAAATCGTCCGCCGGTGATGCAGCCCGTGGCCATGCAGAGCGTTAACGAGAACGATACCCTTAGTTTCACACTTACCGTTTCGGATCCGGATGTGGAAGATGCCGGTAAGCTGGTGGTAACGGCCGCCAATCTGCCGGAAGGCGCCGCCTTTGATGGTGAAACTCTGACCTTTATCTGGCAGCCCAATTTTGAACAATCGGGTGTTTATGATAAAATCAGTTTTACGGTCAGCGATCCTTCGGGTTTGAAAAACACACAACCGGTAAGCATCACCGTAAACCATGTCAACCGTCCGCCCACGCTGGAAGCGCTTGCCGGGGTGACGGTGGATGAAAATAACCCGGTCACTATAACTCTGGTCGGCAGCGATCCCGATATTGAAGATAAATCCAATCTGAGCTATAGCGTGGATAACTTACCGCAAGGCGCCGTGTTGGAGGGCAATGTCTTTAAATGGACGCCCGGCTACGATCAGTCCGGTACCTATCCCTTAACCTTTACCGCCAGTGACGGCAGGCTGAGTGTTTCGCAGTCGATGACTATTACCGTTAATCATGTGAACCGCCCGCCGGTGCTGGAAAATATTGTCGCACAAACCGTGGATGAGAACGTTAAACTGGAGTTTACCGTAAAAGGTAGCGATCCTGATACGGAGGATGCCGGCAAGACAACGCTGAGTGCCGCCAATTTGCCCCAGGGCGCCACATTTGATGCGCAAAGCGGTCTGTTTAGCTGGACGCCCACCTTCGATCAGTCCGGTGAATATACCGTAACCTTCACCATCAGTGATCCGCAACAGGCCAGTGCCAGCCAGGATGTGCCTGTCACGGTGAATCATGTGAACCGCACGCCGGAATTTCCTGCTCAGGCGGCCCAAACCACCGATGAAAACAGTACCTTAACCTTTACCCTGCTTCCGGCAACCGATCCGGATAAGGAAGACGCCGACAAGCTGGTTTACAGCGCGGCCGGTTTACCGCCGGGGGCCACGTTTGACGCCGCCACTCACACCTTTAACTGGACGCCCGGCTATGACCAGGCCGGAGAATATACGGTCACTTTTACCGTCAGCGACGGCGCCTTCACGGTGGAGCAGCCGGTTACCATTAAAATTAACAATGTCAATCTGGCGCCGGAATTGGGACGCTTTGACAACCCGCAAATCGATGAAAACCAAAGCTGGAGCATGGCACTGGATGTAAAAGATCCTGACAAGGAAGACAGCGGCAAACTCAAGGTGACCGTCACCAATCTGCCGCAAGGGGCCGCCTTTGACGAGGCCACGCGTACCCTCTCCTGGACGCCCGGTTATGACCAGGCCGGCGACTATGCCGGCATACAGGTTGAGGTAACCGACGTCGGTGGTTTAAAAGATGCGCTTTCCTTTGATATTAAGGTAAATAATGTAAATCGTGCGCCGGAAATAAAAGTACCCGGCAGCCAACAGGTGGATGAGAATAAGTCCCTCGCCTTTAGTGTTTCCGCCAGTGACCCGGACAGGGAAGACGCGGATAAACTGACCATTACCATGGGCGATGCTCCCGGGGGGGCTTCCTTTGACGGTGGTAATTTTAGTTGGACACCTGGCTTTGATCAGGCGGGAGAGTATACCATCACCTTTACCGTATCCGACGGAGAAACCGAGACTTCTGCCCCGGTACAGATTACAGTCAATAACGTGAACCGCGCTCCGGAAATCGATGGCCCCGGCTCGGGTGAGGTTCAGGCCGGTTCCTCTCTTTCCCTCGCCTTTACGGGCAGTGATCCCGATGGGGATAAGCTGAACTATACGCTGAGCGGCGCTCCCTCCGGTATGACGGTTTCCACTGACGGTACGGTGAGCTGGACGCCGGCGGATGATGTTTCCGGGGATTATTCGGTAACGATAACGGTATCCGATGGCTCGGAGGAAGCCTCTAAATCCTTCGATGTACGCGTAACGCCCAAACCTGCCCCCGCGCCTCCGGACAGCACTCAGGGCCAATAATTTGTTTAAGCCGGTTTTTTAGGGAACCGGCTTTTTTTTTAGGCGCTTAAACAACCTTTGGTTTGATTGGATACATGGATTGGGTTTGTTAAATTAAGCCGGGTTCACATTAACCCACATATCACAAAACAGGCAAATGGAATGATCCCTAAAATACCCGATCGTAAGAAGCTTTTGGCCGACTACAAGAAAAACGCCACCCGGTACGAGGCGCTCATGCATCGCCTGCAACGGCGTATTGTCGGTTTGTTTGAACACAACCATGTTAATGCCGATGTAAAGTACCGTGTTAAAACCTTTGACAGTTACTTTGAAAAGATAATGCGTTTACGTTCCCGACATAAAAGGCCGAAGTTGACCGATTTGTTTGGCATACGTATAATTTGTCCCTTTCTGGAAGACCTGGATCAGGTGGAACGTATATTGGTGACCAATTTCGATGTAAAGGAAGTGGAGTATAAGGGGCTGCGTCATTCCTTCCGGGAGTTTGGTTATGATTCAATCCATATGCTGCTGGATGTACCCGAGCTTAAATCCGCCCCCTCGCTGAGCTTTAGCAGGAATGTGCTGGAGGTTCAACTGCGCACCATTTTGCAGGATGCCTGGGCCGAAGTGGAGCATGAGCTGATTTATAAAGCCAATTTCTCGCTGCTCAATGCCCCCATCAAGCGCAAGCTGGCCTCCCTGAATGCCATCCTCACCCTTTCCGACGTTATTTTTCAGGAAATCCGCGACTATCAGAAAGAGGTACAGACCTATGGGTTAAAGCTGAGGCGCAGCATGCAACAGAAGCTGGATAATGACGCCGATTTCAGCCTTATACCCGGCGTGGAGCAGGAGATGCTAACAGAGGCCAATTTCAAACTGGCCACACCCATCCAGCCCAAAAACAGCAGCGAAAAACTTTTATTCCAGGCTTTGCAGATGCATAGTGCAGGCAAAATGGAAAAGGCCATAGAGTTGTATACGCGCCTGTTGCGCATGCGTATAAATGAAACGGTACGTTCCATTGTTTACAACCACCGGGGCATGGCCTATTTTGTGCTCTCCCGTTATGACAAGGCACAGGCAGATTTTGAGAAGGCTTTGGAGTTTAATCATGACAATTTCCGGGCCCTTAACAATCTGGGGCTGACTCTTCGTTTCAAAAACCGGTTCGATAAATCCCTGCATGTGCTGAATCGATCTCTGGAGTTGAACGCGTCACAACATGAGGCCTACTATATGCGTGCCCTGACCCATAAGGATTTGGGTGATATGGCCCGGGCCTTAAAGGATTGTGACCGCGCCCTGAATCTGAAACCGGACTTTGAGCCCGCGATGCGCCTCAAGCAGTTGGTTCTTGCCCATAGTTTTGGCGGTTAGAAGGGCAGGCCGTCGTTGTATAAAACCCGCCGGTGATGTATCTTTCCCCATGGGCAAATAAAACAAGCTTAATCCATGTACACATCCTACAGACCTCTGAAAATCGTTATTGTCGGTGGTGTGGCGGCCGGGCTGTCCGCGGCCATGCGCGCGCGCAGGAACAACCCGCAAAGCGAAATTACCGTCATCCAGAAGGAAGAACACATTTCCTATGCCGCCTGCGGCCTGCCCTACTTTATTGGTGGTCAGATTCCGGCTGTTGAAGATTTGATTGTCCGCCAAAAGGATGAGATTGAGGCACAAAATATCCGTGTGCTTAGCGCTCATGAGGCCCTTTCTTTTAACGGCATAAAAAAACGTGTTGTCGTTAAGGAACTCAACCGTCAAAAAACTTTTGAGCTGAGCTATGATCGTTTAATCATCGCCAGCGGCGCGCGGCCGCGCCGGCTGAACATTCCCGGTGTGGGTCTGGACGGAATTTTTTATCTGCGTTCCCTGAATGACGGCATGGCGATTGACACCTATATCCGGGAACAGCATCCGCGTAAGGCATTGATCCTGGGCAGCGGATTTATCGGTCTGGAAATGGCCGAAGCCCTTAGTCTGCGCGGCCTGGAGATAACCCTGGTGGAAAGCGCCGCGCAAGTGCTGCCCGTTGTCCATCCTGCCATTGCCGAAAAGTTGATGGCCGGACTGTTGGCCCGGGGCTGCCGTTTTATGATAAATAACTCCGTTCTCCAGTTTAACGGTGAAAAGCGGCTGAAGCAGGTTGTTTTTAAAAATGGCGGCAGCGAAGATTTTGACCTGGTACTTATCGCCGCCGGCGTGGAACCGAATACATCCTTTGCCCAAAGCGGGGGGGTGCGTCTGGGCGCGGGGGGCGCCATTGCCGTAAACGACAAGATGGAAACCAATCTGCAGGGGGTATACGCCGCCGGAGACTGTTGCCAGGTACGCCACCGGGTGAGTAACCGCTATACGTGGATTCCCCTGGGTACCACCGCCAACAAACAGGGGCGCGTGGCCGGAGACAATGCCAGCGGACGCTATGCCCGCTTTAAGGGGGTCACCGGCACGATGGCGGTAAAAGTTTTTGACATGCAGATAGCCCTCAGCGGTTTAACGGGCAAGGATTTGGAGAAAGTCCCCGGCGGCTGGGAACAGGTGGTTGTAAAACAGGGCAGCCGTGCCCACTACTATCCGGGCGGGGCGGAAATTAGCGTGGTGATGACCTGGGCCCGGCGTGACGGCCGCCTGCTGGCCGTGCAGATGATCGGCGAAGAGGGGGTGGCCAAACGCATCGACGTGGCCGCCCTGGCTCTGCAACAAAAAATGACCGTCCGGGAACTGGCCGAGGCCGACCTGAGCTATGCGCCGCCTTTTGCCCCGGTAAACGATCCGCTGATGATTGCCGCCCGCCGGGCTGTAAAAATGTTGGAAAAAAGTGATTCCCGCCCTCGCTTGGGATAACGGAATCATCGTCCTGAGCCTTCAAAAGAACGACGGCCAGAATATCTTTGTCCTCTCCCGCCGAAAGCCCGCGGGGGGAATACTTTTCTAAAGCAGTTCTTCCACCTGATCCAGCAGGCTGTCCATCCGTTTAATGGTACGCAACACCGGTTCCGAACTGCTCATATCCACCCCGGCCCGTTTCAGGGTATCCATGGCATAGCGGCTGCGCCCGCTTTTCAAAAAGTCCAGATATCGCTCCCGGGCGGGTTGTCCCTCCTCAATGATTTTGGAAACCAGCGCCGCCGAGGCCACAAAGCTGGTGCTGTACTGAAACACATAGTAGTTGTAGTAAAAGTGCGGCACACGGCTCCACAGGGCTTTGGTCTCATCCAGAACGGTAAACTCCCCGCCGTAATAATCCTGATAGATGGAGCCGAACAGCTCATTGAGTCTGTCCGGGGTCAGCGCTTCGCCCTTTTCCACCAGTTCATGACTGCGCCACTCAAATTCGGCAAAAAGAATCTGCCGGTAAAAGGTACTGTTAAAGCCATCCAGGGTGGTGTTGAGCAGGGCCAGCTTTTCCTGTTTATCGGCGGCATTGTCGATCAGATGTTTTTCCAACAGCGCCTCATTGGCCGTGGAGGCCACCTCGGCCAGAAAGATGGGATAATCCCCGTAAACGATCGGCTGATTATTGATGGTATACCAGGTGTGCAGGGCATGGCCCATTTCGTGGGTCAGGGTAAATATGTCGTTCAGCGTGCCGTTGTAGTTCATCAGCACATAGGGATGCACGCCATAGGTGCCGGAGGAGTAGGCGCCGCTGCGCTTGCCCTTGTTTTCATAGACGTCGATCCAGCGCTTTTCAAAGCCCTGCTTTAACTGTTGCACATAATCCTCGCCTAACAGCCGGGCGCCTTCCATAACCATTTGGGTGGCCTGCTGCCAACTGTAATGCTTTTGTTCCATGCTGAACAAGGGAGCGCGCAGGTCGTAATCAAACACGCCGTCGGTGAGTTTAAGGATTTTTTTTCTCAGGCGGAGATAGCGTTGCAAGGGGCCCGTGTTTTCACGGGTGGTTTTTATAAGATTGTGATAGACCTCCACCGGAATGTTGTTGGCATCCAGCGCGGCATGAAGGGTAGAGGGGTAGTTACGGGCCCGGGCCGAGAAAATATGGCTTTTTACGATGGCGCTGTAGGAAGAGGCCAGCATGTTTTTGTGAGCCAGATAGGGTTTGTGCAGGGCCAGGTAAGATTCCTTACGCACACGGCGGTCCGGGGATTGCTGGAATTTGCCGTACAGGGCGTTGGTCAGGCGCACCTCCCGTCCGTCTTCATCCCGGATGACCGGATACTCGACATCGGCACTGTCCCAATTGGCGAAGATATCGGCCGGCGCGCGGCGTACCTCTCCGGAAAGGGCCAGTAGACGTTCCTCCTTCTCCGAAAGGATGTGCGGCTTTACACGCAGGATATTATCAAAAAAATGGCGATATATCTTTAAATCATCATTTTCATCGATCATTGTGTTAAGATCATCGGCATCCAGCGCCAGCAGGCCGGGTTCAAAAAAGGCCACGGCCTGGTTGAATTCCACCAGCAGGCTGCCCATGCGGTCGTATTGTTCCTGGTAGCGGGCAACGGTTTTATCTTCATCATTACGCATATGGGCGTAGGCGTAAAGTTTACCGATGGTCTCTTCCAGACTGTGCATGGCGCGCAGGCAGCGCAGCAGTTCCGCGGAGGAGCGGGTATAGCTTTCCTTAAAACCGGCCAGGCGGGGGATCTCCGCCTTGACCCGCTTAAAGTCCTCTTCCCAGGCCTCGTCGCCGGGGTATATATCTTCCAGTTTCCACTTGTCTTTTTCTGCAATCTCGCTGCGTAATTTTTGTTTAACGGACATGGTTTTCTCCCTGTGTATAATCTGTCTGAGGGGCAAAGTTAGCATAGCGCCCTTTTCCGAACAACGGCTTTAAAGCGGGTTTATTTGTTTTTGAGCTCAGTTACCGTAAATTCAGCAGGTATTTATTTAATCAAAAGGTGATCCGCCCGGCTTGTTAAACGGGCCTTCCCGGTTAAAGCATCATCGGGGCTTTGCCTCCGGCCTTTAAAAAGGAACGGAGCAGAGTGCTTGCCCTCCGAAACTTCCGTTGATATTATCGATTAAATGAAGGCGCATAACTAAAAAATATAAGCAGCATGCCTCATCAGGAACTAATTGCCTTCGGGGTGGTAGCATAGATAAACACGGGGAGAAAATCATGAAGATAATGGTTCGAAATAATGATGTCGATAAGGCGTTGAAAATATTAAAGCGTTCATTGCAAAAGGGTGGCCTGTACCGCGAGTTGCAACGCCATGCCTATTATGAGAAACCTTCCGAGGTGCGTAAGCGCCAGGTGAAGGAAGCGCGCAAAAAAATGCGCCGCGCCATGAAGCTGAATAAATAAATTCCTCCCTATCGTTGGAAACAGACCCCGGCAATTTTTAATTGTCGGGGTATTTTTTTATGTTCCTTTTATGGATTATGATTATATCATCATCGGTTCCGGCTTTGGCGGATCGGTGGCCGCCCTGCGCCTGGCGGAAAAGGGCTATCGCGTTCTGGTGCTGGAAAAAGGACGCCGGCTAAGGACGGAAGATTTCCCCAAAACCAACTGGAATCTGAAAAAATGGTTCTGGCTGCCCCCGCTGCGATTCAAGGGGCTGTTTAAAATGACCTTTTTCCGTCATGTAACGGTATTAAGCGGCGTGGGCGTGGGCGGCGGTTCGCTGGTGTACGCCAATACCCTGCCCGTGCCGGGTGATGCCTTTTTTAAACAGGGGCACTGGAGCAGCCTGGCCGATTGGAAAAAGGAACTGGCCCCCTTTTATGACAAGGCCCGCCGTATGATGGGCGTTGCTCAAAATCCCTTGTTGAAAAAAGGCGATCACATCCTTAAAGAGATTGCCGCGGAAAAGGGGCAGGGGCGTCGCTTCCGCCCCACGGACGTGGCCGTCTGGTTTGGTAAACCGCTGGAGGAAACCGCCGATCCCTATTTTAAGGGACAGGGGCCGCCGCGCAGCGGCTGTACCTTTTGCGGCGGCTGCATGCTGGGCTGCCGCTTTAACGCCAAAAACACCCTGGATAAAAACTACCTGTGGTTTGCGGAAAAAGCGGGCGTGGAAATCCGCGCCGAAAGGGAAGTGCTGGATGTGCGGCCCCTGAACGATGACGGTTCCGCCGGTTACCGGGTCGTCTTTAAAAAAAGCGCAACCCTCCGCTCCAAAAAACAAAGCCTGACGGCACATGGGGTGGTTTTCTCCGGCGGGGTACTGGGAACGGTAAGGCTTTTGTTAAAACTTAAAAAAAAGTCCCTGCCGCGGCTCTCGGATCGTTTGGGTTTTGAGGTGCGCACCAATTCGGAAAGCCTGCTGGGGGTGACCACGCGGGATAAAGATATTGATTTCAGCGAGGGGATCGCCATCAGTTCCATCTATCATACCGATGAACACAGCCATGTGGAGCCCGTGCGTTACAGTGCCGGTTCCGGATTTTGGCGGCTGTTGATGGCCCCGGTGGTCTCCGGCCGCTCACTGCCCGTGCGCCTGATAAAAATTATCGCTGATATTCTGCGCCATCCGCGTCAAAATTTTAAGGCCTATTTTGTGCGCGACTGGGCGCGGTCGACGCAAATCCTGCTTTTTATGCAAACAATCAACAGCACGCTGCGTTTTAAACGCACCCCCTGGGGCATGGGCAGCGCAATGGATCGGGGTGCCGCCCCCAGCGCCTTTATTCCCGAAGCTCAGGAGATCGCCCGGCGTTTTGCGCAAAAGGCGGACGGTAAGCCCACGGCCCTGTTAACGGAATCCCTGTTGGGCATACCGACCACGGCGCATATCCTGGGGGGCTGCCCCATGGGTCGTGATGCCGGACATGGCGTGGTGGACAGGGATCAGCGGGTTTTCGGCTATAAAAACATGCTGGTATGCGACGGCTCGGTCATATCGGCCAATCCGGGAGTTAATCCCTCGCTGACCATATTAGCCCTTTCGGAAAGAGCCATGGAACGCATTCCCCCCAGGGGGCATGTTTCCGGCAGCTAAGGAGCGTTGGCCGCGCTTATACTTCCTTACGTTTCTTCACTTCCTGCTTGCGTATCAGCGCCTGGTTCTTTACGATTTCCGCCACATCATAATCCTGTTGCTCACGGGTGGTTTCAATGAGCAGCGGGGGAACGGAGGTGGGCCGGCCCTGTTCATCCACCGCCACCATATTAAAATGGGCCGTGGTGCACTGCCGTCGTTCAATGCCCTTGATGGGATTCTCCGAAAAAACCTGCACCTTGACCACCATGGAAGTAGTGCCCACCCATACCACGCGGGCAATGGTTTCGATGCGGTCGCCCACGCGCACGGGATTGTAAAAGATGAAGGCCTCGGTGGAGGCGGTTACCGACGGTCTGCCGCAATAGCGCGAGGCGGCGATGCCCGACATTTCATCCATTATAGCCATCAGCCGTCCGCCGAACATGGTGCCCATGGGATTGGCGTCATTGGGGAAAACGATATCCCAGCTGCTGATGGGTTCCGATTTTTTAGCTTTCATGGCATTTCTCCTTTTGAGGCAAATTTAGCACGTAAAGCATCAATAACAAACAGCGAATTATTGTCGAGCCCCACCCCCGACCCTCGGGGAGGGGAGTAGGGGAGGGGCAATGGCGTTAACCCCCGGATTCATCCGGGTGGTTAGAAGAGACGTGGAATTCCCGCCATCCGTTTCAACGGATTTTATGCCGGACGGCCCCTTACCCTGGTGAACATATAAAACCTCCAAAAAATCATTGCAAAACAGAACAGGAATCTTTATGCTTGTCTCACTAAGTTAAACAACGCCATGCTGATGCTTCATTTGTCATTTGTCATTTGTCATAGACCAGGGAACCACTATGAACAAAACACTTTTCCTTCTCCTGTCCCTCTCCCTGTTGTGGGGCTGCATGGACGACCCCTTTGAAAACCACAGCCTGCAACTGGAAGCCGAAGCGGGCGTGACCGAGGCCTGGCTTAGCCTGCATGTGCAGGGTTTGAAAAGCGGGGCCGTTTACACCCTGCAACGCAACGGCGCCGTTATTTTTAACAGCCGCCTGCAAACGGCCGACACTGTGATTTACGACAGCCTGTTGACTCCGGCCACAAGCTACCGCTACCGCTTTTTCGCCGTGGACCGGGGCGAGACCTCCCCGGCCGCGGAAACCGTACTGACCACCCTGGACACCACCTCCCATGACTTTGACTGGCAGGTGTACACCTTTGGCGGACAAAAGGGCAGCAGTGTTTTTTACGATGTGGCCATCATTGATGAAAACGACATCTGGGCCGTGGGCGAGATTTACACCGAAGACACCTATACTTATGACAGTCTGGGCAATTGGATACAGCCCTACAATGCTGCCCATTGGAATGGGCAAAAGTGGACACTGAAAAGAATTGATTGGGACGGATCTGTTTCAAAATTGACGTGTGTATACGCATTCTCAAATGATGACGTCTGGTTTGGTGTTACAAATTTAATTCACTGGAATGGAATTGAATTTGTTAAGAATTGGAATCCTGTACTTGATGAGTTCTACGATAAAACCGTTAATAAGATATGGGGTACATCATCCAGTGATCTGTATATAGTTGGCAATAATGGCCTGATGGCCCATTATGACGGCACGGGCTGGACAAAGATCGAGACGGGCACGGAATTAAATTTTTATGATATACAAAGCTCTGTAAACCCCTTTACCGGTGAACGGGAAACCCTCAGCCTGGCCGGTGACATACTCAATACTCTGGAACGAAAGATATATCGCATAAACTGTTCTCAGCTCAGGGAACTGCCTTTTAGTGAAACGCAGACAACCTTGCATACCATCTCTTTCCTTGTCGGAAGAAAATACTATGCGGCCGGAGCGCGTTTGTATACTAAAATAAATCACAGTCGGAAGTGGAAATCGGTAAAAGGAGTTCCAAACAGATTTTATGTTGAAAATATAGCCATAAACGATAGATACGAAGTCTTTGCCTGTGGCGATTTTGGCGAAGTAATGCATTATAATGGAAGTTCC
>JALXBH010000039.1 GCA_026991535.1 Calditrichia bacterium | reverse complement strand
AATACTGCGGGGGTGTCCGCCTGGCGGACTGAGAACATACCCTTACAACCTGATCCGGATAATACCGGCGGAGGGAGCGTTAAAAACTCTTAAAAAGCCATTCCGATTCGGGATGGCTTTTTTTTTTGCCCTCCCGGAAGGCGCATAAAAGTAACGGGACCCATGAAACATATTTTACTTATTCTTCTTGTCGCGGCCTTTGCCCGCGGCCAAAACATAACTGTCAGCGGCCGGGTGCTTTCCGCCGAAACGCACGAGCCCCTGGAAGGCGTTAATCTTTACCTGAAACATACCGCCTCCGGAACCGCCAGCAATGCGCGGGGCGACTTCCATATACAGGTGCCGCAAAATAAAACCGTCACCCTGGTGGTATCCTATGTGGGTTATGCCGAAAAAGAGACAACCTTTACGGCCCGCCGCGATACCAGCCTCACCATTATGCTGAGCCGACATATTTTGGACGGACCCATCGTAACGGCCGTGGCCACCCAGGTAAACGATCCGGCCAGCAGCGCCACATTTAGCGAAATCCGCAAGGAAGAGCTGAGCCGGCGCTATACCACCCAGGATATTCCCGAGCTTTTGGCCGAACTGCCATCCACCACATTCTACTCCGAAGGCGGGAACGGTATCGGCTATAACTATCTTTCCATACGCGGTTTTGATCAGCGCCGCATAGCCGTCATGATCAACGGCGTGCCACAAAACGATCCGGAAGACCACAATGTTTACTGGGTTAATTTTCCCGACCTGACCGCCAACATACAATCCATACAAAGCCAGCGCGGAGCGGGCAATGCCTTTTACGGTCCGGCCGCCATCGGCGGTTCCATCAATATTAAAACCGATCATTTTTCCCCGGGACTTAAGCTGAAGGCCGACTTTGGCCGCGGTTCCTTTAATACGGAGAAGAAATCCTTCTATTATAACAGCGGCCTGATGGCCGATCATTACCTCATCTACGGCCGGGCCTCGCAAATTACCAGCGACGGTTACCGGGAGCGCGCCTGGGTGGATTTTAAAAGCTTTTTTATCGGCGCCGCCCGCTACGATAAAAACAGCAGCCTGCGCCTCCATTTTTACGGCGGCCCGATTCGTGATGGCCTGGTATACAACGGCCTGCCCCGGTTTGTAAACAATGATGATAAACTGCGCCGGGCCAACTGGAGCTATTTCGGCGTGGACTCCACCGGTAAAAAGGTGGCTTATTTTGGCGAGCGCCGCTCCGACGAAACCGAGTCCTTCAGCCAGCCCCATGTGGAACTGCTGCATGAATGGCAGATAAACAAAAACTGGCAGCTTAACAACACCCTGTTTTATATAACCGGCGCGGGATATTTTGATTATGACGGCAGCTGGGGCACACCCGAATACTTCCGGCTAACGCCCGAATATGGCTATGACAGTACTCTGACCATCCCCGGTGACGCCCTGGTCCGCGCCTTTGTGGAAAACAATCAGGTCGGCTGGCTGCCACAGGTAAAACTAAGCAGCCGCCAGGGAGATATCCTGATCGGCGCCGAACTGCGTTATCACCGCTCCCTGCATTGGGGGCGTTTGCAAAAAGGAAGCGGCCTGCCGGCATCCGTTGTGGGTGATAATGCCCGCCGTTACTACTCCTACCGGGGCGGCAAGGAAATTGCTTCTCTCTATTATCACCAAAACTACCAATGGTCGGATAAAATAAATATCCAGGCCGACATGCAGCTAACCTATAAAAACTACCGTATTTTTGACGAGGCCTTTGTCGGCAACTCTTTCAATGTACCCTATCTGTTTATCAATCCGCGCATGGGGCTGAACATCCTGCTTGATAAAAACAGCCGTGCCTATGTTAGCCTATACAGCACCTCTCGCGAACCGAGGCTAAAAAACCTTTATAACGCGGGGGAATCCAGCACGCCCGTCTCATGGGGAGCGGTTGTGCCCGAATTTGAGCTGAAGGAGGACGGCCGTTATGACTATAGCCGCCCTCTGGTAAAACCGGAAACTCTCAGTGGCGTTGATGTGGGCTACCGCCTGCTACGGGAGTGGGGCAATATTAATGTAAATCTTTATTATATGGACTTTCTGAATGAGATCATTAAAAAAGGGGGATTGGATCGCTTTGGCCAGCCGCGCACGGGTAACGCGGAACGTACCCTGCATTATGGTCTTGAGCTTTCCGGTAGATGGAATATCCTGCCCCAACTGGTTTTAAACGGCAATGTCTCCTACAGCCGTAACACTCTGCTTTCTTATGTTGTGTACAATGGCAGTGGACAAAAAACAGACCTGAGCGGTAATCCCATCGCCGGGTTTCCCGATCTGGTGGCCAACGGCCGGCTCAGCTACAAGCGACAGGGCCTTTACCTGAGCCTGGCGGCAAAATACGTGGGAACACAGTACACGGACAACTTTAAAAACGAGCAAAACCGCGTGGATGCCTACGCCCTGCTCAACATCAACGGCAGCTATACCTTTAGCAGTTTGCTGCCCCAGGGTTCGGTGGCCCTTTACTTTCAGGTGAATAATGTGCTGGACAAGCGCTATTGGTCCTACGGGCAGGATGATGAATTCTTCCCCGGCGCCACGCGCAACTTTTTCGGGGGCCTGCGCTATGCCTTCGAATAAAAAAAAAACCATTCTTATCGTCGCCAATGGCCGGCGCCCCGCAGAAAGCCTGGTACGCCATGTGCGGAAAAAGGCCGACTATATCATTGCGGCGGATGGCGGACTGGCCCATTGTCATTATTACAATCTCTCCCCGGATTGCCTTATCGGCGATCTGGACTCTTATAATCCCCGTCAGGCAGTCAGCCTGGCGGAGGAAAGAATTGTTCGCGTGCCGGATCAAAACCGGACCGATCTGCAAAAGGCGCTGGCCTATGCGGGCGGTCTCGATCCGGCCGGGGTTATGATCATCGGTGCGCTGGGGGGACGCGCCGATCATAACCTGGCTAATTTAATCATTTTCAACAATCATAACGACTCCTGGCCGCTAACGCTGTATGATGATTACGGCTGTTTTAAACTTCTGGACCCGGGCGAAAACAGGCTTGCCGACCCGCCCGGCACTATTATCTCCCTGTTCACCTTTAGCGGCGCGCGCGGCGTGCGCACCCGGGGACTGAAGTATGCCCTGCAAAATGAAACCATTGACGTCTCCTTTACCGGCCTTAGTAATGTGGTTTCCGAACAACCGGCTTCGGTTTCGCTAAGTGACGGCAGACTTCTGCTTTACCGACAAGGAAAGCGGCTACCGTGATACGCACTGATTTATTGGTGGTTGGCGCCTATATTTCACTGTTAAGCTATCTGGGCTGGAAAGCCAGAAACCAAAGTACCTCTCAGGAAGAATACCTTCTGAGCAACCGGACCCTTACCCTGCCGGCCATGGTGGCCACACTGGTAACCACCTGGTATGGAGGTATACTGGGCATAGGCGAGTTTGCCGCCTTAAACGGCCTCTCCACCTGGCTGGTTTTTGGCGTGCCCTATTATCTTTTCGCGGCGCTGTTTGCTTTTTTTCTGGTTCCCAGGCTTCGCCGGGCTTCGTACCTTTCCATCCCCGATCTGCTTTACCGCCATTTTGATAAGAAGGCCGGAGCCTTTGGCAGTGTGCTGATACTTTTTTTAACCTCGCCCGCGCCATATATTTTAAGCACGGGCGTTATCCTGGGCCGGCTATTAGGCTGGCCGATGCTCTACTCCACCCTGGCCGGGGCCTTGTTTTCCGTAGCCTATGTTTATCAGGGCGGTTTTCGCTCCGTGGTGAAAACCGATAGAATGCAGTTTCTGTTGATGTTTGGCGGTTTTTTTCTTCTCCTGGGCTATCTGTGGTACTACTATGGCTCGCCGCTGCATTTATGGACACAGCTCAGTCCCCGCCTCAAATCTGTTACGGGAGGCCTTTCCTTTCAGGAACTTCTGGTTTGGTTCTTTATCGCCAGTTGGACATTTATCGATCCTTCTTTTCACCAGAGGGTTGCCGCCACCCGCGATGAACGCACGGCGCGGAACGGTGTTTTGCTTTCCATTCTGTTTTGGTTCGTTTTTGACATGCTTACCCTTTCCACCGCCCTTTACGGCGTGGTTTACTTTCCGGGACTGGAGCCCCTGATGCTCTATCCGCTTTTGGCCGAATCGGTTTTGCCGCTTTTGCTCCAGGGGCTTTTTTTTACAGCCTTGCTGGCGGTAACCATGTCCACCGTGGATAGCTACAGTTTTCTCTCCGCCCAGACCATCGGCCGGGACATTCTGGCCCAACTCAGCCGCAAGGACAGTGATCTGGAAGTCCGTTTTTATACCCGGATGGGATTGATTGCCACCGTGGCCGTGGCCCTTATGCTTATCGTATGGATACCTTCGGTGGTGCGCTTATGGTATGTATTGGGCACCTTGTTTATTCCGCCGCTGATCTGGCCCATTCTGTTGGCCCTCTATCCCGGCCTTAAGGTGAACGGAAAGTATATCTTTCCGGTAATGCTTTTTTCATTTCTGTTTACCGTGGGCTGGCATATAACGGCCCAATACCATGGCGGGTACTTTTTAGGGTTTAAGGCCTTCCTGCCGGGGTTGATCTTCAGTGCGATCCTTCTTAGCGTCGCCCGCTACAAAAGCAGGCGCGGCGGCGGGAGTTAACCCTTAAGCAACAGCTCCATGGATTCACTGGAATTCATGAGAATCTGCTTACGGATTTTATCCCTGCTGTATTGATTTTGTCTGTCCATTTCACCGATAAGATCGGCACGAATTTTTACAGTCAGATTGGCCAGACTTTCCGCCAGAGAAACCGAATCGTCCCGGCTGATTTTTCCGTCGCGGGTCTTTTGTATCAACACTTCCAAAAAACGCTGAAACTCCTCCAGAACCTCCGGCGAGGAGAAAATAGCCAGACGGTGCGTAATAAACTGCATGCGGATAAGATCCCGGTTGGATATATTTACCGCCAGGGACATCTCTTCGATTTTAGCGATAAGGTCTTCGTAGGTGCGTGTCTTAAGGTCGATAAATTTTATGCTCTGCTCTTTCTCAACCTCCACGGCGGATTGCTTGCGCAGCAAAAGCGCTGTAATGAGCATCGTGACTACCGTGCCGAGGATAATCAGGACAATCTCCTGCGTAAACGGTGTGCTGTCCGTAACTTTATAGGCATATCTTAAAAAAGCATAACCGCCGATAAAGGTGATGCCGGTAAGTATCAGCAGTAAGGTTTTGTCAATATATTTATTCATATCTCCTCCAAAATATCACGGACTTTACGGGCTAGCCATCCGTACCGTTTTTCCGCCGTTGCTCAATCTTTTTAAGATGTTGCCGCGCCCAGCGTCTGCTTTGCTGATAATCCCCCATTTGCAGTACCCGCTCGAACTGTTCCCGGGCCAGGTCGTCTCTTTTCATCCGTTCATAAACGTAGCCCATCTGCAGGCGGCTGTACACTTCATAGCGTTCCAGGCGCTCGCCCAGCAAACCGGATATGGGCTTCAGGGCTTTTTTATAGTGTTCTATGGCCTTGGCATATTCATGTCTTCTGCTATATATCTGCCCATAGCGGAACTGTACTATACGTTGCTTATGACCGGGATAAAAAGGCTGCTTTTCGCGGATGCGTTTTTCATACACCTTCATAATCTTCAGGGCCTCCCCGGTATGACCCAGCTTAATGGCCATGCTGGCCTGCCACATCATAAAAATAGGGTTTTGCGGATAGCGCATGGACAGGCCGCTCATGATTTTATATGCTTCGGAAACACGGTTTTCTCGCGTATATAAAATCAGGCTGTACATATAGGCTGCCACAACCCTGGCAAAGAGACCGTTCTCGGCCGTATAGGCCAGGTCGCTTAAGCCACGCGCTTTGTCACCATCGGGATAGATTAACAACAAAGCCTTGAGCAGGGGATATTTCTTGGGGATGATATCCGCATAATAGAGATACAGACCGCTGCCAAAGTGGGCGTCGGCATTGTTCCATCGTCCGTCGATAGCCTTCTCGATACCGCCTATAGCCTTGCGCCCCTCCAAAGCGGCCGAAAACCACTGTTGACGGGTTACATGCATTATGGCCTTAAATCCAACAGCAGCGTTTATATAAAAGGCCGCCACTTCCGCCATTTTTTCATCATCCTCAAACTCTTCCAACTGATCGATTAGCTCATCAAGACGATTAGCAAAAATACCGTCATACTTCGGGTTATATATATCTGTAAGAATCCGCATCCAGAGGGCAATGGCTTCGATAAACACCCCTTCGGGCCGTTGCGGATGGCGCGCCAGATAGCGCTCCTGTTTCTGTCGGTAGTGATCAAAGTCCAGATTGTAGATATCGTCCAGCATTTCCAGCAGCTTTTCGCTTTCCGGAGGGGTCCAGGGTTGGCCATCCGGAGTTGCGGAAAGAGGGGAACGTAGCACAAGAATGGAGAGAAGTATCAGATAACGCATATCAGACAATCTACAAAAATATTTCATACGGGAAGAGCCCCCGGTGGTAAAAAGCGTATTTTTTTTCGGTTTCCGTTCCTTACTTTTTTAACGACCATAAGTTTCTCCGGATAGCCCATAAAATAAAAAAAGGCCGTCGTATTTTTCATACGGCGGCCTTGCGGGTAATAAAGCTTATTAATGTTTGTCCGGATAGGGCGGCACGGGAGGAATGGTTTTCTCTTTGGATTTCAGTTCCTTTAGTATTTCCTCTATGGCCCGGTTAAGCTGCTGGTCTTCTCCCATATATTCTTTATAGGGATCATTATCGACAAAAATATCCGGCTCAACGCCCACGCCTTCCATAATCCACTGTTTTCCCCGCAGGTCGTAGCGGGAAAATTCCGGCTTGTGAAGACTGCCGCCGTCAACAAAAGGCAGGCTGCCACGGATGCCGACCACACCGCCCCAGGTACGCTTACCCACAACCTTGCCCAGCTTATGCGCTTTAAAGCGATAGGTGAAAATATCACCGTCGGAAGCGGAAAATTCATCGGCCAGGGCGATCATCGGCCCATAGATCATCTGCCCCGGATCGGTTTCGGGAATAGAGTTCCGGGCAATATCAATCATAACCGCCTCACGCCGTAAACGCTCGATTATCATGGGAGAAACATTACCGCCGCCGTTTCCGCGCACATCAACTATCAGAGCTTTCTTGCGCAATTGCGGGTAAAAGTATTTTACAAACTCATTCAAACCATGCACGCCCATATCGGGAATATGTACATATCCCACTTTTCCTCCGGTGGCTTTATTGACCTTTTCGATATTTTCCTGAACCCAGTTGTAATAGTAAAGAGCCGCTTCGTCGGCAATCGGCCGGACAATAACATCCCGGGCGCCTTTTAATACGGGCGCGTTGTTGAGCTTTAAGGTTACTTCTCTGCCTGCCGTGTTTTGCAGGGCCGTAAACAGGTTGTTCATCTCTTTTGTGGATTTTCCGTTAACCGCCAGAATAAGATCCCCTTCATGGGCATTTACTCCTATTTCGGTCAGCGGAGAGCGGGTTGTCTTGTTCCAGTTTTGCCCCTTCAGGATGCGGGTAATTTTATAATATCCGCTTTTATCCCGGGCTATCTGCGCGCCCAGCAGACCCATTTTGATACGCCTGGGCATGGGACGGTCTCCACCGCCCACATAGGCATGGCCCACATTCAGCTCACCGACCATCTCACCCAGGATATAGGTAAGATCGTTGCGATGTTTTACATAAGGTAATAACTGGGCGTATTTGTCATGAACCGCTTTCCAGTCTACCCCATGCATATTGGGCGCGTAAAAAAACTCGCGCATCTGGCGCCAGGCTTCGTTAAAAATCTGCGTCCATTCCAGCTTTTTATTTACCCACACCTGCATTTCCGAAAGATTAAGCTTTTTATCCATCTTAACCGGAGCGGAAGGTAAATCCATGATGGCATAGACGCCGGAGGCGCTGACCAGCATCTTTTTACCGTCGGCGGAAATTTCATATCCGTCCACGGCCCCCAGATCGGTCTCCTTTTTATCCTTAAGGCTATACACCAGCAGATGGGTTTTTTCATCGCCCCGGCCGTGGCGCTGGTAAAAGACTTTGCCTTTCACCGAGCCCAGGCTAAAGTAGTTGGACGCTTTTACAGGCAAGCCCACAATGCGGCCGGTAATGCCGTTAAAATCGATGGTAACATTTATGGAACCGCTCTCCTTTTTCCCGTCATCCTTCGGTTTCCCAAGGCTGACTTCATCGTTTTGGGGGGCAAAGGGGGAAGCCGTTTTCCCCGACAGGGTAATCAGATAAACCCGGGACATATCGG
>JALXBH010000038.1 GCA_026991535.1 Calditrichia bacterium | reverse complement strand
TGATTACTCCATGCGCGTAATGAATTTACTGACGCCCCTGGGTAAGGGACAGCGCGGCTTAATTGTGGCACAGCCGCGCACCGGTAAAACCATCCTGATGCAAAAAATAGCCAATGCCATATCGCGCAACCATCCCGAAGTGGAACTGATGGTTCTTCTGATTGACGAACGTCCCGAAGAGGTAACCGATATGGAGCGTTCGGTGGATGCCGAGGTGATCAGCTCTACCTTTGATGAGCCGGCCGAACGTCATGTGCAGGTAGCTGAAATGGTGCTGGAAAAAGCCAAGCGCCTGGTGGAATATAATAAGGATGTTGTCATTCTTCTGGACAGTGTAACACGTCTGGCCCGCGCGCATAACACCGTTATCCCGCACAGCGGCAAAATCCTTTCCGGCGGTGTGGACTCCAATGCCCTGCAAAAACCCAAGCGTTTTTTCGGCAGCGCCCGGAATATTGAAGAAGGCGGCAGTCTGACCATCATCGCCACGGCGCTTATCGATACAGGCTCGCGGATGGATGAAGTTATTTTTGAAGAATTTAAGGGTACGGGTAATATGGAACTGGTGCTGGATCGCCGTCTGTCCGATCGCCGTATTTTTCCGGCCATAGATATAAATAAATCCGGTACGCGTAAGGAAGAGCTGCTGCTCTCGCGCGAGGAGCTTTCCCGTATTTGGGTGCTGCGTAAATTTCTGAATGAGATGAATGTGATCGAAGGCATGGAGTTTTTACTGGATAAGATGCGCGAAACCAAAAGCAACCGGGATTTTCTGCGTTCTATGAACTCCTGAGGCCCCGCCCGGTGAGATTTTACGGAGAATGATTTTTAAGCCTTGAATATGCCGAAAAAAAAAGCTATATTCCAAGGCTATTGACAACGGAGGATTTAATGAAAGCAAATATTCATCCAAAATATGACTATGTGGTTTATAAGGACACATCTTCGGATTTTGCCTTTTTAACCCGCTCAACCGCAACATCAAGTGAAAAAATTAAATGGGAAGACGGTAACGAGTATCCACTAATCAAGGTGGAAATATCAAGCGCCTCACATCCGTTTTTTACCGGTAAGCAAATGCTGGTAGACTCCGCCGGTCGTGTTGAGAAATTCAGAAGAAAGTATAATCGTTAATATTTTTTTCGATTTTAATTTTGAGCGGAATGGCCCTTTGTCATTCCGTTTTTTGTTTCCGCCAACGCCAAACCCCCTACTGCCATGAAAGATAAAATTATCGCCTTACAGCAAAAAAGGAACGAATTGAATGAAGCGCTCTCCCAGCCGGATGTACATAAAGACCCCCGGCGATTTCGTGATTTGAGCCGCGAGCACAGCGACCTTTCCAAAATTCTGGATGTGGGCGATCCCTACCTGAAGCTATTGGCCGAATATGAGGGCAATAAGGAAATCATCGCCGAGGCGGAAGACCCGGAACTGGTGGAAATGGCCGAGATGGAGCTTGAGGAGCTGGAGAAAAAGCTGGCTAAGTATGAAGAGGAACTGAAGGTGCTTCTGTTGCCCAAGGACCCCGAGGATCATAAAAATGCCATCATGGAAATCCGTGCCGGAACCGGTGGGGACGAAGCGGCGATTTTTGCCGGTGATCTTTACCGTATGTATAGCAAGTTTTGCGAACAAAATGGCTTTAAAACCGATATTATGAGTTCCAATCCATCGGAACGCGGCGGCTTTAAGGAGATTATCGTTTCCCTTGAGGGGGAGAATGCCTATGGCACGCTGAAATTTGAAAGCGGCGTTCACCGGGTTCAGCGGGTGCCGGATACCGAAACCCAGGGCCGTATCCATACCTCTGCCGTATCGGTGGTTGTGCTGCCCGAGGCCGAGGATGTGGACGTGGAGCTTGATCCCAATGAACTGCGCATCGACGTCTTCCGCTCCAGCGGGCCCGGCGGGCAAAGTGTAAATACAACCGACTCCGCCGTGCGCATTACCCATGTGCCGACAGGTATTGTTGTCAGTTGCCAGGATGAAAAGTCCCAGTTGAAAAATAAAACCAAGGCCTTAAAGGTTCTGCGCAGCAGGCTGATGGATATGGCTCTTTCCGAACAGCGGGAACAGGTGGCCCGGCAGCGTAAGTCCATGGTGGGCAGTGGCGATCGCAGCGCCAAAATACGTACCTACAACTATCCCCAGGGGCGTGTAACCGACCACCGTATTAATCTTACCCTTTATAAGCTGGACAGGGTGATGGAGGGTGATCTGGATGAGTTGATCCAGGCCCTGAATATGGCGGAGCGTTCCGCCCTGTTGGAGAATATTTCTTCCTGACAGCTTCTTTCCGCATATATTGTTATGGATCAATTGCCGGATTTACCGGTTTTTTGTGTGACGGTGATCATTTCGGCACTTAAAAATATACAAAAATATCAAATTGCTTTACACTTGTTGTTGCATTTTGATAGATTCGTCTTATATTTACAGACATCCGACTTAGCTCACGATATATTTACGGATAAAACCCCACCTGAACGGACTCAGACAAGTAGCTATTTTCCACATCCACTGATATGACACATCGGTTGTGGTACGGGTTCCCAAGTAAATCCCAAAAGAACTTCTTAATTCATCTAAACGAAAGGAGATATGATGAAGAAGCTAGCTGCACTTGTCGTCGCATTTGTATTTACCCTGACCATAGCGATGGCGGTAATCAATACCGCTCAAACGACCATTACCCCAAAAAGTGGTCATACCTATTCGCTGTTGATCGGTTTTCCTCCTCCGGGACTTCCCAAGGATGATAAAAAAGACGACAGTGGTTCCGGTGACAGCTCCGGTGATAGCAACAGCGATGGTGGCAACTAACAAGAGCCTACTGTCAGGTAGTTCTAAAAACTGAAAACAAATATTTATTCGTTTTTGTTTTTAGATGTTTTTGATTAATTTAAAACCTCGGGGTAATCACTCCGGGGTTTTTTTGTTTCACCAATATAAGGAGGCAGATATGTCAAGAGGTACTGTAAATAAGGTTATCCTTTTGGGGCGTTTGGGCAAAGACCCGGAAATGCGCTACGCTCCGAGTGGAACAGCCATTGCCACTTTTTCACTGGCCACCAATCATCGTCAGAAAAACAAGGATGGCGAATGGGAAGAGAAGACCGAGTGGCATAATATTCTGACGTTCGGTAAAACCGCCGAGGTGGCAGGAGAGTATCTGAAAAAAGGTAAGCTGGTATTTGTTGAGGGTCGTATTCAAACGTCAAGCTGGGAAGATGACAAGGGACAAAAGCGTTACAGGACGGAAATAGTAGCTGCTAATATGCAATTGGTGGGTTCCAGGGGCGATGAGCAAGACTCCTCGTATTCCGCTCCGGCTCCGGCCGCGGAGAAAAAGCCGGCATCCAATCCTCCCGCTGCCGCGCCGGCCGATGAGGAAGATGATCTGCCGTTCTAACGGGAAAGGTATAAGGACGTGGATGATATTAATCAGGAAACGATAAAAGAACTCAACGAAACAGCCAGGCAGGCTGTAAACCACGCGCAGGCGAAGTATTCGCATTTTAGGGTGGGTGCCGCTTTGTTGTCGGATTCCGGGGAGATTTTTCGCGGAAGCAATGTGGAAAGCAGCTCCTATAGCCTAACCTTATGCGCGGAACGGGTGGCATTGGTAAAAGCGCTTTCAGAGGGGACCACCCGTTTTAAAGCCATTTCAATCTACGCGGAAAAGATGGATTTTTGTCCTCCCTGCGGGGCATGCCGCCAGTTATTGTATGATTATGCGCCGGAGCTCGATGTTTATTTAACCAACGGCACGGAGTTTAAAAAATATTCCCTTCGGGAACTTTTGCCACACGCATTTGATGACTCACAATTAAAAAGCTTATGAAAAAAGGTATACTTATTGGTATTTCCGGAGCATCGGGCTCCGGGAAAACACTAATCGCGCGCACTATTATGGATCAGCTTGTGTCCAGCAGCGTAACCATGATTCAGGAAGATTCCTACTATAAAGACCTGTCGCATATTCCCTATGATGAACGTACCGGTCGCAACTTTGACCATCCGGATGCTTTTGACCATGACCTGTTATATGAACAGATGAATGACCTCCTTCACGGAAAGAGTATCTCTCATCCGGTGTATGATTATAAAACCCACAGTCGCTCCAGCGAAACCCAGACGGTGGAGCCGCAAACGATTATCGTGCTTGAAGGCATTCTGATTCTTAATGACCCGCGGCTGAGAGAGTTGATGGATATAAAAATATTTGTGGACACCGCGCCGGATATCTGTTTTATACGACGGCTAAAACGCGATATTGCCGAGCGTGGCCGTTCCGTGGATTCCGTAATCAATCAATACATGGAAACCGTGCGCCCTATGTACTTCCAGTTTATCGAACCTTCAAAGCGCCATGCCGATCTAATTATTCCCCGCGGTGGAAAAAACACCGTGGCCATCGATGTTATCTCTACAAAAATAAAGTACTTACTTGCAAAAACTAAAAGGAATTAGCCCCTAAAATGAATATCCTCAAACAGCATACCGGTTGGATTGAAGTGATCTGTGGCAGCATGTTTAGCGGAAAAACCGAGGAATTGATCCGCCGCATGCGCCGGGCCATGATTGCCCGGCAAAAAATTGAGCTGTTTAAGCCGCAGTTGGATACGCGTTACAGTGCCACCGAAATAGTATCTCACGATCAACAAAAAATACCTTCCCATGTTATAAAAAATCCGAAACAGATACTTGACTATGCGCTTGAGGCCCAGGTGGTGGGTATAGATGAGGCTCAGTTTTTGGGCAAGGGACTGGTTAAGGTGTGTCAGACCCTGGCTAATATGGGCAAGCGCGTTATTGTTGCCGGTTTGGATCAGGACTATCGCGGCGTTCCCTTTGATCCCATTCCCGAACTACTGGCCGTTGCCGAATATATTACCAAGACCCATGCTATATGTGTTTTATGCGGAAATCCCGCAAACCACACACAACGCATTTCGGATGACAAGCGTAAGGTGGTTATCGGGGCGTCGGAGATTTATGAAGCCCGTTGCCGGAACTGTTTTGAACCCCCAAAGGATGAGGTAAAAAAATGAGCGCTACTGTTTATGATATTCTTTTTGGATTTTTCGGCCTGTTTACCCTGGTGGGCATAGCCTTTTTATTCTCCAACAATCGTGGCGCGATAAAGTGGCAGCAGGTGGCCATGGGCCTGGCCATGCAGATTGTATTTGCCATCTTTGTTATTCACATTCCCTGGGGAGAGCGGGTTTTTAATGCCATTGGACAGGTTTTTGTAAAAATAATATCCTTTACCAACGAAGGCTCGGCCTTTGTTTTTGGCGCCCTGGCCGATCAGGGAAAATTTGGCGAGGCCTTTTCACCCGAACTGCAATCGCGGGGGATTGGTTTTATTTTTGCCTTTCAGGTTCTGCCCACCATCATATTTTTTTCCTCTTTGATGTCTGTGTTGTATCATTTGGGCATTATGCAAAAGATTGTACAGGGCATGGCCTGGGTGATGGCCAAGTTGTTAAAAATCAGCGGTGCCGAATCGATCTCGGTGGCGGCGAACGTTTTTATCGGACAGACCGAGGCGCCTCTGGTGGTCAGACCTTATGTGGACCCCATGACCCGTTCCGAACTGCTGACCTTAATGGTCGGCGGGATGGCCACCATCGCCGGCGGCGTGCTGGCGGCCTATGTGGGGCTGCTGGGCGGTTCCGACCCGGCGCAACAGCTTTTTTATGCCAAGCATCTGCTCTCGGCCAGTATTATGGCCGCTCCGGCCACAATCGTCATCGCCAAAATACTGGTGCCGGAAACGGAAACCTCGAAAACCATGGGCGAGGTAAAGGTCAATATAGAAAAAACCAACTCCAATGTTATAGAAGCCGCCGCCACCGGAGCGGGGGATGGTCTGCAACTGGCTCTGAATGTGGCCGGTATGTTGCTGGCCTTTATCGCCCTGATTGCCATGGTTAATTTTATTCTTACCTCGGTCATTACAGACATGATGGGTATTACCACCGCCGCCGGCGGCCCGGTAACCCTGCAGGTGGTGCTGGGATATCTTCTCAGTCCCATCGCCTGGCTTATCGGCGTACCCTGGAACGACGCCGTAACCGTCGGCTCGCTGATCGGCGAAAAGATGGTTATCAACGAATTTATTGCTTATCTCGATTTATCCCGTATAATACCGACGGGTGCGCTGAGCGAAAAGGCCATTATCATTTCAACCTACGCCTTGTGCGGCTTTGCCAATTTTTCATCCATTGCCATTCAGATAGGCGGTATTGGCGGGATTGCGCCGAGGCGCCGCTCCGATATTGCCAAAATGGGGCTAAAGGCCGTGCTGGGCGGTACCCTGGCCACCTTTATGACCGCTACCATCGCCGGTGTGCTTATCGGCCTTTTATAGGACTGAGGTTTTAATGAAGTCGTTTTTTAAATATCTGCTGGTTCTGGTTTCCGGCTTTGTCATTTTATTTCTGATGCTATTTCTGGTAATCTCCTCCCTGGCCTCCACGGAACCGGTTGTGCCGGACGAGGCCTACCTGCATATCTCCCTTTCCGGCGCCCTGCCGGATTTTGCCCCTTCGGACCCATTGCAGGAGTTGACCGAATCCCGGCCGTTGAGTCTGCAATCCCTAAGGGATGTATTGGAAAAGGCCGCTGTTGATGAACGGATAAAGGCAACCGTGATCTACTTCAATTTTCCGCAACTGGGCATGGCCCAGATTGAGGAACTGCGCGACGCCATCGCCCGCTACCGCGAAAGCGGGAAAAAAATCTACGCACAACTGCCCATGGGTTTTACACGGGACTATTTGCTGGCCGCCGCCTGTGATTCCGTTTACATGCCCGTTACCGCCAATCTCTTTTTAACCGGTATCAGCAGCGAAATCAGCCACTATAAGGATCTGCTTGGCAAAATTGGTGTTGAGGCAGAATATGTACATGCCGGCGCCTATAAAACCGCTCCGGAACAATATACCCGGGCCAAAGCTTCCGGGGCGCAAAAGGAGGTGATGAACCGCCTTCTGGATCAAATGTTTGAAGCCATCATCGCCATGATTTCCTCTTCCCGGGACATGGATCCCAAAAAGGTGCGTGAATTGATCGATAAAACCAGCGGTTTTACGGGGCGCATGGCGGAAGAGGTTGGATTGATAGACCGGGCGCGCGCTCTTCGGATTTTGGAAGAGCGTTTTAAACAAAGGGGCTGGGAAAAGATTTCCGCGCGCAACTATGCACGCATACCGGTCAGTTCGCTGGGCATCCGCAACAAAGAACGTATTGCCGTTATCGAAGTACAGGGTGTAATTGCCGGCGGTTCCAATAGTGACGATCCCTTTTTAGGTACCGTGGCAGGCAGCGATGACATAATCCGTGATATCAACAAAGCGGTCGATTCACGTTCCACGGCGGCGATAATTTTACGCATAGACAGTCCGGGGGGCTCGGCTATACATTCCGACGCCATATACGAGGCTGTCCGGCACGCGGCGGAAAAAAAACCGGTCATAGCCACCATAGGCGACTACGGCGCTTCCGGGGGCTATTACGTGGCCCTGGCCGCGGATACTATCATTGCCAATCCCCTAAGCCTTGTGGGCTCCATTGGCGTTTTTGCCGGAAAGTTTAATCTTAAGGGCCTCAATAACAAAATAGGCGTCGGGGTAGACCAAATTACGCGCGGCGAGAATGCCTCCCTGTTCTCCACAAACAGCCGGTGGAGCGCCTCTGAGAGGCGCATCATGCAGGGCCTGATCGATCGTTTTTATAAATATTTCGTCCAATTAACCGCCACGCATCGTAAGCTTGACTATGAACAGGCCGATAAAGTAGCTCAGGGGCGTGTATGGAGCGGGAAAGAGGGGCATGAAAAAGGCCTGCTTGACATGACGGGCAATTTTTACACGGCGGTGGCCCTGGCCAAGGAAAGCGCCGGCATACCAGAGACAACCTCCGTGCGCCTGGTATATTTCCCGAGAGAGAAAAAGTTGTTCGCCGAGCTCTTTTCGTTCATGTCCAAAGCCGGGAACCTGCTAAACCTGTGGCAAAGCCCTCTGGAAAAACTGATAAACGATTATCAAAACAGAACCTTGCTTATTGTACCCTATAAGATAAGTTGGAAATGATAAAAAAAGAAAACCGTACCCTGTCCAATCTGTTAAGCTTTATCCGCATCTTCTTTATCATACCCGCCTTTTTTATGATAAAGGAGCAACGGAACGATCTGGTGCTTTGGCTGGCCACCGTGGCTATGTTCACGGACTGGTTGGATGGTTTCCTGGCCCGTCG
>JALXBH010000037.1 GCA_026991535.1 Calditrichia bacterium | reverse complement strand
GCTCCACTAAACCTTGTGCTGGCCGATACGGGGAAGTTCCTTTTTCTATACAGCCTTATGTTTTCGGCGGGATGGATATTTTAAAGCGATGGAAATAGTACACTATAAAATTTTTTTTTATGCGATTCCCTATTCTCCGGCACTTGTGCTACGGGGGAAGAGATATAAGGTGCGCCGGGGCCTTATAATTGGCCTGGGCAACCGGGAGGGACAATGGGCCTATGGTGAGTATGCTCCCTTTCCGCCCCACACCGAAAAAACATTATTGGCCTTTGTGAACAGCGTGGAAAACCAGCTCCGGGAGCATATTGTGGACAAGCCCCTGGCAATTCGTTCCGTTGAAAGTTTAGCGCACATCTTAAGCCCCCTGCCGGATAATACCTTTTTGCGCTTTGCCCTGGAAAGTGCCCTGTGGTTCCTGAAAGCCCGCGTGGAAGAGAGCGATCCCCGCTTATTCCTCTCGGACAGGCCATTGAACGGCTTTCCCTTAAACGCTCTTGTTACCGGGCTAAAAAGTTCCGGGGATAAGGCGGGCGGCCCGCTTGTCTCATCCGCGGCCTCGGTTTATAAAGTAAAGGTCGGGCAGGGCGATATGGATGAAGAAATCCGTGATATTCAAAGACTGTGCAAGGTCTTACCTTCCCATAAAAAGCTGCGGTTGGATGCCAATCGCGGATGGTCCTTTGAACAGGCGGAATACTTTTTGAGCCATATGAATCCTGATAAAATAGAATATATCGAAGAGCCGTTAAAATTTCCACAGTCCCTGGAAAAGCTTTATCTGTACACCGGCATCCCCTATGCCTATGACGAAACATTACAGAACCCCGGTTTTGATATGCCCCTAAACCAGGCAGGCCTGGCGGCGCTGATTATAAAACCAGCCTTTGTGGGGAATATGGCCCGTATAAAAAAACTGGCGGAAAAAGGCAGGGTGGCCCATAAAAAGATTGTATTTACCTCGTCTTTTGAATCCGGTTTGGGGCTGTCGGCCATCGCCTGCATGGCTTCCGCCTGGGGAAGTCCGGCCACGGCCATGGGGCTGGGTACATACGCCTTCTTTGCTCAGGATACTTTACAACCTTCCTTTTCCGCTCAGAATATGGTATGGCAATGGTCTGCCGACACCGGTCGCCGTTCGCTCAATTCATCCGTCGTGGTGCGGATAAAGTAATATGGATTACCGGACAATCATCGATGATTACGCAGAGCGTCCTTTTTGGGAGAGCAGCACCCGTCGCTTAACTTTTGCGGAGCTGGATAGGGAAGTTGCCCGCTGGCGCGGGTTTTTGATGGGCAAGGGCCTGAAGGAGGGAGAGGTGGTGGCCGGGCCGCTATATTCTCTCGCCGATGCCGTGGGTCTGCCTTTCGCCTGTTGGTCCCTGAATCTTCTGTTTATGCCGCTGGATCCCCGTTTAAAAGCGGATTCCCTGGATCATGTCTCAAAACAGGCGCCCGTAAGTTTATGGCTCCGGGAAGAGAATGTACCCGGGGATAGCATAAAAGAAGCCGGTGGGGATTTTAACTTTAATCTTTTTTCCAACCGTCCATCGCTTATTATTCTAACCTCCGGCAGCGGGGGATATGCCAAATGCGCCGCCTTAAGCCGGGCCAATGTTTTTATATCCGCCCAAAGCGTGGCACAATATTTTTCCCTGCACGGCGGCGACCGTTGGCTGCATGTGTTGCCGGATTTCCATATCGGCGGGTTGGCCGTATGGCTGCGTTGTTTTGTTGCCGGCGCGACGGTTGTTAGCCGTCGCAAGGTTACAGAGACTCTGCCGGAATCCCTGACGCATATGTCCCTGGTGGCGGCCCAGTTGCAAACCCTGTTGGGTAAGGGAAGCGCCTTACCTCGTTTACGGGCCGTTTTGTTGGGCGGATCGGCCATATCCACGTCACTGATAGACAAAGCACTGGGGGCGGGCCTGCCGCTTTTCAGCGGATATGGCTTAACGGAAATGGCATCCACGGTAGCCGTAAAAAAACATTTTGAGCCCCGGGATGCGGAGACTGCGGGGGCGGAACTGCTTCCCGGCCGTGAAGTGAGGATTGTTGATGGTGAAATCCTGCTCAGGGGAGAGGTTTTGTTTGCGGGTTATTTTAAGAAGAAAAGGCTGACGGCGGCCACGGATGAGGCGGGCTGGTTTGCCACGGGTGATTTGGGCCTATTGAAGCAAAACCGTTTAACCGTGCTGGGGCGACGCGACAATATGTTTATTTCCGGTGGCGAAAATATCCGGCCCGAAGAAATAGAGCGGCATCTTTTACACATTCCCGGGATTGAAGCGGCCATGATTGTGCCCTGGCCGGATAGTCGTTTTGGGCATAGACCCGTGGCGGTCATTCACAATGCCGCGGGCCATTCCGCCGGAAAGATAAAAACGGTTCTGGCGGAAAAATTACCCTCCTTTAAAATTCCCCACGACTTTTTCGGCTGGCCGGCGG
>JALXBH010000036.1 GCA_026991535.1 Calditrichia bacterium | reverse complement strand
GCTTTTTCAACCTCGGCATCCACAACATTTTTTATATCCTGTAAAAAGGAATTGATCTTCTTTTCCATAATCACCTTCTTTTCATTTAATGTGAAATAACCAATAGGAGCGGCCCTCTAAGGAACCTTCCCTTAGCAGAGTCAGCGGTGCTCCCCCGCGCAAATCGATGAATGTTTCCAGAGCGGGATTAAGCGCTAAATCGGCTTCGTCCACCAACAGATAATCAACTTTTTGTTTTTGGAAATATACCAAAAGTTTATCTACGGAACCAAAGGGTAAAAGGCGGTATTCCGTATCCAGGAAAAATGCGGTTTGGGGTTGTTTGGCCATCAGACGCGCGCCGGGCTCAACCACATCCTTTACCTTTTGCGAAAGAAGCTTCCAGCGGTTGGTGGCCTTAAAATCATCAACCATTTTCCCATAGGCGCCTAAAAGAAGTACAAAGAGCAACAACAAAGGAACAGCGCCCGCAAGAAGGGGTGAAAAGTAGACGCGAAACTTTTCATAAAGACGTTCAAAAACCCGGGCTGCGGGTAGCACCAGCATGGGCCAGCTTCCCAGTAAAAATCGGTCTTCGATATGCACAAACAAATAGATGGATAAGGGCATGAGCATTAGCACAAGATACCATCCGTAAACCCTGTTTTCTTTAAACAGATAAAAGAGCCCCAAAAAAGCGGTCAGCGCAAGGAACCAGGGCAGCCCTTTCCCTCCGGCGATTTTACTCAGCATCTTTTTTGCGTTCTTCAGCACCCCGCCCAACAGCCGCGCCGGAGAAAACCCCGCACCGGAAGTTCGATGCTCTCGCAGCCAGCGCATGGCCGGCTCCTTTTTATACAGCAAGGCATGAGACAACAACTCACCCCCATCGGGGGTAAGGGGGTAAAATGCGCGATAGGCGGCGGTTCGGGGCGGCAGTTCCTTATAGCCGGCATCCCCGGCCCGGGCTATGGCCGCCAGCTTGGATTGTATACGGACAAAGTTGATTTTTGGCGACAGGGTAAAATACCCCAGGTTCAGGGAAACGGCCGCGGCGTACAGCAACACCATCGCCACCGAGGGAAGCATCAGCGCCAACCAGTGCCCCGGGCGCAGGCTTATCTTCCCATACAAAGCCGTTGAAAAAAGAAAGGTCACATAAAAAAACATTACCACCAGCATCTCGGGGCGGGTAAGAAAGCCCAGCGAAAACCACAGAGCCAGGCGCAGCCCGCGAGCGCGATTAGGCGACTCCCAGAAATGCCATCCCTCAAAAAACAACAGGGCCACAAAAAGTATGTACCAGGCTTCCGTGGCCGCCTGGGCCGATATGGCGATCAATCCCGGATGGATAACGGTAAGGCCGCCGCCGATCAGGGCTATTTTTTTTCCGGCAAGCCGGGATAAAAAGCGATATACAACATACACCAAAAGAATGCCCGCTATCAGCGAAGCGGTCTTTCCGGCAAAAAGAGGCGGCAGAAACAGCGTAAAGAAGCCCGCCACTAGGGGATACAGGGGCGGCTGAATGATATCGGGGAACATGGCCCCGCCGCTGCCGTAACTAAAGCCGTGCCAGATCGTGTAGCCCAAACGGACATACTGCACTCCATCGGGAGAGATATAATCAAAAGCGACTATAAAATAGAGACGAAGCAGAACGGCCAGGCCCAGCAATATCCCTAAAGGTCGGTCCGGTTTTCCGTTCATGTATTCATATGTTTGGTGGATTGGGAAATATCCCAGATAAAAGGATTTTTATCGCGCAGATAGAAGTCTATCATCCCCATAAAACGGGCATAACCCTCAAGGGCAATTAACAATCCGGTAAAAAGGATGGCTTTCGGCGTCCACTTCTGATCCTCAATCACATATTTAAGGATATTGGTGGGCTTTTGGGTAAACACGGCATGCCCCATGGAAGCGGCCAGATGTCGGTGTCCCGAGGCGATGCGCCGACGTTGCTTAATAAAGTCCCGTAGATTCTCAGGCCCCTTATTCTGCAGAATGGCCTTGGGGGCATACGCCAGTTTATACCCGCCCTGCACCAGCATACCCTCTATGGCCGCCTCATCAACGGCGGTATATTTGGGAATCCGAGGCACAATATTGCGAAAGGCCACCATCTCCCCGCACTTCGGATTGTCCATGGCCATGGCATGATGCAGTTGCCATAGCTTATGCACCGAGTAGCCCACAAAGCTCCGGCTTTCATTTACCGGAACGGGATGTACCCCGCACATACCCACATCGGGATCATTGAAGGGCTCAACCAGTTCACGAATGGTATCCGGCTCGGTAATGGTATCGGCGCTTTCAATCATGGCGATATCCCCCCGGGCAATGGCCAGGTATTCATTGATGGCGCTGGCCTTACCCATGCGCCGGGGCTGTACGATCAGTTGTATGCGCTTATCCTCCTCCGCCAGGCGGCGAACGATTTTATCGGTATCATCGGTGGAACCCGAGGAGACAACCACAATCTGCTCCAGGGTGTTTTTCCCCAGGTTCTGGGCCTGCAGGGCCCGGATGCAGCGCTCTATGATCTTTTCCTCATTATAGGCCATAACGCCCACGCTGACGCTAAATCCTTCCGGGTTTTTTCGCGGTTCCGGCTCCCTGAGGCGGGGGGGATTGATCAGATCGTCATACTCTTCCACAAAGCGCTCATATTCTTTTTTCAGATAGACCAGATGACGGAAGATTTCCGTTACCGGAGCGCTGTATCTAAGCACGTAAAAGAAAGTACGCCACTTATTGTCACCACCCACCTTGGAAACACTATCCAGCGTGTCACGGTATACAAAGGGTATCTCCTTAACCCGACGGCGGTGCTGATAGGCAAAATGCAGCAACTGGATCTGAATGATATAGGCCGCGTTATGCAGGCTGTCTAAATCGATTTCCTCCAAAATGGAACGGTGATAGCAACGGAAGCCCGATGTAAAATCCCAGATCGGCTTTACCAGAAGATAGGAAACATACATGCTGGCCAGCTTGCTAACCAGCAGCTTGCGAAAACGCCAGCCTTCGACGCGGACGCCGTCGATATAACGGCTGCCTATAATCAAATCATACTCGCCGGCCTTTTCCAGAAAATCCTTAATATAACGCGGACCATGGGAGCCGTCGCCGTCCATGGTGATAACCAGATCATAATCGTGAGCCAACGCGTAACGGAACCCTGTTTTCAGCGCGCCGCCATAACCGGTTTTCCCTTCCTGATCGAGAAGACGGATATTGGGGTGTTTTTGAGAATAGGCGGCCACCAGCTCACGCGTGCCATCCGTGGATTGGGCGTCTACCACGGCCACATCCAGTGGCGTTTCACAAGCCAGCAGACCATCCAGAACCTTGCCGAGATTATGTGCTTCGTTCAGCGTGGGGATAAGAACGAGAGGTTTCATATCTATTTCTTTGTTTTGGGATGAAAAGCGCCCTTAACGAATCCCCGGGTCCAGGGGAATAAACCATAAGCCAGTATTAGGGCGGACGTGGGATGTTCTTTTAGAATAAGCGGGTTAAGCCGGGCAAACAGTCTTACCGTACGATACCATTTAACCAGGGGCAGCAGCGGCGCGGCCAACACCGTTTTCAGCTTGCTTTGGACGATATGATGCCCTTCCAGCGGCAGGATATGCAGCATGCTGGAGGTGATAACGCCCACATTCGCCTGATGGCGAACGTAGTCGGCAAGGGTTGTGCGGTGGTTATGGGCCACCTGCGCCTCGGGATAGAATAATATTTTGCCGCCGCTTTGCCGCAAACGGAAATTAAAATCCAGGTCTTCCTGCGGATAATAGTTGGGATTAAAACCGCCCAGCTCTTCCAGATATTTACGTTTATAGGAAATATTACAGGTAGGGATGTGATCCACTTCCCGTTGCGGATGTTGTGGGATAAACTCGCGAAACTCCGCCATGTACCCGGCCCAGGCTACATTGTTTTCCGGGTCGTTGCCATTAACCACCGAGCCGCCAATGGCTGCGTAATCGCTTTGGCGGTGCATGGTAACAAATTTCTCTATCCAGTCCGGCCGGGCCACACAATCGGAATCAATAAATAGAACAGGGTCCCCCGTACTTTGCTTTATGCCCAGATTGCGGGCGGTGCCGGGATCGGTTTTTTGCGGTAAATGGATATAGGTTATCTCCGGGAATTGTGAACGGACGATCTCCGGCGTTTTGTCCTCTGAGCTGTCCACCAGAATAATTTCATAAGGTTCGGAAAAAGTCTGTTTTTGCAGGGCGCTTAATACCGGAGCGATCGTCTTTTCGGAATTATAGGAAGGTAAGATTACCGAGATCATGGATATCCTTTTTTGTGGCCTTGTTAGCCGGTTTATACGATTAGGGCCTCATCCTTATTTTGGCGTAAAAATAAACCAGCGGTGGTGTCCCCATACCTGTTTAACCGGCGCCGGTACTTTTTCCAGAAAATCATATTTTAATATATCCTTCTCCAGATTGGGGTTCTTACCGCTAAACCAGTCAACAATACATTTTTTTTCAAAAGGCGTTTCGTCCTGTTGATCCCCTTTTTTTAACAGAAATCCCAAGCCGACTTTGGAAAGCATATCTTCCTTTTTCATGGCAATATCCGGCCATGGTGGTATATCCAGATAACCGGACGCTCTTTTTTTCCAGCCATGTCCTTCAAAATAGGGGACAAATTTCTTCGGCTGAATATGATCCAGATAGAAATCCGGGATAACTTCCTTATTAAAGGCGGTACGCAGATGATAGCCGAAACCATGGGTATTGGGAACGCAGATAAACACCACCTTGCGCGTTACACGGCACAGCTCGGCCACAAACCGCGGGATATCCCTCACAAACCACAGGCTGGCAAAATTCCAACTGAGATCAAAGCGCTTGTCCTCAAAATCCAGCGTTTCAAAATTATCCACCTTTTTAAAATCAACCGGCAGGGGAATGGCATCCCAAACCTTTTGCGACAGGGCGATACGTTCGTCATTGTTATCCAGTACAACCGGCGTAATCCCCTTATGGGACCACCACAGGCTGTTAATGCCCGAAACACCCGTCATGCCAAAGCTGGGTACTTCCAGAACCGACTCCACGCCAAAATCGCGGGCCAGGTTCTCAAAATAGCGATGTAAAATAAAACGTTCATACGTAGTGCCAATACCTTCATCCATTGTATCAAAATAGCTTGGCCAGGTATCGAGCACGCTAAGCAGGGTTGAAGGGTTCTCAGGTTGGCTCATGGTAACATTTCTCCCACTTCTTTAAGGGTATCTCCCGGTTTGTAATGCAAAATCTCCACCGTCGGGGCGATGTCATAATACCAGTCGCGGCTGATAAGTTCGATGCTGGTTTTCAGTCCCGAACGGCCGGCGGCTTCCAGCAATCCGCTGGCGGCGTGATATAGCCCGACCGGCGATTGCAATAATCGGGGATATGGCTTTTTAGTTAATTTTTGTGAGATTAAATCGACCAGTTTTTTCAGGGAGACTTTTTCCCGGTCAGCCACATGGTATACCCCACCCCAGCCACGCTCCGAATTCAATAGGGAAACGCACAAACCGGCAAAATGGGTAACGGACAATAAATGCATGTGTACATCCCGGGCTGGCAGTATAAACATGCGCCTGCGCACCATGCGTATCATCCTCGGTATAAAGCCGTTATCCCCGGCGCCATAGGTGATGGTGGGCCGCAGGACAAGTGTTTGAATCCTGGAGGAATGGGCACGACGCACCAGTTGTTCCGCCTGAAATTTGCTTTGATGGTAAGGCCCGTCCGGCGCGGGCTCATCGGCGACGGAAGCGGGCAGCCGGGCCGGTATGGTGCCTAAAACGCCCACGGTACTGCAATGGATAAAGCGGGAAACTCCGCGGGAAACGGCCCAGGCCAGCAGGGCGCGCGTGCCATCCACATTAATACGCTGATAGTCATCGGCGGCCCCGGCGCCCGCGCCGCGGATCGCCGCCAGATGCACAATGGCATCCACCGGTTGTTTTATGCTTTCCAGAAAAGCGGCATCGCCAAAAAAACCTTCTACCACAACAAGGCCGGGCAGATTCCGTTTTTTAAGGGCCGGGGCCGAAGAGGGACGCACCGGCGCAACAACCGTATGTCCCCGCAGCAGCAGAGCCTTTAAAAAATGACTGCCGATAAAACCGTTTGAACCGGTTAAAAGTATAGTCATATGATTCCGGGAGTATGAAGGAGAACAACGGACAGACCGCTCTATTTATAAAGGCCGTCCATCTCCCTTAGTGTAACATAACGAATGGAAAATTCTTTGTTCAAAGCATCAAAGTAGCGGTCTAGACGCTGAAGATAGTTGCCGACGTCCTCTTCGGTTTTACAATACTTGGAACCACCGGGCATGAGTTCATTGGAATGAAACATCATATTTAAAAAAGTGTGTCCCCTGGCAATCATGGTACGGCTAAGTTGCAGCATGGCTGTCAGGCCCGCATAGGACGGACGCAGCCAGAACAAATCCACATCGAACACCTTGCTTAAAACGCGACGAATGCCAATATTGGGCAAATCCAGATAGTTTGCCTCAAGAATTCCCGGCACCTTTTTATTAAAGCCCACCGTCAACGGAACTTCCAGTAATCTTGCCTGTCCCGCGCGGCAAACATCCTTATAGTCCAGGCGATAGGGTTCAATATCGGGAAGATAACCGAATGAGGGTTCAAAGCTTTTTTTACCGCGCCGGAAAGGAACCACGCTGGTATCCACCGTATAGCCCAGCTCTTCCAAAACGGGAATGGTGCTTGCGTCAAAACCGTAGCGCCCCGCGCGGTAGGTTACCGGGCGCCTGCCCACGGCCCCGGCAATCACATCCGTAAGCACTTTCATTTTTTCAAATTGCAGCTCAACCGGCAGATTATGCGTAAAGGAGCTCTTCACACCCGGCTCCTCCCGGTAAGGGGGATTGACCCAGGGATGCAGATGCGTGCCAATCTCCGCCCCGAAATCGCCGGCAAACTTCCTCAGGATGGTCGTAGCCTCGTTATTGATGGCCACGGGATAATCGATAAGATAAGTCGGCCGGACGCCATGGTGGTTAAACAGTTCCTGCAAGGGAGCCAGCCACTTTATATTTTCCACCGTATAATGGGTATGATCTTTATAGTCACTGCCCCATTCCCGTTCTTCCTCGGTATCGATGGTTACCAGAAAATAAATTGTCTTATCCATAAGCTTTCCGGGAAATCGTTTCAGGGTTTGATGTTAAATCCGGAAGGTTTTGCCGGCGGGGTATTGTCCTGCTGGCCGGATTTTGTAATAATAAAACGGTGATTTCCGTTCAGGGTTGTTTCAAAATAGAGTGTTCCCGTTTTAGTAACGCTATCCACCCCCCTGTAGTCCCAGGTTTGCACCATCGGCTCCGTAACCACGCTGGAGACGGTAGTGCCCGACCCCAGGGCATCTTCCACCTCATAGGTGGTACGCGGCTCCAGGCCGGTGATAACATGACGCAAAACGCCGCTGCCGCTAACCGAATAGGTTACCGTATTGGTGTTGGGCCCGTTGGCTTTATTAAACAGAACCACATAATTGGGACGGGCGCCGCTTTCCTTTTCTATAAATACCCCCTGCATTGTATTGCCAACCTCTATAAGGCTGGTGGCGGTCATGGCGCTCACCTTGTTGGCGTCTCCCGTTTGAAAAACATGCAAAAAGCGTTCGTCGGTATTCAGTTGCCTCGGAATAACGGCTACCTGCCAGCGGTGGGTTTTAATGGCCAGTTCATGTTGTCTTTTGATCACATCGCTATCAAAGCGGGCCACGCGGGTCACTTCCACATTCACATCATTGGGAAGCAGGTTTTTAACAAAAGCCACGCCATGGGCATTGGCGCCTCCCACATAATCCTGCTTGCCGCCCTCACTATCCTTTTCTCCGCCGGTGCCGTTCAGGGCCTTCACCAATAGATTCGCCCCGCTGTAACGGTCACCGATGCGGTCGCTTTCACCACTGCCCGTACTGATATCCTGAGGCCCGCTGCTATAGGCGGCCACGGAAGGTTTCCAGGGGACGTGATAGACAAACTGTGCCTTGGTCGGGGCAGAGGCCCGGTCGTAAATCACCAGAAAATCCGAATCATTTTCCGGATCGCTTCCGGGAAGCCAGACATATTCCCGGGTGTGTTTGGCCCCGGATGAAAGCTCGCGGTCGCGCCGGGAACGCATATGGTAAAAATAACCGTCCCTGGCAATCAATTGCTCCAGACCGCCATGATCGTAGTTACCCACGCCGTTTATGGCGTCCTTCAACTCCTTCGGGGTATCCATGGTCTGAAAGGTCTGACGGTAGCCGCCCTCAAAGAATATGGTGTTTTCCTCATAGCCGCCGGGATAGTTGTTCAGGTTGCCATAATTTCTGTGGGCCACATGCCGGGTATTGACCAGCGTGCCAAACTTGGTCAGGATAAAGCCGGAATAGTCCTCCGCGCCCTGATGGCCGTCATAGCGGTAATGTCCGTCCATGGCGGCAAACACACCATCGGCCGGGCTGCTGAACCCGGTTCGGGCATAAAAAACCCCCAGATGCTGGTTCCAGATATAGCGGGGGAAGCTTAGCTCTTCCGGAGTTTTTGGGGCAACCGCCTTGTAAATCCCCAGCCAAACATACAGCCACTGGTGCTCATAATTGGGCCAGGTCACATTGTATTTTTCAATCATATCGCGGATCAGCCCGGCCTCGTCATCCAAACCGGCGCGATGCAGCACGCCGCCCAGATAATAAATCTGTTCACGCATGGAGCGGTGACGAAAGGAAGGGTCCGTGGCCTCGGCGCTGCCCATGCGCAGATAGGTATAGAATTCGTTAAAATAGCGGTGCGGGTCCATGGCGTAACGCATAAATTTGGGATAATTCTTAAGGGCATTGCCGGCGGTTGTCCCCTCGCGCGATACGTAATCCTCACCGGTGGCCGTATGCCAGCCATCCAGGTTGAGCATGTGGGTACGCGGGTGCCAGCTGGTATAGCCGATCCACTCGGAAAAGCCGCCCCATTCCCCGGCCACAAAGTTGGCCGCGTCCAGATAGCCGTAGTTGAGCATATCGTCATAAAAGGTGTCCGCGGCATTATCGGCCTCGGCGTCTATGCGGCCGTCGCCCCAAAAGGCCAGCGCCTGATACCAGGCATAGTTGGTCTCGTAATATTTACTGCTAAACATCTGTTCCGGGTTTATCTGCGGATTTTGGATGGAATGATCAAACACCTTATGGGTTATTTTACGGGAAAGCATCAGGTTGGCAATCTGCGTCCGTTCGCTGCTTGTTTGAAAGTTGTATGTCCAGTCCGCCGTCATGGCCGCCGCGTAGGAGAGATTATCACCGGCATTCAGCCTGCTGATCAGCCGGTTAATGGCCCGGCGGGCATAGTCCTCAAAAGAGATAGGATAGCTGATGCCGGGTACCTGCCCCAGGGCGGCGATAAAAGCCTGGTGAATCATCAGCGCCCGCGTAGGATCATGACCCGCCTCGTGCAGGATGTTATAGCTGTCATTATCATTGGCATTGGCCGCCCAGTTGACATATTGCTGAAAATTAGAGCGGAAGTTATCCCCGATCACCTGACGAATTTCGGGGATAGTCTCCTCAGTTAAATAGAGCCTCGGGTGCACCCCTTTTTGCAACGGGCTGCCCGTTTTGGGGTCCAGGGCCATCAGCGGGGCTGTTAAACAAAATAAAACGATAAACAGATGCCAGAACTTTTTCATACGAAATCCTTTTTTTCTTCTAAAGGAAGGAATGTCCTACAAATGGAATGCCAGATTAAATCCCCCTGACAACACAGGGTTCCTTAAACGTAATATTTTCCATTGTGCATGTTTTACTCACTTTGCCTTTTTTAGCATTCCTTCGGCTATCTCCGCGGTTTTCCGGGCATTCTCCATCCAGGTAAAACGCCGCAGTACCTCCTTCCGCGCATTTTTGCCCAGCCTTTCCCTCAAACCGGCGTCCGCGATAAGCGTGAGCAACTTTTCCCGCAGAGATTCCGCGCTGTCGGGCGTAAAGAGTACTCCGGTTTCGTTATCGAGGATCAAATCTTTTATATTGGGCATATCGGGCGCCAGAATGGCCTTTTCCATGGCCATGTATTCCAGTATCTTCATCGGCGAGGAATAGGGCGTGGCATGGGGACTGATGGCCACGTCAAACATGGCCACATACTTTTGTATATCCTTATGGGGTATGCGTCCCAAAAAACGGATCACCTTCTCGTTGCCTTTTTCTTTGTTATAGGCCCTCAGTTCCTCATAGCTGGGCCCGTCGCCTAAAAAGACCATGGCCGCGTTGTTCTTTTCCAGATCGATCTCTTCCAGAATGTTGATCAGCTTATCTATATTATGCCAGCTGCGCAAAATGCCCACAAAGCCCAAAATGGTTTTACCTTCCAGACCCAGCTCTTTTTTTAAGCCGGAGGCGTCAAGCGCGGGGTCAAAGCGATCGGGATCGGTGCCGTTGGGCAACACAACCACCTTGCTGTCATCCACGCCATAGTCGGCGATAATCTGCTTTAACGGACTGGATACGACGATAATTTTAGGCGCCGCCTCAAAAATCTTACGCTCACCCATTTTTGACAATCCGGGAAAATAGAGTTTCTCCCATTGCCGTTTTTGAATCGAATAGGGCGAGTTCACCTCCAGGATAAGAGGCAGGCCGCTTTTTTTAGCCGCCCACAAGGCGGAAAAACTAAAATGGGCATAGCGGTCATAGATGATATCCGGCTTGAATTCGCCGATGGCTTTCATCAGCATGGCCTTGCCCTTTATATTATAGGCAATCTCGGCCAGTTCATAAACAGGACGGGGAATGATGTTTTTAATCTTATCCCATTTGGATTCCCGCGCAACCTGCGAGCTGCGGAATTCTGTTTTTTCCCCAACCAGGGAAACCACTCTTACCTCATGGCCCAGTGCTTTAAGACAATTTACGATCGACTGTATGTGGATCCCTTCGGCGCCGTCGCCAAGGGTCCGGTGGTGGTATAAAATACGCATCCGCTGTTCCCTGCTCCTTATACTCATGCTTTCCTGATTAAGTCAATTTCCACACTTACCGTATCCGGGATGGGCGGCGGGTTCAACGCGGCCTTTATCTCATCGATGCGATCTACCGTGTCTTGCAGGGTATTAACCATATCGTCAATATTGCGGTTCTCATAGGTGATCACCCCTTCCGGCCGGGAACCGTTTTCACAGGCCACCACGGGCGTATTGAGCGTCAGGGACTCCAGCACCGAGCTGCTGACGCCATCTTTAAAAGGCGTGCGCAAATAGAGGGTCGCCTTACTCAACAGGGTCAAAAACTCATCATGATCCAGATCACCGGCAAAAAAGACAGCATCCAGAATACCCTCTTGTTCCATTTGTTCCTTTATCGCCTCGGAACCCAGGGTCTGGCCCAGCATCACCAGGCGGCTATCGGGGTTTTTACGATGAAAACGGGCAAAGGCTACCACCATGTCCTCCAGAAAAAACTCGGGACGGTAGGCCGCATAACAGGCGATTACCGGAAAGTGCTGTTCAAAAATCCTTTCCAGTTCCGGATCGAGCTTCTGCTCTTCATATTCCATATATTGCTTGCTAAAGGCCTGTATGGGAAATATCTTCTCCCCGGGGATGCCGTAACTCATGATATTTTTTTTGACCGCCTCGTTGTTACATACAATGTATTTGGCAACGGTAAAAATATATTTGTATACCGGCGTCAGTTTAGGCCCTTTATGCTTGGGGAAATAGAGCTGCACGGGCCCGGCATGAAAGGTAATCACCGGCCGGCGCAGGGTAAGCAGGCTGATGGTTAGCGACAACAGGGTCAGCACAAAGCCCTTGGGCGAATCTCCGTTCAGGTGGTGGTGGATCAGGTAGCCTTTCAGACGGAAACGGAATACTTTTTTTACATAGTCCAGGCTGCCCAGTACCGGTACAAAATCCCTGTCCGTTAAAAAACGTCCCTTGCCGATATTCAGCACTTCGCAGATATCGCCGTTTTTTTCCATTTCCTTTTTTAAAAAATAAACGCGCATGCCCCAACCCGCGCGCGGCGGCGGATAGGAGGTGATATGGAGTACCTTTGCCGGTTTTTCTTTCATTGTCGTTCCCTGTTCTTCATATTATTCGGTTTCAGTTACCGGGGCTGCCGTCCTCGTTTCCCGGATCAGCTCCTCCCCGGAGGCGCTGTTCAGTTCAAATGTTTGGTCCTCGCCCTCCACGGTTACCCGGAAGCCCGGTTCCGCGCTTAAACGCACCCGGTAAAAGGCGTCGCCCATCCGTATGTCAAAGCCCGTTCCGGCTTTTTCCACACGTGCTTCCCGCCCGCTGTCCTTTTCTTCGGGGAGCATAACTTTAAGCAGATTGTAGGGTGGGCGTATCTCGCGCTTAACGCATACCAGCGGCGCGGGCCTAACGGCACGGTAGGTAGGCGATATCCATCCGCCGTCGGGACCATCATCGCCTTCCTTCAGGGAGATGTCAAAGGGCTCCTCAAACCCGTCGGCCAAAGCGATGATAAGACGGGATTTTTCGCCGCTGCTTTCTATCCGTCCTTCCCTGCCGGTCTCCACCTTTAAGCCGCTGTTAAAATGGTAATGATCGGCGATGGTAATGGTTTGTCCCGTCCCTTCCCCGGGATAGATATGATCCCAAACCAGCCAAAAACTGTCATCGATAAAGGCCATGTAGCGCCTGTGTACCGGAGTGCCGGGCTGCCTGTGATAACCATAGTGTTCCCCACAAAAAACCTTTAGCCGTTTTCCGTTCATAAAAGCCAGTTGCTTATAGCGCGGCGCGCGGCTCCAAACCAGTATGCCGCCCTGCCGGGCCTGTGAACTGTTATTGATTTCAATGGTGTTGTGCGCCGCCGTGCTGCGGAAATAGCTGTGCCAGCTAAAGTCCCCCCGGTAGTTGGAAAAGCCGGGGTCCACCAGATGGGACTCGCCAAAACAGGCCAGTTCCAAAGCCAGTTCATCGGCATGTCCGTGCGCCGCCGAGGGTGTATCGTCATAATAGACGCCATGGGCAATGGGCCCGCAATCCATATGGATATAGTGCCCGTCCTCATTATAATGGTTGCGGAAAATGGCGTAACCGCTCTCCTTAAGCCAAACGCCGGTGTTTTGCGGGGTTGCCTCGCGTAGGGCCCGGTATTCCCGGATATCCCCTTCCGGGAGCAGCCAAAAGGCCTCTTCCGGCAGCCAGGGCAGACCGAATTTCATATCGGACCGTTTAAACCAGACGGCGCCCATGGCCCGCCAGGCGTCAAAATTCCAATGGGTGGGATCGCCAAAATATATCGAGCGGGCATCGTCGATATCCCCCAGGTGCGGCATGTCGCCATCCGGCTTGTGGATATACATGGCAAACTCCAGGGCCTTTTCCATCCTGTCCGTCATATGGGCGGGTACATTCTGACCGTTAAGTTTTTTTACCGCCACCGCCTGTAAATAAAAGCCCAACGTAAAATGATGATAAAAAGAGGCTTGCTCCACGGAGGCGCCATCGGGGTGGAATTGCTTTTCAATCTGATCGGTCAGAACCTGCCAGGCGCGTTTTTCCCACTTGCGCGCGTCACGAAACCCGGGAAACAGATAACCGGCCAGAAAGAGACCGGCCGCCTCGCCGATCAGATGATTATACGGGCTAAAGTATATGGAAAGATTTTCATATAAATAGCTACCGCTGAGATAGATCAGCTTAAGCATGGCCGCTACAACATAGGGCTTCGGTTTTTCCGTTGCCCGGTAAAACTCCAGTGTCCAGACCAGCGCGGTAACCCGCACACCCACTTCCAGGGCGCTGGCCCAGGCCACTCCCTGCTTGTAGGGGTTTTTATCGATCCAGTCCAGCAGCCACTCCTCCAGCTTTTCGCTATATTTTTCTTCCCCGCTCAACCAGGCGGCCTTGGCCAGTTCTATTAAAAACTGCAGGCGGTTTACTTCCCACACGTGCTTGATATCCCCGGCATTCTTGTTGGTAAAGATATCAATATCGCGATAAAAGCCTTGCGGGTAAGGCGTCAGACTTAGCGGGTCCGACTGCCAGGGTATGGGGTCGGGGAGGGTAAAGGAAACGCCCAAAAACGAAAATTTATGCTCCAACAATTTATCCGCGCGGGTCAGGCTTTCTTCCACTTCGCGGCGGTAGTCCTTCAGAAAGCGCTCCTTTTTTTCCTCATCAAGGGGCGCGGACAGCCTACGGCAAAAAGCTTTATCCTCCCATAACTTAAGAACCCCGGAAGAGCGATACATTTCAAACCAGTCCGCATGTCCCTTTTCGAAAAAATTAAACTCCGGCCTGCTTACCTCGCTCAGCTCCCTACGGGCATTGGCCTTTTCCCGGCGGATGCGGATTTGCTCTCCGATACGAAAAAAAATTTCTCCCGGACTCATACGGAATACTTTTTTCAGCTTTCCCAACATTGCTATGCCACCACCTTTTTTATCCGTTTCATGACATTGTAAACAACCCAGCGATTATAAAGCTTGCCCTTGGCCGACTGCTCCCAAAAACGGGCGCTTTTACCCAAATGATTAATAACATGGATCATTAAAAATATGCGGAACATGGGTTTTTCATAAACCATGGGGTCGCCATACCCTTCAAGAAAATGGCGCTGCATATCATTGATAAATTCCTTTTTAAAATTGGGTTTGTACGAAAGGAGTATCAACTGATGAAAAAAGCGCGTTAAGTCCTTATAAACTGATCCCGTTTCCTTTTTTGTAAAATCCAGCACGGTAACGCCCTGTTCGTCAAAGAGAACATTGGACAACGAGAAATCGGAATGCAGATAGCTTACTTTGTTTTCTCCGGCCTCCATGCGCGCCCATTGTCTCTTCAGATAGTCGTTCACCTTTTCCTGCAAGGCCCTGTCAAAACCTATATTTGTTTTCTCCACGATGCGATCCATGCGCACCTTGATATACTCCAGAATATAGTCCAGCGAAACCGCGGCCTTATCATCGTCCTCCAATGGTATTTCCTGAAAATAGCGCAACCATCCTCCGCAAAGGCGCATCATCTCCATTATTTGATCCCTGTCATCGAAGCTGCCGAACAGATGACCGCTTTTATTCAGATAGGTCTGTATATCATGGCCCCTGCTTTCTCGGGTCAGCATAACATGTTTGTCCACATCCACAAAAAGCGGTTCGATTACATTGTATTTTTCACTTTGCTTAAAGCGTTCCCACCAAAAAAGTGAGGTGTCATAGTCACGCTGTACCAGTTCGGACATATCCTTATCCGGCAGGGAGCGGTAGTATTTTAAATAAACCGTTTCCTGGCTGTCATCCCTAAACACAATATGTATGCGCGCCACCACCGAGAGCGGGCGCTTAAGAATTTTCAGTACTTTTATCTCTACCGCTTCGCGTTTTCCTAGCGCGGCATAGTCTTTGATAATTTCCTCGGGGACAAAGGGAAAGCTGTTCATATATGTTGCTAAAATGTAAGTAGTTTTTGTGTTCCGGCCAGATAGGACTTAAAAACGGCCATATCCATGCGGGCGGAAATATTGGTGCGGTTTAAGGCGTAAATATTATCCCCGGGATGATTAACGCCCGGTATTTGCGTAACGGCGCTGCTATAGCCCAATTCTTCGAGCTGCCTGAAATGAACCGGCAAAAAATTACCTTCCGCTCCGTTGGGATAGCTGAAAAGGGTACAGGGGGTTCCCAGTTCCTTCTCTATCTGTTCCCGCGAGACCTTCAGTTCATGATAGGATTCTTCCTCGGAGAGCATATTCAGCAAATAATGGTTGTGAGTATGGGAACCGATTTCCATGCCGGCGGAAGCCATTTCACGGACTTCATCCCAGTTCATAAAGGCATAGCGTTCCGGGTCGGCATCGACCATTCGCGGCTCATAGCCGCTTTCCTCTATAAGTTCACGCACCACGTTTTCCTGCACCTGCCAGGGTTTATATTTCAGAATGGTGCGTACCTTAACCGAGGCGTTCTCCCGTTCCAGCCGGTTGCCGAGGGGCAGTTTTTGCTCGCCGCCGAGATGGATGGTTACCGAGGGCACATCGGCATTAAGCAGGATAGCGTTAACCTTCTCGGTCCAAAGCATCTCCCGCCGGCCGATAAAGGCCGTGGAAATATAAAAAACCGCGCTTAGCCCGGCCTCCACCAGCAAGGGCATGGCATGGGCGTGGTTGTTGCGGAAACCATCATCAAAGGTGATCACACATTCGTACCCGCTCAGTTTGTCGGCCTTAAGCCGCTCTTCGGCTTCCCTCATGGTGACGACATTATACTTTTTCTTAAGAAATTTTAGCTGTTCCCTGAAATTTTCGCTTGTTACACAATTCCGGTAATCAAAGTTATTAAACTTTTCGGAATAGGGTAAAACCGAGTGGTAGGTGATAATCAGCAATGATCGTTTTCGTGTCCGCCGGGAAAGGGCGTTAACCTGCCCTATTTCCAGCCCGCTGAACAAGAAATGTTTAAATCTATTCCTCATAGCACATCCTTATGCTTTTTTAGGCTTTTTGCCCCTGGCCAGGGCGAGTATTTCCTTTACTTCGGCAAAGCTGAACAAAAAATTACTTCCGAAAAAAACAAGGGCAGCACCGCTACACAAAAAGATGAACATGGGCAGCGAATCGTTGGCAAACCACATGCCCGCTATATATTGCACGCCGTAAAGAGCCGGAATCATCAACCCCATGATAATGGCCGCCGGACGAATGCTGGCAAAGGTATCGCGCCAGCGCCAGCCGGTGTTGCGGATATACTCCGCCGAGTTGAGCAAAAAACCCAGCGTGGAAGCACCCACTATCGTCCAGGCCACCATAACGATGCTGATCTGCGCGGTAAAATATAAAGCGGAGCCCAGAAAAAGAAAAACGATAAAATGCACGCGTGTGCGGTTTTTAACCAGCCCCTTGGCAATAAAGGCGGGGTAAAAAACCATGGTTACCGACTCGATAAGACCGCTGATGGACATGATTTGCAGGGGTTCCACCACCAGTCCCCATTTATCACCGTAAACCAGGGGGATCAGCGAGGGCGCGGCAAAATACAACCAGGTCATGGCCGGGAAAATGATCAGGGCCACCGTGCCCATCACCTTGCGCATGGCATTGTTCATGCGCTCGTCTTCATCCTGTATTTTAGAGTAGCTGGCAAACAGAATTCCGTTAATCATATCGCCCACCCGTTTGCGAGGGGTGTTCATCAGGTTATAGGCCCGCTCATAGTTGCCCAACAAACCCAGGCCTAAAAATTTGCTGATTAAAAAGTAGTCTATATTTTTATAAAAATATTGTATATAGCTGTAAAAATTCATCCACATGCCAAAGGAAAAAATGTGGCGCAAGGCCTGGCGGTTCATACCGAAGCGCGGAACCCACTTTGTGGAAAGATAAAAGGCAATCACATACATCAATTCACCGAGGATGGCCCCAAACACCAAACTCCATACCCCAAAGCCCAGCAGGGCAAACACAATGGGCGAAAGGAACTTTGTTACGCCGGCAAAAATACCGATGATCGACTCCTGCTTGAATTTCAGCTTTCTTTTCAGCAGGGAGTTGGGTACGGTGTAAAAGGCAATCAGAATAAAGTTAACCGACAGCACCCGCAGAACGTTGACCACCAGGGGCAGCCGCTGCATGTCGTTTTTACTGATTATGAAGGCGGCAATATACGGCGCGAACAGATAGAGTACGGTTGTCGTCAGCGAAGCGATGATCAGGTTAACGGTAAAAGTGGTACGGATATGGCTTTCGTCAATCAGTTTTTTTTGTACCAGCACCTGGGTAAAACCGAAACTGCCCAAGCGGGTGGCAAAGCGCGTTACGATCAATACGATGCCCATAATTCCAAAATCTTCCGGGAACAGAATACGGGCCAGTACAATCGAGGCCAGAAAACGGGCGCCCTGACTGCTAAGGGAACGCAGAAGGGTCCATATTACCCCTTGCCGGGCGGTAGCCGTAAGGCTTTGTTTTTTATCGGCCATTTTTCCCCGTCAAAGCCTTTATATAATAATCCTCATACGCCCTGACCATAACATCAAGGGAAAAACGTTTCAATGCATCCTGGCGCGAAGCCCGGCCGAACTCCCGGCGCAGTTCAGGGTTCAAAAGCAGCCTTTCCATTTTATCGGCAAAATCAGCAGCGTCCTCCGAGGTAAATAAGAATCCCGTTTTGTTGTCCGTTACCAACTCCGGGTTGCCCCCCACATTGGTGGCAATTACCGGCAGCCCCGTGGCCATGGCCTCCTGAATCACATTGGAACAGCCTTCGCTCAGGGAAGGGAGCACGAAGATGTCAAAGGCATTCATCACGCGGGAGACGTCGCTGCGATTGCCCAAAAATTCTATGGAATCGCTTAGCCTGTACTTTTTAATTTTCTCCTCCATCTCCTCGCGGATGCTGTAAAAGGGAGAATCGCCCACGATGACCATTTTAAAGGGCAGGCCCTTATCTTTTAAAAAATGAGCGGCCTCGATCATCAGGGGATGGTTTTTCACCTTGATTGTCCGGCCAACGGTTCCGATAAGGACGGTGTCGGCGGAAATACCCAATTCCGCGCGCACGGCCTCCCTGTCCGCGGCATCGGGACGGAATTTTTCCGTATCAACCCCGTTCAGGATAGTATCAAACGAATTTTCGGGAAGCTCAATCGTTTTTTCCAGATTCCGCGCCAGTATTCCGGAAACCGACAGGCGATGATCCGCCCAACGCCAAAAAAGATTTTGTACTTTTTTACGTTTTCCGGTTTTATGAAATGTGCCGTGCTCTCCATGGATAACCACCGGAGTACGGGCCAACTTGGCGCCCAAAATACCCTCCACCAACGTACCCCAGGCATGGGTGTGTAAAATATCAATTTTACGCGAGCGTAATATTTTTGCTACTTTAAAAGGTAAAATGGGGTCGTTGCCCTTTTTTTTGTTTATGGCAATCAGTTCGGATTTTTCCACATCCAGGGCAAGGGTGTCCCATACCTTATCAAAAACAACCAAATAGCCCTTAAATCTTTGGGGGTCCATACGGTTCAGGAGTTTTACAATGCCCATCTCCTTGCCCGCCGGCGACAGATGGTTAATCAAATGGGCAACTTTTATGGGCTCAGGCATTAAAGACTCCGGAATATATTTTCAAGTTTTTTGATATAGTTTTTCATGTTAAAAGAGCGGATATATTCAATGTCCGCCTGAAACCGGGGTTCCCTGAGATGTTCCATCATCGTCAGAACCGCCTTGCGAATCTCCGCCACATCCTGCGAGGCGGCCACCAGACCCAACGAGCCCTTTTCTATAACTTCCGCCGTGGCGCTTCCCGGTTCGCACAGGGCCAATATGGGGCGTTCCGTATACATATATTCCAACAGCTTGGCCGGTACCTGCAAATCCGTAAAGGGTTGCACGATAATCAATACCGAAGCCTCGTACATGGTGGTCAGGCTGCTGTCAAAGTCGATATTGGCTTTAAATTCAATAAGGTCTTCCAGGCCATATTCTTTTAATTTTTCAAAAAGAAAATTCAATTCCCGGGCCACGTAACCAATAAACTCAAAACGTACCTGATCCGCGGAGATCAATCCTTCATCCTTCAGTTGTCTTACCGCTTCAAACAGTTTTTCCGGATTACGTTTCTTATACAGCGTTCCCAAATGAATAAAACGCAGCGGTGGCGGAGAGGGCTTATGTTGCTTGCCCACAAAATCATCGGCGTCATAACCGTTATAAAAAACGTGAAACTTATCGGGATTGTATTGTTTGTAATGGCGGGCATACTCCTTTTGCAGTTTATCGGTTACAAACAGAGCGGCATCCGCGGCTTTAATGGCCTTTTTTTCCAGGTAGCTCTCGCTGGCGGTTTTTATTCTGCTACCCTTATCCCAGCGGGAAAGGGCCCAGGGGTCGCGGTAGTCCAGCACCAGTTTTACACCGGTTAGTTTTTTTATGCGCGTGGCCATAACAAACAGGGAATGCGGCGGGGCCGTGGTCAGTATAATATCTATATTCTGCTCTTTGACAATACGTACCCCTTCCCTGACGGCGTCCCTGTACCAGCCTATGTATTTATCGGGAAATTCCAGTATGGAAAAAAAGAAATCTCTTCCTTTATGGGCCAGTTGGGAAAGCATGGAGCGTTTTACCTCCGGCGTAGGCACAATTTTTTTAGAGCCTTTCTCTTTTTTCCCATTGACGGCCACCGGTTTTTTTTTGCCGCTTATAAGTGATTTAACATAGGTAAAGCCACTGGTCAAATCACGGAAAGGGGTACGATACACCTTAACGGAATCCGGGATGCGCTTCTCCAGCGGTTTATTTTTATCGTAGCGGTCGCCGTAAAACGCTTCTTCCAGGGTAAGTACATGAAACTCAAATTCGGAATCGTCCATGTATTTCAATATCTTGGTTACGCGTTGTGTGCCCACCGTTCTTCCCGGAGGGAAATTGGACGTTAAAAACAGTACTTTTTTCATGGTGCCTTTAAATTTCTCTGTTTGCTTTGGAGTTTCATGCCGGCGGGAATATTAAATCTCTTCCCCCGCTACATCCCTCAGTTCCTCAAGCGCTTCTTTTTCCTCGGCCATTTCCGTAATTTGCAGATTACGCAAAACCACGGCGAAAGCACCGAACCAGTAATAAACCTCCGCATACAGGCGGTTGTGTGTCAGGCCGGCCACAAACAGGGCAATAATTCCCATCTGTATGGCCATGGCGTCCACATAATATCTGTAACCCGGAGTAAATTTGGATCGCTTTCGCACCCGGCCCAGTATCATCAAAGTGTGAATCGTAAATCCGAAAAACATAATCAACCCTATCGGCCCCCACTCCACCAGAATCAAAAAGAAGGTGGAGTGTACCGTTTTGGCGCCATCCTCCTGCATTTTGGCCGCCAACTCGGGCACATAATCGATCACCAGTTCCTCAAAGCCCTCGCCGCCAAGCCCCAGGGGATGATCCTTCCACATTTCGATGGCGCCGTTCCACAAATAGAGGCGGCTAACGGCGGAACCTTCCTCCTTATAGTTTTTCATCGTGTTTTGCCGCTCCCAGAACTGATCGTTGGCCAGCATAAAAACAAGCAGCACACCGCCAACAATTCCCAGCAAAACATACCAGCGCAGACGCCCCTTTATCCAGATGAAGCTTAAAACGCCGATCACCAGCACCGCCAAAAAAGAGGCCCGGGAATTGGCCAGAATTATTAAATTGATCAGAAACGGTATGGAGAGGAAGGTGACGATTTTTTCCCAGCGTTTTCCCGTTAAAAAATAGAGACCAAAAAAAGGCATCACTGCGGCCACGTGAGCGCTGATGGCGTTTTCTTCCGTGGCATTGGGGGCAATCACCCCCAGGTAGCGGTTTCCTCCCCGCTGATAAGCGATACGCCCGAAGTTGGCCACACTTAATATCAGGGTCCAAAGTACCTGGTGCATTTGTTTTGTATCGCGGATCAGATACATCATCAGAAATATCTGCACCGTCATTTTCATAAAGTTTTCGGCTCTTTTATAACTGTCCTTGGGCACGATGGCCACAAAGGTGCTTACAAAATACATCCATAGGGTCATGCCCACCAACCACCATATCAGATTATAGCTGGGATCCTTCAGCTTTTTCATTTTCTGATGATTAATGATCAGACTGATCAGGGTCACCACAGACACCAGCAGGGACCAGCGCAAATCGGGCAGGTCTTTGCCCCACCACATATAGGGAGGATGGTTATGCCATTCAAAAATATACAGAGCCACGCCCCAATGCGGTTTTTTTAAGGTCAGGACGATACCTGAAAAATAGAGTACCAGGAAAATCAGGGTTGTGGGTGACATATTATCCTACCAGTTGCATGCTGCCATAGGGAAAAACGGCCACGCGCGGCGAGGGCGGCAGTTGCGGCGTTATATGCCGCAACAGGGACGACCATTGATCCGTAAAAAAATACTCTTCATTAAAAACAGTGGCGAAGCCGGACGTATCCACATTCTCCACATAAAAGGCCACATTATAGGGCTTAAGCAAGCGCAGGGGACGCGGTTTTCGATACAGCTTGCCCCCTTCGCCAAACAAACCGTGATGGCCAACGCCCTGACTGCAGGCAGACATCAGCACCAGCGTGCCGCCCTCCCTTAGCAGGCCTTCTTTTTTGGATTTAAGGGGAATCATGGCATTTTCCGCCTGTAACAATTCCGTATCCTTGGGATAGGCCGAGGAGATCACCAGATCGTAGGGACCATCCGCCTCAAGGGTACAAAAACGGGCCGCTTCGGCCGAGGCGGCGCGATGGGCTTCCACATAGTGGCCGCCATACAGCTCACGTATGGAACGATCGGGGTTGATAACCAGACCGAAAAAGAAATCCAGCCCGGCCCGCTCCACAAAGCCCTCTATGGTATCGCGGAACTTATTCTGCTCCACCGTTCCCAGTTGGCCCATAAAACCCATCAGTACGGATTTATGGGTTTTGGACAGGGTTTCCATATCGGCAATGCCGGGCACCAGCATCTTGGCCCCGCCGCTAAAGCCGGCAAAGCTATGCGGCGTTAATCCGCTGATCACAATTTTGTAGTCCGCCGCCAGATAATGACGGTTAAGGCGTATCTCCGTTTTTCCCCATTCCATGCCAATCGCTTTCGTCTCACGGGGATTGTGATTGATGCATTGCAGGCGGTCAACAATGTGTGAGCCCAGCTTTTTACGCAAATCGCCATCGGAGAGGGGCGCGTGCGAGCCCAGGCCGATCAGCACCCGGATATCCTTTTCAGCCACGGCGGCGGCCGTCAGCCGCGATACAATCTTCGGCAGCAACTCTTCCAGTTGCACGGGCCGGGTAAGGTCGTCCACCACAATTATGGCGCTTGAGGGTTTTTTAGCCCGGATATCACGGGAAAGGGTCTCCAGCACCTCGGCGATCCTTTGCTCGCCGACACGGTGTCGCGCATCCAGTTCAAACAGAGAAACATCCCAGGATTCCGGCAACTCAAAAGAGCGTTCCTCGTCACCATACCAGGCGCCCCAGGGCAGGCGGATATTTTTCATGTCAGCCTTTTTTGGATTCAATAAAGGCGACAATGGCATTGAGGGAATCAAAGTTTTCGGGCATCAGTTCCTCGTCATCCACCTCTATGCCAAAATTTTCTTCCAGAAAGGATATCATTTCCATCATTTTCACGGAATCAATGATACCCAGTTCCAGCAGGGAATCGTCATGATCCAGGTCTTCAAATTCATCTTTCAGGCTCTCATCATATAAAAACTCAAGAATCTTCTCTTTCATCGTTCACTCCTTAAAAACAGACAGGGTTATTTTAACATTTTTTATCAGGCGTCACGGTCGCCAACCGTCATAAACCAATGGCGGCCCTCATACAGCACGGATTCCAGTTCGGGGTGTTTTTCACCGGAGGTGTAGCATATCACCGCCGAGGTCGCGTCATCCCGGAATTTAAAGCCCAGCTTCTCCAAAACGGGAATGAAGGGATTGAATTCCTGCATGATAAAGGAGAGCGAAACAATACGCCTCCTGTAAGCCGGACGGATGGCGTTGATAAACATACGAAACAACTGACCGGCAAAGCGATCAAAATCGTCAATCAAAATATCTATTATGTGAATTACATCATTTTTACGGGTGAAAAAAACCGTGCCCACCAGATTATTTTTATAATACATGTCAAACTGTTCATAATGCCGGTTGGGGTTGGCGCCAAACTTCCAATTAATAAATTCAATGCTTCTGTCGCCGATTACCCGGAACTTCTTTTTCATGTATTCAAAAAGAAAAGCATGACGCTCATCCACCTGAACCCGGTCATGTAACCTGCCGGATAGGCCTAAAAAGGTGGAAAAGCGGTATTTGAGCGACAGAACAAAGTTTATCGGCTTGGCCGCAATGCGGGCCAGCAACTCGCTTTTCAGATAATTTTGCAGAACGCGGTTTACGCGAAAAGGCAAGGCATACCGTTTCATAAGGGCTATTTTTTTATGCCCCGAACGCAGATGGATCAGTTCCATCCGCTCATTGGGATGGGCATATAAAAAAGGCACTTCGTCATTATTAACCGCTTCGCGGGCCGCCTTGCGCAGCTTTACGGCCACCCCCAGCGTACGGTATTTTTTCTCGATGGAAAAATCTCCACAGTTCCAGGCCGTATACTCCCGCCCTTCCACATACATTTTGCGCGGAAAAACACCGGTAAAGCCCACGGGAACATTCTGGCTGTCATCCCAGATAATCCAGGCCCGGGCCCGGCCGGTCGGATTATTCAGGTATATCCATTCAAAACGTTTGTTAAAGTCAAAACCCGGCACATTGCGGTTGTTTTCCAGAATGGAAACCATGATATGCCGCTCTTCTTGCAGGTCAGCTTCCTTTACAGTATATCCCATACATTTCCTCGTTTACTACGCTTCACGAATCGTTTGCCAGGTGGTATATTTCCTGCCCAGATAGTTATCGATAATACCCATTATCGAGGCGAAGTTTACCGCCATAAAATAATAGGGCGTGGAAAACAGAAAGGGCGCGGAGCCATTGCGACGCACCAAAACGCGTCCGGTAAGGGCCAGCAAAAAAAACAGAATCTGGGCCGCCAGGGAAAGCTGATAAATCCAATGCTCCCGCCATAAAAAGATGTTGACGATAAAAAAGGCCAACAGAAAAACTCCGCCAAGCCAGCGCAGCATTTTGTGCGAAAAGACCTGAAAGGCATGGAAACCCGTTTTGAAGGGGTTTAATACGCTCTTGTTTTTCATCAGGCCCCGCCAGCTTCGGTTAACAATGCGCCTTTTGCGGCCGATCTCTTTTTCAAAACTATCCGCCGTGTGTTCATAGCATACCGCACCCGCCTCAAACACGCCGCGATAGCCCTGGGTAATGATCTGCAGGGGATTGACAAAATCGTTTATATCGTCATCCTCCATGGGCAGAAACAAAGAGGTACGGATAGCATAGATGGCGCCGTCTCCCCCCACCACGGAGCTGAGACGCGACTCATACATCTTTAACTTTACCTCCATATCCCAATAGGTGCTTTCATGCTCGCCGGCGCTGGATTGATTTTCCTTATAATATTGCGCGTTGCCAACCACATAACCGACCTTTTCATCGGCAAAATGGGCCACCAGCTTTTTCAGGGCGTCCTTTTTATAGATAGCATTGGCATCGGAAAAAACCACCAGTTCGCTTTTCAATTGCGGCACCACAACCGAAATACCGTGAGTTTTACCCCGGCGTCCCTCCACGCGGATCAGGCTTACGCGCCCGTCGTCATGATGGCTTACGATGTCATCAGTTTTGTCTTCCGAAGCGTCGGAAATAACCACTATCTGAAACCGATCCCGGGGATAGTCCAGTTGAAGGGAATTATTTAGCTTTTCCGCGATTACCGTTTCCTCATTATAAGCGGATATAACCATGGTCAGCGAAGGCCATTCCTGTGGAGGGGCCGGTTCCCGCGAGGGGAACATTTTAGCCAGCACCATGGAAAGCACGGGATAGCCCGCATAGATATAAACCAGCAGGAACAGCAAAAACCAGAAAACCATTTCAAGAATCATGTGGCCAAATGTCCCGATTTATTATCTTTTTGAGGGAGCGCCGACCAGGGCGTCTTTAATCCCGCCCATACGGTAATACCAACGGCGTCCCTTTTCCCGGATCTGTTTTGGTAAACGCGACAGACTGGTTATACCAAAAACATCCCTGTTATTTTTTCTTAATTGTCGTTTTTCTTCTTCACTCAAAGTCAGCACATGGTACTCAACGGTCATTGCCCTGTCGTCAAACATCACAAAACTCATGGGCAGGCCGTGGCGCGGTTCCCCCAAGGTTCCCGGATTAATCAAATAACGGTTTTCTTCCGTTAAAGCCCTTTTTTGTAAAGTAACGTCATATTCCACGCCGCCCGTCTTCTTGTTTTGGATAAAAAGACCGGGCCGGTGGGTATGCCCGAAAAAGCAGATATCCTTTTGTAAGCGACTCAGCTCTTCAAACTGCGGACGGGCGCGTTCCACCGTATTTACCGTACGGTACAGCGAATCGAAAGCGGCATGCCAGGCCAGACAGATTTCATTAAACTCCCACCGGGAGGGCCAGCGGCGGATTTCTTCCCTTTCCTCCACGCTTAAAAGTTCGCGGCTTACGCGCACGGCGTTTTGACCACGCTCGCTTTTGCAACTCTCCGGCGTCAACTCCTCCACTATCATGGCTTCGTGATTGCCCAACAGCGAAGGGATTTCGTTCTCCCGCATCATGGCCAGGCACTCACCGGGATAGCTGTTATAACCGATCACATCTCCCAGGGAGAACAGGGAGTCCGCCTTTAGCTCCTCCGCCAGGCGGAGCATTTTTTTAAAGGCAAAAGGGTTGGCGTGCAGATCGGAAAAAATAAGGCGTCGCATCAGAACAGTTTTTTTATTTTTCTTAAACCGCCCTTAAAGGTATCAAAGGCCGCGTAAACGACCGGCTTCAGATCATCGGGGGCATAGGTTTGATAGATGCGTTTTCCCGAAAGGGAAGCCAGCCACTCTCCCGTGGTGATCAATCCCCGTTTTTTCATATCACGGAACGTAAGCAATTCCTGAAAACCGCTGATCCAGGTGATGTCCGTTTCGTATTCGGTCTTAACTTCTCCGCTTAGGCCGCCGGTAAGATAGTTATAGGCCAGCGCGGGCAGGTTTATACCCGCCCGGGCGCCGATGTAGTGCCACATATTGTAGCGTGGGTTTAACTCCAGCAAATAGAGCCTGCCGCTGGCTTCATCCAGTTTGTAGTCAATTTTTATCGGCCCCTTAAAATTTAAACGACTCAAAATATCCAGGCTCATCCGGGCCATCTCCGGATGCTTTATCAACGTCAGCGAACAGCTCAGGCCGTAATCATTGGGATAGGTGCGAATTTTGCGCCCGCAATAATAAGCCAGCGGCCGCGCCGTATCGTCAAAAAAAGCATGGAAGCTGAGAATTTGCGCCTCCGTACCGGGCACATATTTTTGCACAATATAGTCAATGTCCTCGCTGTCTATTTTCCGGCGATAGGCCTCAAACTCCCCGGCATTGTTAGCCAACAGAATTTTTTGCTGCGCGCCCAACTCCCGTATAACCCGCGAATTAAACCAGTGAATGCGGCTTGTGGGTTTAATGATCACCGGGAAATCCAGCGTCCCGGCATCCGTCACCTCATCCTTATGGAACGTTGGCGGCACGGGCAGATCGTGCTCTTTGACCATGTCGTTAAACAGGTGCTTATCCAGGCTGGAATCGAGCACTCTTTTTTCCGGCAAGAGGAAGGTAAAGTACTCCTTCAGTTCTTGCGCATGATTATTGACCATTTTAAGCTGGGCGTCATTGGTATAAAAAAGCGGCAAACCGCCGCCATGTCTTTTACCTATCTCCAGCA
>JALXBH010000035.1 GCA_026991535.1 Calditrichia bacterium | reverse complement strand
GGCCTTTATCGCCGTGGATAAGGATAATATCGAGGGACTGATTCAGCTCTTCGGCAAGAAAAACCGTTCCATCGATAATGTAATGATTTTAGGCGGCGGACAAACCGGCTTTCTTATTGCCAGACAATTGGAACGCAAAAGCAACGTTAAGGTAATCGAGTCCGGCAGTGAACAGTCGGAACAACTGGCGGAGCAACTGAAAAAAGCCCTGGTAATAAAGGGCGACGGGCTGGACTATAACCTGCTGGCCCTGGAGGGTATCATCGATATGGACGCCTTTATCGCCGTGACCGGCGATGATGAAACCAACCTGGTGGCCAGTTTGATGGCCAAACATCTGCGTGTTCCCAAAATCATTTCACTGATCAATAAAACGGAATACGGGCCTATCATTCCCACCATCGGCATAGATGCTTTTATCTCCAAACAGATGCTGACGGTAAACAGCATTCTGCGCTTTATCCGTCGCGGACAGATTGCCGGCGTGGCTTCCCTGCCCGGAACCCCGGTGGAGGCGATCGAATTCATTGCCCGTGAAGGATCGAAAATACTTAAAAAGCCCCTCTCCAAAACCCGCTTCCCAAAAAATGTCATCCTGGGAGCGGTGTTGCGCAGGGATGATGTGTTTATCCCCATCGGCGATACGGTGATAGAGGCCGGAGACAAGGTAGTGACTTTCGCTTTCCCCTCGGCCATTCATGAACTGGAAAAAATGTTCGATTGAGATAAACCATGATACAATTCAAATCCATTCTTTTTGTCTTGTCCGCCCTGCTGATCTTTTTGGCGGCCTCGCTCATTCCACCGGCAGTGATATCCTGGTTCCATGAAGCCAGCGACCTGCCCGCGTTTTTATATACCATTGCAGGTGGGTTGGCCACCGGTCTGATTATTTTTTTCCTGACCCGGCGGGATAAACGCGAGTTGCGGGCCAAGGACGGCTTTATTATCGTCTCACTCGGCTGGATGATGTTTTCCGCCGTGGGCGCCCTGCCCTTTTTCCTCTCGGGATTCATTCCTTCCTACACCGACGCCTTTTTTGAAACCATCTCGGGCTTCAGCACAACGGGAGCCACGATCTTAATGGATATCGAAGGTCTGCCGCACGGATTGCTTTTTTGGCGTTCGCTGACCCATTGGCTGGGCGGCATGGGCATTATCCTGCTCTCCCTGGCCATATTGCCGCTGCTGGGCGTTGGCGGCATGCAGCTTTTTAAGGCGGAAGTACCCGGACCCACGCCGGACAAGCTGACGCCGAGGATAAAACATACGGCGGAACTGTTGTGGGGTGTTTATCTCTTGCTGACCGTTGTGGAGATAGCTTTATTAATGCTGGGAGGCATGAACTGGTTTGACGCGACCTGTCATACCTTCGGTACCATGGCCACGGGCGGCTTTGCCACAAAGAATGCCAGTATCGGCCATTATAACAGCGCCTATATTGAATATGTAATTACCATCTTCATGATCATTGCCGGAATGAATTTCAGCCTGCATTACCGCGCCTTACGTGGTAAGCCGCTGATCTTTTTCAAGGACAGGGAGACGCTTTTTTACCTGAGTATTATCGGCCTGGCCACCGCTTTCATCTCTTTTTCCCTGTGGACCAACAACGGCGAGGGCGGCGAACAGGGCTTCCGGCATGCTTTCTTTCAGGTGGCCTCCATCATTACCACTACCGGATACGGCACGGCGGATTATGAGCAATGGAGTTCCAGCTCGCGCACGATTCTGTTTATTTTGATGTTTTTGGGCGGCTGTGCCGGTTCCACGGGCGGCGGACTTAAAATCATACGTTCCCTTATTCTGGTAAAGTTCAGCCTTAACGAGATAAAAAAACTGATCCACCCGCAGGCGGTATTGCCGGTGCGCGTGGGGGGACAGGTGGTTTCGCGTGATATTATCGCCAATGTGGCCGGATTTTTTCTTTTTTACATTTCCATCTTTGTCTTTGGCGTATTGTTTATGAACATGCTGGGTCTGGATTTTGAAACATCCCTGGGAGGCGTGGCGGCCACCCTGGGCAATATCGGCCCGGCGCTGGGTGATTTAGGGCCCACCGACAACTATGCTTTTATTCCGGATATCGGTAAATGGTTTCTTTCCTTTCTGATGCTGGTGGGACGTCTGGAAATCTATACCGTCCTTATTATATTCACCCCCATGTTCTGGAAAAAATAGTCAGCTATTCCGTGATTTAGGCCGAGCCGCTCAGCCTGTCCAGAAGCATCAGCGCCGCGTCCGGTATCACCGTGCCCGGCCCGAAAATGGCCGCGGCGCCATGTTCGTAAAGAAAATCGTAATCCTGTTGCGGAATCACCCCGCCGATCACCACCAGAATATCTTCGCGGCCCAGCTCCTTCAGGGCTTCCACCAGTTGCGGCAACAGGGTTTTGTGCCCGGCGGCCAGGGAGCTCATGCCCACAATGTGCACATCGTTTTCCACCGCCTGCCGGGCGGTTTCCGCCGGCGTCT
>JALXBH010000034.1 GCA_026991535.1 Calditrichia bacterium | reverse complement strand
ATGACAATAACGGCGTGGCCTATATCGATGACTTTGAGTCCAGCAAGCGTTCCACCACCCTGGGCATCCGCTATAAAACATGGACTTATGCCAGTCCGCCGGCCTATATGCCGGAACTGGGACCGGTGGATGATGTGCAACTGGATAAAAGCCGCGCCAATCTGACCTGGTTTAATCCCTACAATCAGGTATTGATTAAGGATATCTGGCCCGAGCGGGACGTCAACGCGCAAACGGGCCAAACCACCGATGTACTCGGTTTTGAGTTTTTCCGTGACCCCGACAGCGATCCCGACAGCGCCTGGGTGGGGGTGATGCGCTCCAATGCCAGTTTCCCCGATCAGCAGAAAACCAAATATATCGAAATGTGGGTAAAGGGCTATCATGGACGGGTGCATATCGATATAGGTAAGATTTCAGAGGATTGGTATCTGCGGGACAAGGTGGTTGACGGCGAGTTTTATCCCGCGGCCGGCTTTTTAAACACGGAAGACAAAAATCTGAGCGGCACCCTGGATGAGGGTGAGGATGTGGGGCTGGACGGCCTGAAGTTCGGCACCCCCGGCGCCGATACGGACGACCTGTGGAAGGAGCCCAACCGCAATGCCCGCGATAAGCCCGACGGTGTGGACTATACCGGCCTGAACGGTCTGGAAGGTAACGGCAACGCCCGCGGCGCCCGCTATCCGGATACGGAAGACCTGGACGGCGACGGTCAGTTGAATACCACCAATGCCTATTTTGAATACTCCTTTTCTCTGGATACCACCGATGTGGAAGCCCGGAATTATATAGCCGGTTCCACCCCCAAGGGCTGGCGGCTTTTCCGCATACCGGTACGCCAATGGAACAGAAAAGTGGGTCTGCCGGATACCACCTTTCAGCAGATTCTCTACTCCCGGATATGGCTGGATCAATTGCCCACGGAACCCACGCGCATTTTAATCGCCACGCTGGACTTTGTGGGTAACGAGTGGGAAGAGGAAGGTTACGCGGTGCGCGATATTGATAACCAGGACGCGGAGCTGAACTTTGTTAAGGACGACTCTATCTTTGTGCTGGCCACCTACAACAACGAGGAGAACAAACAGGGCATCCCCGGTTTTCAGGACGCCTATGTAAGCCCGCCCGGCGTTAGCGGACAGCGTGACCGTATCACGCGCACCCTTTCCAAGGAGCAGTCCCTGGCCATGCGCCTGCGCTCCTTTCCGGTAAATGGCGTGGCCGAGGCCCGCAAGCAGCTTTACTCAAAAATGGAGCTGATAAACTACAAGAGGTTGAAACTATTCCTTTACGGAAGCAGCAGTAATACCTTTCCCTCTTTTCCCGAGCAGCCGGAAGATGGCGACAGTCCCTTACAGTTTTACCTGCGTTTCGGCGCGGATAAGAACAACTACTACGAATACGGCCAGGATGTCTTTCTGGGCTGGAATAAGCGCAATCAGATCGATATCAATCTGGAAGAGCTGCTCAAGGTAAAAAACCTGATGTCGGAATACCGCGATCTGCAAAACGAGCAAAGAGGCTATTTTAAGTCTAAAGGCCTGCCCAGTTTAAAAACGGTGCGTTATTTTGTGGTGGGCGTGCGCAATATCTCCGGTGTGGAGTTTAACGGCGAGGTGTGGCTGAACGAGTTGCGGCTGACCGATGTGCGCCAGGATAACGCCACGGCCATGCGCCTGAAAACCAATATCAAACTGGCCGATGTGCTGCGGGTGACGGCCGAGTGGGAAAGCAAGGACGCCGATTTCCATAACGTGGGCAAGCAGTTTGGCGAGGGTAATACCGTTGAACGGCAAAGTTATTCGGGTAAGCTGAATCTGGATAAATTCCTGCCGGCCGAATGGGATATGTCCATACCCATAGACGCGCGGGCCAGCTTTTCGCGCAATATTCCCAAGTATCTGCCCAAAAGCGACCAGTTAACCGGCTATAAAAACAATACCTTTGCCGACAAGCTTAAGTCCCTTTTCGGCCTGAAGGGCCTGCCCAGTGAACTGGAGGACGATATCAGCTCCAGTGAAACCATTGGGGCGGGAACCACCATATCCAAGCGCAGCAAATCTAAAAACTGGTTTCTGCGCTATTCCCTGGATCAGTTTGTGTTTGATTTTGACTATGCCCGGCAAAACCGCAGCAGTTGGGATATTAAGTTCAACCGCAGCGAAAAGTTTAAGGAAAGTTATCGTTATAAAATACCCTTTGCCTCGGATAACTATATAATGCCTTTTAAGTTTGCCAAAACCATTCCGGTGCTGAGCTATATTTATGACACCAAGTTCTATTACACGCCCAGCAGCCTGGCCATGAATATGACCGTTTCCGACAATAAAACCGAATCGCTCAGGCGGGACTCCACGGCGGTGCTTAAAACCCAGCGCAACACATCCACTCTGCGCACCATCACGGGCGCCTATAAAATGTTTGACCGGCTGAACTTTAACTACAGCCGCAAATATACCACCGACGCGGACTTTGACAGTATATCGCGCACCCAGTTGTATAAAAACATTGTTACAAAGTTTGATTTTGGCCGCGAGACCGATATCGGGCAAACCTTTAAAGCCACCTTTAAGCCCAATCTGGTCTCCTGGCTTAAAACGGATTTCTCCTATGACAGCAACTTCCGTTATCAGCTGACCAACAGCTATAAGTATAAGTCGGCCACAAACCGGGTGGCCAAACGCATCGGGCTTACCCTTAGTCCGGGCAAGCTGATGCAGGCCATCTATAAGCCGAAAAGCGGTAAAAAAACGGGCAGTAAAAAGCGGCGCCGCCGTCCCCGCAAAAAAAAGGATGACGAGAAAAAGACGGAAGAAAAGAAAAAAGAGGGAAAATCCTCGTTTGAGTTTCCCAATCCCCTGATGTGGGCCTATGATTTCATCGTGTCCTGGAAAAGCGTGAAAATCAATTACAACATAGATAACAATCAAACCGATCAGTTTATAGCGGGATTGCCAAAATGGGACTACCAGTTCGGCTTTACCCGCAATCCCGGCGTGGGGCAGGATACGGCGCTGGTTTCGCAGGGGGTAAACCTGGTGCGGCCTTCTTTTACGGAAAATAAAACCATCCGTACCAGCACGTCCTATAATTTCGGCCGCTCCATCCGCGCCAGTTTTAACCATGAAATACGCAGCACCTTTAACTCCACCGATGGCGGCCGTACCAAAACCGGCGGAAAGACCAGCACCTTCTTTTTTACCGGCGACGATCCCCTGAGCAGTTTTAAGGGCACGGGCAAGGACCTGCGTCTGTTTATTCCCGACTGGACCGTGCAGATATCCAACCTTGAAAAGTATCTCTTTTTTAAGGAATTTGCCAACTCTATTACCATTGATCACGGCCATAGCGGAAAATATGACCAAAAAAGCCGCCTGGCCGGAGATGGCGTGACCTTTGAGCCGTATCAGCAAACCTTTAGCGATAACTGGCAACCGCTGATCGGTTTGAACATCCGCACCAAATGGGGGATATCGGCCACGGCGCGGATGACCAACAGCAAAAGCTATTCCTACAGCGTATCCGGCGGGGCCAGTAAAACAGAAAACCAGGCCCTGACCGTGTCGCTGAATTATCAGAAAAAAACCGGTTTTAAAATTCCCATCCCCATTTGGCCCTTTAAGGGACGGACATTTAAAAATGAGATTAATTTTGCCCTTACCTTCGACAGTTCCAAAAACCGCTCGTTCATCAAACAGGCGGGGCTGGCGGATTTTGTGGAGCAGCAAAACAATACATCATGGAAGCTGAGGCCCTCGGCCACCTACAAGTTTAACACGCGTGTTCAGGGCAGCCTCTTTTTTGAAACCGGCGCCACAACCAATAAGATATCGGGTAAGTACAGTTACAGTGAATTTGGCATCAATGTCAATATATCCATAAGAGATTAGAATGATCAGATTTATACTATTTGCCGGTTTGGGCCTTTTGCTGGCCTGTAACAACAGCGTGCCCGAGTTTGACGCCCGGCGCAGTTTTGCCGATCTGGAGCGCCAGGTGGATTTTGGTCCGCGCGTTCCCGGCAGCGAAGCCCACGCCGCCTGCGCCCTTTGGCTGGAGGCGGAATTGAAAAAAAACGCGGACCGGGTGGTGGTTCAGTCCTTTACCCATAAGGATAAACATACGGGAAAAAACGTGCCCATGAAAAATATCGTGGCCTCCTTTAATACCCGGCCGGGAATCAAGCGCATTATGCTGGCCGCCCATTGGGACAGCCGGCCGCGCGCCGATCAGGATAAGCTGGAAAACCAGCATAGGCCCATACCCGGAGCCAATGACGGCGCCAGCGGCGTGGCTGTTTTGCTGGAAATCGCCCGCGCCCTTAAGCATCAGCCCCCGGCCTTTGGCATAGATATTGTCCTTTTTGACGGCGAGGATTGGGGCCGGGAAGGTGAGCTGGATGAGTACTTTCTCGGCGCCCGTTACTTTGCCGCCAACATGGGTAAGTATCGCCCCGTTTACGGCATCCTGCTGGATATGGTCGGTGATGCCCGGCTCTCCCTGCCCGTGGAGTATAACTCCTGGCGCATTGCCCCGCATGTCGTCAACAAGGTGTGGGATACGGCGGCGCGGCTGGGCTATTCCGCCTTTCAAAAAAGAAGCGGCCCCGCCGTAAGCGATGATCATATTCCCATGATTGAAGCGGGCATACCCTTTATCGATATTATCGATTTCGCCTATCCGGATGAGAACCACGCTTACTGGCATACCCTGCAAGACACGCCGGATAAATGCAGTCCCCAAAGTTTAAAAACCGTGGGCCAGGTTTTATTGCATGTTTTATATGAAGAGGAAAATTAAAAGCGATGAAGAAATGGCTGGAACTGGAAATACCCGTGGAGCCGCCCTGGCGCGAAGTACTTGGGGCGGAAATGTTCTCCCTGGGCTGCGAGGGGATAACGGAAAAAGAGAAGGGCATTCATGTTGTCTTTAAGGATACACCACGCGGGCCTTTGTTGCGGGAAGTTATTGCCCGCATTCACAAGTATCTTCCCGGATTTAACGGGAATGAGATAAAGCTTGGCACCATCCCCGCGGAAAACTGGAACGAAAACTGGAAAGTGCATTTTAAGCCTTTCCGCCTGGGACGCCACGTGGTGGTGCGTCCCGTTTGGGAGAAGGCCGACACCGGGCCGGAGGATATTGAACTGGTCATTACCCCCAAGATGGCTTTTGGCACCGGACATCATGAGACGACGCGGTTGATATTGCGTTTGCTGGAAGAGTACGATCTTGAAAATAAAAAAGTTTTGGATGCCGGTACCGGAAGCGGTATTCTGGCCATATACGCGGCCCGGCGCGGCGCGGCCGGCGTGGTGGCCTTCGATATTGATCCCGAAGCGATGGAAAACGCCCGGGAGAACGGCGCGCTTAACGGGGTGCCGGATAAAATCCACTGGTTTACCGGTGTGTTGAACGATGCGCCTCGGAAAGCCTACGACGTGATCGTGGCTAATATCAATCGCAATGTGCTGCTGGAGCTGGCCGGTGAGATGGCGCATTTTGCCGGCCCGGAAAGCAGGCTGATCCTTTCCGGATTGCTGCTGACCGACGAAGAGAAAGTATTGCAGGCCTATATGAAAAACGGCTGGAAGTTTAACGGCCGGAAGGAAGAGGGCGAATGGGCGGCCCTTGAGCTGATCCGGCAAAACGGGGAAGAAAAATAATATGATGAGATATAAAACAGGCCCGGCTATGGCATTGCTTGTGCTGCTGGCGGGTTTAAGCTCCTGCCGGGACGCGGTAAACGAGCAGGAACCCGGCGCTCCCGAGATAAAGTCGGTGATCATGCCCTCTTCCTGGAACACCAACAGCGTGGAAGAGGTGACGGTGGAACTGCGCGCCGCCCATGGCGACGGTCCGGCTTTTTTAACCGGGGCCACCTTTAAGGTGTTTGATGCCGATGAAACGATAATTTTTGAGGGCGGCCTGTTGGATGACGGCGGCTATCAAAGCAATTCCGGGGATGTGCTGGCCGGAGACGGTGTATATCGCAACCGCTATGTGCCCTCGGAGATTACAACGCTTACCGGCGTTTACCGCTTTGAGTTCAGCGTGGGCGACAAAAGCGGCACGGTTGTTCAAAAAGAGGTTGCTCCGGTGCTGTTTGCCTATGACGCCGCGCCGCAGGTAGTAACTTTTACCGTGCCTTCCCTGTTGCCGTCCGGTTTTAGCCCCTTAAAGGTCACGGCGCGGGTAACCGATCCCGATTCCCTGGAGGAGATAGAACTTGTGACCATGGACGTGCTGCAAAATGACGTCTCGGTATTACAGGATCCCTATGAGTTGCAAAAGGACGGGCAGGCCGGTGACTCGCTGTACAGCCTGCAAATAGACAGCAGTTTCGCGGCCGGGCTGCAGGGCAGCTATGTTTTTTCGCTTAACGCCACGGATCGCTTTGGCGTTTCCGGCACGCCGCTGACTCAAAAGGTGCAAATTGAAAATGAGGGCGGGCGGATACTCTGGGTGGATATTCCGGATCAGGTGCAGCGTCCCGCGGTGAACGGCGATTTTACCATTGTGCCCATATTTGCGCGGGTGGATGATCCCCAGGGGCTTGCGGACGTCGATTCGGTTTACTTTTTTTCCCTTAAGCCGGATACAAGCTACAGCAATAACGGCCGGCCCTTTTTAATGGTGGATAACGGTCGTCCGCTCAATTTGGATAACCCTTTTGTGGAAGCGGGGGACGCCGAGGCCGGCGACGGAATTTACACCCTGACCACGCTGATTTCCAACAGTGCCGAGGCGGGAACCTATATATTCACTTTTTACATGCGGGATAAGCTTAACCACCTGACGCCTGTATTTACCGATTCCATAGAGGTGTTGCCATGAAATATTTAAGTATAATGCTACTAATGCTGACGGCGGGCATAAGCCTTTTGCGGGGCGGCGTGGCCCAAAGCTTTAAACTGCAGGGCGGCGATACACCTTCCTTTTTGGGTAATGCCACGGTAGACCTGCTTGTGCATAATGATCAGCTATGGGCCTCTACCGGCTTTGGGTTGAATGTCACCCGGGATCAGGGGCAAAGCTGGCAAAGCTTTATGCCGGGTCACTATCCCTCCAAGGGCGGCGTTTCGGCCCTCGGGTTTATGGATGACCGTACCCTGTGGATCGCCACCGCCTTTGATACCACGGCGGAGGATCAGAACTTTTCCGCCGGCGGCGGCTTAAGCTACACGCGGGACGGCGGTAAAAGCTGGACATACATCCCTCAGCCGGTGGATGCGGTGGATGAGACCGAATACGCGCCCACCACCACCAATATCCAGAATATCACCTTTGATATCGCCTTTCATGACAGCACCGTATGGATAGCCAGCTTTGGCGGTGGTCTGCGCCGTTCCGACGACATGGGACGCAGCTGGCAGGTGGTTACCCCGGACGGTCAGCCCTTTAACAGCCTGAATAATCTGAAGCACCGGGCCTTTTCGGTGATGACGGAAAACGGCAATATCTGGTATGGCTCGGCGGAAGGTATCAGCAAATCCGAGGATGGCGGCCTAAGCTGGCGGCATTTTACGCATCAAAATCAGGACAGGCCTATTTCCGGTAATTTTGTGGTGGCCCTGGCCTGGCAGGAAGCCACGCAAACAGTGTGGGCGGCAACCATCGAGGCGGTGGATGGCGATGAAATACGCGCCGTGAGTAAATCGGAGGATGGCGGCAACAGTTGGGATGTGGTACTGAAAGGAGTTTTTGCCCACAACTTCGGTTTTGACGGAGAAACGGTTTTTGTGGCCGCCGATCTCGGTCTGTTTGTCTCCGACGACCGGGGCGCCAACTGGTATGAGCTGCCCCCGGTGGTGGACAGTTCCAACGGGGAAAAGATTCTGGATCGTGAGTATTTTTCGGCGACATCGCAGACGGTTAACGGCCGGACATGGTGGTGGATGGGATCGGGCGACGGCCTGGCCTCTACCACGGACCGGGGCAACAGTTGGCGGGTTACGCGCTCCTATATTTCCACCCGTCAGCGTACCTCGCCGGCGGTGTATGCCTATCCCTCGCCTTTTTCGCCGCCGCGTTCGGGTTATACCCGCTTTCAGTTTGATATCTCCGGCAATACTCCGGTGGAGATAAAAATATACAACTGGGCCATGGAGCATGTGCGCACCCTGAATGAGGATGAGGGCAACTGGTCCGATGGCAGCCGGGACCGAAGCGTGGAATGGGATGGCCGGGATATAGACGGACGGATCGTGGATAGCGGCGTCTATTTCTTCCGCGCCGATATCGGGGGAAAGGTCACATGGGGAAAGGTGGTGGTCATTGATTAATTTAAAGCGAATATCGATAAACAGCTATTTTATGCGGATTGCGGCCATGCTGTTACTGGCGGGCGTTCCGCTTTTTTCTCAGATTAACCATCATGG
>JALXBH010000033.1 GCA_026991535.1 Calditrichia bacterium | reverse complement strand
CAAAGCTGCCCGTCGATGCGGGTATATAAAACGGCATTCAGTAATTCCCGGGCGATGGTTTCCACATCATCCCGCCGGTAAAAAGAAAAGGGTAGTTTGGCCATGGACTAAGTTAAAATTATAAGCGGTCACGATGCAATTTATCTCCGAAGAGGGCTATTATTTTTTTCTCATGCCGGGACACAAAGAGCTTTGCTAGCCCCTACCCCATACCGGCTTCCTCTGTTTTCCCGTTAATTAAAACGACAACCGGGATAAATTTTTATAAAGGTCTGCGCGTAAACACGGAATCCCCTGCTTGCGGAGTTTACCTGCCCCTATAATTCGAAAGAAATCTCTTCCCGCTGTTCCTCCGCCGGGCGGGCATGGAGTTGCAGGGACTTTAACAGACTTTCTTCCCGTATGGGTTTTTCCAGAAAATCGACCATGCCGCTGTTTTGCGCCTGTTGCCGGTCGCTTTCCAGAACATTGGCGGTCAGGGCAATTATGGGTATATCAGGGTAGTCCATTAATATTTTGCGCGCGGCCGTAAAGCCATCCATGACGGGCATTTGCAAATCCATTAAAATCGCATGATAATTACCCGCGCCAGCCTTGTTCACGGCATCCCGGCCATGTATGGCCGTCTCCACCTTCAGATCATGCTTCTCCAATATCTTTTTAGCCACTTTACGGTTTATGGCATTGTCATCAACCAATAATATATGCAGACCTTTCAGACCGTGATTTTCGCCGCTTTCCACCACCGGGTTCCCCGCGCCGCTTTTCATTGTCAGCACAAACCAAAAGCTGGAACCATGATTTTCAAGGCTGAACAGTTGCAGTTCGCTGCCCATAAGATGTATGATTTTTTGAGCTATGCTCAAGCCGACGCCGCTCCCCCCATGTTCCCGCGTAGAGGAACCATCGGCCTGATAAAATGGATCGAATATTGCCCGTTTTTTTTCAGAGGATATGCCCATGCCGCTATCGCGCACGGTGAATTTTACCAGACAGGAATCACCGGACATGCCATCGAAATTAATATGACACGAAACGGCGCCTTTTCCGGTAAACTTTATGGCATTATCCATCAGAGTAGCCAACACGCGGAACAGACGACCCATGTCGCCCATAAGGATTGGCGGGATTTCCCTGTCCATATGGGTGGAGAATTCCAGACCCTTTTCCCGGGCCCGCTCCTCAAAGTGCGATGAGATGGCCTTCAACAGCTCCCCGGGTTGAAAAGCCTCCTCCTTCAGTTTCAAGCGGCCGCTTTCCAACTGGGCCATATCAAACAGGCCGCTCAACACCGCCTGATACATATGGGCACTTTCCATAAGCTGAGCGGTAATTTGATTTTGCTTTTCATTGAGACCGCTCTCCTTCAACATCGTAAGCAGTCCGATGATGCCGTTCAACGGTGTGCGAATCTCATGACTGATATTGGCCAGAAAGCCGGACTTGGCCTTTGACGCTTCTTCCGCCTTTTGCCGGGCCTCTTCAAGTTCCAGCAACAAATTACGCATGGGCGTGGCATCCACCCCCAGGCAGCAATAACCGGTTTCCACCTCCGGCGAGCTAAAGGTAAAAGCGGATATGATCAGGACAGGATAGGTGTCCTTTCCCCTGAACTCAATTTCCACATCACGAAGGGGGCATTGGCATTTTAGCTGTTCCTTAAAAATGTCAGCAATAAAATCATCCGCCAAAATCATACCGATATCCCGGCTGTACATTTCGGCGATGGATATATTCAATAAGTCCGAGAATATCTCATTCATGTGAATAATCCTAAAGGCGCCATCCAGGATAAAGGCCGGATTGGGCAACATCTCCATGAGATTTGTATCCGGGGAATAGATTTCCTGCTTCATAAAACTCCGCTTATGCCAAAATCGTATAGTCGGAAAATCTTTCCCCGTTCAAAATAAACAGCGCCAACTGATAAGGAACCAACCAATGAGCAATTTTTAAAAAGAATTGTAACGGAAAAGACGAACACACATCCTAAGAGATAAAGCAACCGAAACTGAATTTAAAATCCTGGAGGATAAAATGACTGAACATTTAACCAAGGAAACTTTTTTGAAAAAAGTTTTCAACTACGAGCAAAATCAGGAATGGAAATTTGAAGGCGACAAGCCCTGCATCATCGACTTTTATGCCGATTGGTGCGGTCCCTGCAAGATGGTGGCTCCGGTTCTGGAAGAACTATCCGAGGAGTATGCCGGTAAGGTGGATATCTATAAGGTAAACACCGAGCAGGAGCGCGATCTGGCCATGGCCTTCGGTATCCAAAGCATTCCGTCCATGTTGTTTGTACCGATGAGTGACAAGCCGCAAATGGCCGTGGGCGCGCTGCCCAAGCAATCCATCGAACAAGCGATGAAGGATGTTCTGGGCGTTTCAGCCGACGTAAACTAAGCTCATAAATACCCCCCTGGTTGAAAAACCAGACAGGCTGCTGGCACCTCCGGTTTGATTTGCCAGCAGCCTTTTTTTTATCCGTTTTTCAGCAAAGCCTACAAGGCGCGCGTGGCCTCCCTTAGCCAGTCCTTCACCCCGCCATCCACCAGAGGCGACAGCTTTTCCCACACATTTTTATGATAATCATTCAGCCAGTTCAATTGCCTGTCACTCAACATGCTTTTTTCAACACAACGCAGGTCTATGGGACACAAGGTGGCATATTCAAATCTTAAAAACTTAAAGCCCTCTTTTCCATGATCGCCGTCGGCCACAACATTGATCAGATTTTCAATGCGAATGCCGTATTCCCCGTCTTTATAATATCCGGGCTCATTGGAGAGGATCATCCCCTCTTGCAGGGCAACGCCAAAGCCGCGGGTGGGATTGATGGCCTGGGGCCCTTCGTGCACGCCAAGATGGGCGCCAACACCATGCCCCGTGCCGTGGTTATAATTCAGCCCCAGGTTCCACAGGGGACGACGGGCAATAACATCCAACGCCGGCCCGGTGGTGCCTTCCGCAAAAGAGGTCAGCATCAGATCGATATGCCCCATCAGCACGGCGGTAAAACGCTGCTTTTGCTCGGCCGTGGGCGGGCCCAGGGCCACGGTGCGGGTGATATCCGTGGTGCCGTCCAGATACTGGCCCCCGGAATCGATCAGGTAGATGCTTTCCGCTTCCAAAGGGATATCACTTTCCGGTGTGGCCGAATAATGGATAATGGCTCCGTGAATTTTATAGCTGGAGATACTGCCGAAACTGGGTCCCACATACATCTCCTGTTCCCGGCGGAAGGCTTCCAGTTTTTCCTGTGAGGAAATTTCCGTAACACCGCCCTCTTTTACCGCTCCCTCCAGCCAGTGCAGGTATTTCACCATGGCCACGCCGTCGCGGATATGGCAGGCCCTGTAACCGTCCAGCTCCGCTTTGTTCTTAAGCGCCTTGAACATGATTACGGGACTGGGAGCATTTACAACGGGACAGTTTTTACATTTGTAGGCAATCCAGTGATTGGTTGTGGCCTCATCTATCCAAATGCGTTGCCCCGTGGCGGCCAGAGTTTCCAGTGCCGCACCGAAATCTTCATACTCCCTGATGGTCACCAGACCTTCCAGATGGGTGCGCACCTCATCATTCACTTTACTCTTTTTTACAAACAAGAATGCTTCATCGGCGGTAACCAGGGCATAGGCGATAAAAACAGGATTATAATCCACATCGGAACCGCGCAGATTATAGAGCCAGGCGATGGCGTCCAGCATGGTGATGACGTGGGCCCGGCAATTTTTTGCGTCCATGGCCTGGCGCAGACGTTGCAGTTTGTCAGCCACGCTCTCCCCGGCAAATTTCAGGGGATGAACACGGATGGCGTCATCCGGTAAGCCGGGCTGCTCCGTCCATACGGCGTCGACCAGGTTCTTCTCCAAAAAACGGACTTTAAGGCCAAGCTGTTCAGCCTCCTGCTTAAAGGCCACAGCCTGTTTGTGGGGCATGGTTTTGGGGTCTATGCCCACCACCTCGCCCTCCCGGAGTTGTTCCGATAAAAAGGTAACCATATCCGGAGTCCCGGGCTGCCCCATTTTCATCAGGCGGATACCGCTTCCTGAAAGTTGCTGCGCGGCCTGCACAAAATAGCGGCCATCGGTCCACAACCCGGCGTCGTTCAGCGTAATAAGCACGTCGCCGGCGGAGCCGTTAAATCCGCTGATCCAGGCGCGGCGTTGCCACAATTCCGGTACATATTCACTCTGGTGGGCATCGGTACTGGGCACCAGCCAGGCGCTCAGCCCCTCTTTTTTCATTTCCTTGCGTAAAGCCGCTACCCGTTCTGCGCTCATATCTTAGTCTCCTGATTTTAAAATGGATCGTGGGATTTTCCGGGGGATTTCATGCCTGAATATACAAAGAATCCGCTAAAAAACGAAGAGCAAAAAGGACCCGGCGGATTAGTTAAACAGCTCCCAGTTTACGCCAAAACGTACCCGGCGTAATTGTTCGGTATAACCACGGACTATACTGTAGTCAAAAGAGGCTATATTATCCGTTTCCATGTAAAACTGTACATCCGAGACGCTGAGCACCCCTTTAAAGTAGAAGAGATGCACGGTGGTTTCATCGGTGATCCCGTCGCTGTAAAATCGCTGAAACAGGGGCTGAAAATAGATGCCCGACAACCCCTTGTAGCCGTAATATCCCAGGGTTAAATCAAAGATCATCCGGTCGGCAAACCAGCCGTCATGGTAACTGATTTGAGCATTCCAGCGATCCCGGGGCTGTATATTGAGATCGGCCCATTGCCGGCGGTAGGCCGCTTCCAGATAAAACCAGCCCAGCCGTGCCCGGCCGCTCAGTCCCGCTTCCGTCCAGCGGCGGGCAGCGCGGTTAAAAAAGCCCAGGCTGTCGTATTCGATTTCGTTGTTCAGCTCATAAAGGGCGGCCTGTCCCTTCACCATCCAGTTGGCCGAGGGGAAGATGATATAGGATGCACGCGCCTCACGAATGCGTTCGTCCTTCAGCAGTGGAGAGGCGAATGTCGCCGTTTTAAAGTATTGTTCACCCGGCAGGGGGTAGCGGTATTTCTGGCCCAGACGCAAAATGGCCTGTTGATTCCCGCTCCGCCAGTTCAGGACGCTAAAAAAAGCGGGCCGGATTTGCTGCCTTTCCCGGCCTGTAAGCTGCACACGGTTACTCCAACGAAGACGGGGGCTCAACGGCAGGGTATTCTCCAAGGCCACATTTAGCTGGTTGTAAAAACCGTTTTTTAGCCAGCTACCCCTGTAACGCGCATTATTGAACAGAGTGGTAAACCGGAATTGATAACCGGCCCAAAAAAGCGGTTTCGAAAAACGGGCCATAAAACGCTGGCTGTACACACTTACGGCAAAAGTGTCGACATTGGAACTCAAGCGGCGGCCTTCGGGGCTCCAGGCAAAATCCAATTGGAAGCCACCGGGCCCCGTGTCATCATAACGCACGTGATAACGGGTAAAAGACGTTTTAAAGGAATAGTCGTCGTATCGGCCCGAGTTGCGCATCTGGGACTTATTTCTGGAAAGGTTATAGAAGAAGCTGATGGTTTTCAGGCTGTCTATCTCATAGTCAAAACGGGCGTGATAGCTGAAACGTTCACTGAACAGGCGGCTGGCCCAACCGTCATACCCCAGATTTTGTCCGGCCAGTTGCACATTGAGTCGTTTGCCGTAACGCCGGGAGAAGTAGGCATTGAAGTTGCCCAAACCAAAGTCGCCTTCATAATAATTCATGCGCGTATAGGGTTCGTCACTTCTTTTATTACGTAAAAACAGTTCAATAGCATGATCCGGAGAAGTACTGTCCGTTTGCCCGCCCGACGCGACGAGGGATAATACATCCGGTGTGATATTGCCCATGTTAAACAGACCGGTGACACTTTCATTCAGGGGCAGGCGGTTAAGATAGACGCCGCTCTGCCGGGGCCAGAAATTGGAAACGGCCATAAAAACGGGACGGCCGGGTTCGGCAAAGTGCAGCCGGTTGTAGTCGGTATTGGTACGTAAAAGATCAGCGCTGTCAAAAAAAGGCCGGCGTTCAATTTCACTATATTGATAGGCCGCCCGCGTGTCAAAAAGAGAATCGGACACATTCAGGGAATCGCTTTTTTGTGCCCGGAGGGCGGAAACAAATAACAGGGGAGCCAGAATAAGTGTAATAAGGCGCATGGAAATCTCGTACATGAAATAAAGTACAAAGTTTCATTATTTTAAGCCACTTGAAAAATAACATTTATTGCCTAAATTAGACGGTCTTGCGGCCAGGGGAAAAAGTCCCTGCCGGTTGGAACCCATAGTGCTGAACACTACTTTTTGAAAAGGAGAAGATTATCATGGCCTATATCGTAACCGAACCCTGTGTTGGTGTTTGTGATACCGCCTGTGTAGAAGTATGCCCGGTAGATTGTTTTTACCCGACAGAGGGACACACGTTTGAAACGGAGGAAGGCAAGGCCGCCCTGCGCACCGCCAACGGCATGCTTTACATCCACCCCGAGGAGTGCATCGACTGCGGCGCCTGTGAGCCGGAGTGTCCGGTTGAGGCCATTTTCCCGGAAGATGAAGTCCCCGCCGATCAGGAAGAGTTTATCAAGAAGAACTATGCCCGCTTTGGCATGTAATTTTTTTCGCGATTTTCAACCCGCTGCGGCGGGTTTTTTATTTTATAACCCCGGATAACGGATTCCATCGTTTTTTTTAAACAGCCCTTTGATATAAAGGAGACGATTTCCTTTCTCTGCCACATATTTTAACAACAATATATTTTGAAACGAAAAATATACCGCTCCGTTTATTAGTCCTAAAAAAAACCGGAACATATATTCAAAAAAGAATATAGCGGTCTTATATAAACACCGGGTAATAAGTATCTTTTTACATGTTTTTAGCAGGGCGTCATATTTCGCTAAAGAAAAAAGGCCCGTTGACTTCCGGTCAACGGGCCTTCGGCAAAGTTTCCCTGCCATGGCAATCTAAAACTATTCCATCCTTAGAAACCGCTTACATTCAACCTTCCGCCGGTTACCGTTTTACCGGAAAGTGAAGATGTGGCCACGGCGCTGTTAAGAATGGCGCTTTTTATTGTCGCGGCACTGGCTCCCGGATTGGACGCCGCATACAAGGCGACGCCGCCGGTAACATGAGGTGTGGCCATGGACGTTCCGTTATAGGAACCATAAGTAGAGCTACCGGGCCTGTTGCCGGGCAACGTGGAGTAAATCCCCGATCCCGGGGCGCCGATGTCCACCGAAGTGGCGCCATAGTTTGAAAAGCTTGACAGCCCGCCGGTGGAGGTGATAGAGGCCACGGCAATGATGTTGGCATTGGGATAGCTGGCCGGATAACTGGGCGAGGCGTCGATATCGGCGCCGTCGTTACCCGCGGCGGCAACAAACAGAATATCCGCGGCATTAGCCCGTTCTATGGCATCCTGCAAGGCCTGGGAAAAGCCGCCGCCGCCCCAGGAATTATTGGTGGCGGGCAGGTTCAGGCCGTGACGGGTTTTTAAGTCCGTAATGTAATCAATAGCTTTAATAGCGTTGGTGGTGGACCCTCCGCGCCGGCCCAGAAACTTGGCCGTAATAATGGAAACATTCCAGGAAACGCCCGCAACACCAATTCCATTTCCACCGATGGCGCCAATGGTACCGGAAACATGGGTGCCGTGATCATCCTGCTTACCGTCATAGGTGCTGTTATCATCACCGTCAAAGTCCCAGCCGTGGATATCATCCACATAGCCATTGCCGTCATTATCAATGCCGTCAACAGGATCATAGGGATTGGTCCAGATTTGTCCGGCCAGATCCTCATGGCTGTACATGGCCCCTTCATCGATTACGCCAATATGTACCGTGGCCGAACCGGTATTCCCGGCGGCCCAGGCTTCGCCGGCCTGGCTGCCATAGGGGTTGGAGGGCGAAGTGGCATCCCCATACATCCCCCACAGAGAGCCGTCTGTATAATATGGATCATTGGATGTGGCGGTATGATACAGATAATAATTGGGTTCGGCAAAAACAACATCGGGAGAGCTCCGCAGAATTTTAACGGCCGCATCCACGGGCATCAGCATGCGTACAACCGTCAAACCTTCTCTGTCGCCGCTTCGGTCCATGGCCTTGGTTACTATTCTCTCTCCTATGCGTCCGCCAACACCTTTCAAGGCCTGAAGGCGCTTACCGGCTGTGATACCCGCTTTAAATTTTACAATCAATTCACCGGGTACAAACTCAGGCCGTTCGCCCTGAAAACCAACGGTGGCGGTAACCGAGGCGTCTATTGTCGTATTGTTTTCATTTGCCGAAGAAAGCGGTGAATTATCCGCACAACCTGTAAGTAGCAAAAAGAACACGGATACTGTTAATAATAGTGTAAATGATAAATACTTTTTATTTTTCATCATATGCCCTTATATAAATGTTATTAGAATTTCGTTCGGTTTATACTCCGGT
>JALXBH010000032.1:4799-8436 GCA_026991535.1 Calditrichia bacterium | reverse complement strand
CGTTTCCCCGCTATTGGGTTACACAGCTTTTTCCCGCCAATGTTTACAAGCCAAACCAAAAAATGAAATTATTTTCAAGGCATCCGTGTTATACCACCTAAGGATATATTGGCGAGATAATCATGAATACGCTTATACTCGGCCTCTTTCTGGCCATAGGCGCCGTACGCGCGGGAGAATGGCATGTGGATGGTTCTGCCGCGAACCGCGTGGTTTTTCATAGTTCTACCACGCTGTTGGATTTTAAGGGAGAAACGGATGCCCTTGACGGCTATATCTACAGTGAGAAAGACTCCCTGCCGGCCGAAAACGCCGAAGTCTATATTGAGGTCAGCCCAGCTGCTTTTAATACGGGTAATGGAAAACGGGACCGTGATATGCGGGAAGATGTGCTGCATACAGAAAAATATCCGCTTTCCTGGATAAGGGGGCGGCTGCATATTCTGAAGCGGGAAGGGGCACATTACAAGGTCGTGGTACGGGGAATGTTTTTTCTGCATGGAGTTTCCCGCCCTGTTGACATAAATGGTACCATTGTTGCGCGGGGAAAATATCTTAGTGTGGAGAGCCGCTTTTCCGTTTTATTAAAGGACTACAATATCCGGGCGCCGCGGTTGCTGGCCTTTATTAAAGTGGCTGAAAAAATAGACATTTCGGCCAGGCTAAACTTAATTCGCGTAAAGTGAGGAGGAGATATGTGGATAAAAGGGCTTCTTTATATCGTGTTGCTCTCCACGCTGGCAGATGCTCAACCCTCCTGGAAGCGGAAAGACGGGCAACGTAAAGCGCCTTTGGCACTGTTTCACAGCATTCAGTTGGCCAGTCTCCCCACAACGGAATTGCTGGCAAAGGGTGATTTTTTTTATGAGATTGCCCATCGTTTTGGCCCTGTTTCCAGTGGTATGGAAGGTTTTTTCGGTCTGGACGGCCCCGTTAACATGCGCACCGCGCTGGCCTATGGCCTTAGCGACCGTTTAATGGTGACCCTGGGCCGCAGCAACATAATGGATAATGTGGACTTAATTTTTAAATATGGGATAGGTGAGTGGGATAACCCCATGCTGCCCATGACCTTTGCCCTGCGGGGCGGGCTGGCTTTAAACAGCGAGGTCTATGGCCCCGGGGGAAAAAGACGGGTGCGGGACAGACGAAATTTTCAATACTTTGGACAGTTCATTGTCAATTCTGTGATATTGGAAAAAAGATTGGGCCTGGGGCTGGCGCCGTCCCTGGTATATAACAGCTTTATTTTTGCAAGCGACTACCGCCTGAAAACAAAATACACTATAAATTTTCCTTTTTACGCTCAATATTATTTTAATCGCATGTGGAGCCTGTTCGCGGAATATGGCATGGTTACGGGAGGCTGGCAGGGAGGCGTTACCCTGGCTGAAGCGGAGAATTTTCGTTCCTCTAACAGTGTGAGCGCCGGAGTGGCCATAGAAACGGGCGGACATGTGTTTTATCTTTTTGTAACCAACAACCGCCGTTTAAACAGCAGCCAATATCTGATCGGGGCCGACGCTCCCTTTCGCCTGAAAAAAATGGTTCTGGCTTTTAGCATAACCCGCGTGTTATAGGCAGAGTTTGTTAAAAGAGTATGTGCCCCTTTTGCTTCAGATAAAAATAGGCGCGTGTCAGGCCGATCACGGCCAGCGCGTCACGGATTTCCTGCTCCAAAACCATCTGCCAGGCCTGTTCAAAAGGCAGACGGCGTATGTGTAAATCCTCGGTATCATCCGGCCGGGAAACTCCCTCGGTCAGTTCCCGCGCCAGATAAACATAGCCCACTTCATTGGTAAAACAGTTGCTGGTGTAGAGCGTACCCAAAAAATCCCATTTATTAGCACTGAGTCCGGTTTCTTCCTTTAGTTCCCGTTTCGCGCCATCCAGAGTGTTCTCGCCTTCCAGACCGCCTCCTTCGGGGATTTCCCAGGAATATGTTTGCAGGGCATAACGATACTGACCCACCAGATAGGTGTCCAGATTTTCCGTAAGCGGCACTATGCCTATGGCCGGCCGGGCTTCCACCACGCTGTAAATACCGGGGCGGCCTCCCGGTGTAACAACACGGTCTTCCCGCAATCGTATCCAGGGGTTTTTATATATCTCCCGTGTAGAGAGGGTTTTCCAGGGGTTTTTGTGGGACATATTCTTTCCTTTGTTTGATGAAAACGCGGCAAGATTCCGGCTGTGGAAGTTAAAAGGAAAATTTACCGTTTTTTACACTAAAGTCCAAAAGGCCCTGCCTTCCCGTGCTTGCTGTATAATGTCAAAGATCGTATTTTTGACCTCCACCCATATCGTGAGGCTCATCCATGTCCGAAAAATTATTTCTGGTAGACGGTTCCGCTTTGTATTACCGCAGCTATTTTGCTTTTATCCGTAATCCGCTGATAAACTCCAAGGGCGAGAACACCTCGGCCACCTTCGGCTTTTTAAACACCATGGTTCGCCTGATCACCGAGGAACAGCCCCATTATATCGCCGTGGTCTTTGATACCGGCGAGCCCACCTTTCGTCATAAGGTTTATCCGGAATATAAAGCCACGCGCGAACGCATGCCCGAGGAAATGCGCGCCCAGTATCCCCGGCTGGTGGATACCATGAAAAAACTCAATTTTGTTTTGCTGGAAAAGGATGGCTATGAGGCCGACGACATCATCGGTACCCTGGCTAAAAAATTCGGCTCCTCCGGGGTGGATGTTTACATCATGTCCGGAGATAAGGATATGGCTCAACTGGTGGATGATCATATTTTTCTTTATGCCATCGGCAAAGGTAATCAAGGGGCCGAAATCATCGAGAAAGAGGGCGTCTATAAAAAGTTCGGCGTGCATCCGCATCAAATTGTGGACTGGCTGGCCCTGATGGGCGACAGCTCGGATAATATCCCCGGAGTGCCCAAGGTAGGGCCTAAAACGGCAACAACCCTGCTGGCCGAATACGGCTCGCTGGAGAACCTGTACCGCCATATCGACGAGCTGAAAAAAAGCAAGGTCAAGGAGAATCTGATTGCCCATAGGGACAAGGCTTTTCTTTCCTATGAACTGGCCACCATCAAAACCGATGTGCCCATGGAGGTGGGGCTGGATGATTTAAAAATGCGGCTGTGGGACCCCCGTGTGGCCGTAACGGTAACCCGGGAGCTCGAGTTCAACCGTCTGGCCGAACGTATGAGCCGCCTGACGCAGGATGAGGCTCCACTGCCGGAACTGGAAAAACATGACGGGAACACGGTGAATTATCGTTTGCTCAACAGCTATGAGCAGATCGAGGCTTATGCCGCGGAACTGGCCGGGCAAAAAAGTTTTGTCTTCGATCTGGAAACGGACAGCCTCGACCCGCTACGGGCGCGTATTGCCGGCATCGCCATCAGTTACCGGGAAAGGGAGGCGGTCTATATCGCGGTTAACCATCTGGACTGCCACCTGGAAAGCGCCCGGGTCCTTGATATCCTGCGCCCGGTTTTTGAAAACAGCGCCATCCTCAAATATGGGCAAAACCTGAAGTATGATACAGCCATCCTGCTGCGGCACGGCCTGCATACCGCCGGTGTTCATTTTGACAGCATGATCGCCTCTTATGTGCTTGATCCCTCCAACCGTCAACACAACCTGGACAGCCTGGCCGCAAA